>JAEWUH010000210.1 GCA_023397245.1 Bacillota bacterium | reverse complement strand
GAAAATGGAAGCGAAAAATGTTGAACCGCAGAACGGCAGAGTCGTTTTTGACGGCTCGGACGAAATGCTTGCCCGCGCGAATATCTGTTCGCGCTACGGGGAAAGGGTTCTGATTCAGGCGGCGTATTTTCAGGCCCGCAGCTTTGAAGAGCTTTTTCAGGGCGTGAAAGCGATCCCGTGGGAACGCTGGATCGGAAAAAGCGACGCGTTTCCTGTAAAGGGGAGAAGCCTGAGCTCAAAGCTCTCCAGTGTGCCGGATTGTCAGTCAATCATAAAAAAGGCGGTCGTAGAACGCCTGAAGCAAAAGTATCATGTAGATTGGTTTGAAGAAACCGGCAGCCTTTATCAGATTCAGTTTCTGATTATGAAAGACAATGTCAGCGTAATGATCGATACCTCCGGGGCGGGGCTGCATAAGCGCGGGTATCGTGCGAACTCCACCGAAGCGCCGATCAAGGAAACGCTGGCGGCATCTATGGCATACCTTGCCCGCGTTCGGCACGACGCCAATTTTATCGATCCCTTCTGCGGCTCCGGCACCATCCTGATTGAAGCCGCAATGTACGCGCTCGATATTGCGCCGGGGATGCAGCGGCATTTTTCCGCGGAACGCTGGCAGAATATCAATAAAGAGGTCTGGCAGCGCGAGAGAAAACGCGCGCAGGACTTAGTCCGCAGAGACGCGGCGTTTTCCGCGTATGGCTACGATATTGACGGAGCGGCCGTTACGCTGACGCTGGAAAACGCGAAAAAGGCCGGGGTGATTTCCCGTATCCATGCGGAAAAGCGCGATATCTCCGACTTTAAGGCGCTGGGAGAATACGGCTGCGTAATCTGCAATCCGCCCTACGGCGAACGGCTTCTGGACATCCGTCAGGCGGAAGAGCTTTACAGGACGATGGGCAGGGTTTTTGAGCAAAAGCACGGATGGAGTTATTCAATCATCAGCCCGGACGAGACCTTTGAGGATTGCTTCGGCCGCAAGGCCGACCGGCGCAGGAAGCTTTACAACGGCATGATAAAATGCCAGTTCTATATGTTCTTTAAATAAAGACGAACCAGAGGGAAACAGGAGGGCTTCTATGCGTTACGTGTTTATCATAAATCCGTCCGCCGGAAAAACAAACCCTTACAATACGATTTTTCCGGATATACAGAACTATTTCAGGGCAAACGGGATGGATCTGGTCTGCCATGTTACAAACTACCCGAAACACGCCGCAGAGCTGGCAAAGCAGCAGGGCGCGAAAGGGGACGCGGTCCGAATTTTCGGTGTTGGGGGCGACGGTACGCTCAGTGAGGTTGCGGCCGGCGTGATCGGGATGGATAATGCGGAAGTCGGAATTATTCCGTGCGGTTCCGGGAATGATTTTGTAAAGACCTTCGGCAAGATCGAGAGCTTCCTCTCCATCGAAAAGCAGCTCGCGGCAAAATCCAAGAAGGTTGACATGATCGAATCCAAAGACCAGATTTCCATCAATCTCTGTTCCATCGGAATGGATGCAAGGGTCGCCTACGAAATGGTAAAATTCAAAACGCTTCCTCTTTTCAGCGGTCCGATGGCTTATAACGTTGCTCTTGTAAAGGTTTTACTTGGGAAAATAGGGGAACACCTTAAAATAGAAATTGATGAAGACAAAAAATATGAAGGCGATTACCTGTTCGCCCTTGCAGGCAGCGGAAAATATTACGGAAGCGGCTACTGCGGCGCGCCAAAAGCGGTTCCGGACGACGGCCTGCTCGATTTTATCCTGATTAAAAAGCCGCCTTTTTCGATGATCCCCTCGCTTGTCAAAATCTATAAGGAGGGCGGGCACATCGAGTCGCCGAAATTTAAAGGGCTCCTTACCTATTGCCGGGGCAGGGAAATGAGGGTGTCTTCCTTAAAACCAGTAATCGCCAATTATGACGGTGAAGTTCACCCTACGGAACAGGAGTATTTTAAAGTGATTCCCTGTGCGGTCAACTTTATAGTTCCCGAGTAAAAAATAAAATAAATCGGGAGTGAAACGGCCTCTTACATATTCCGATCATAATTGTAAATAATTTATTAAATTCCAAAATTTGATGGAAAAACTATTGATTTTTTATTATCAAGTATATAAAATAGTATTTAGCACTCGGAGACAATGAGTGCTAAACGAAAAGCTTAATTTTTAAGGAGGACATATTATGACAATTAAACCTTTAACAGACAGAGTGCTTATCAAAATGGAAGAAGCCGAAGAAACAACAAAAAGCGGAATTCTTCTGGCCGGTTCCGCAAAAGAGAAGCCGCAGATTGCCGACGTAATCGAGGTTGGCCCGGGCGGTGTTGTGGACGGTAAGGAAGTTACCATGTATGTTAAGAAGGGTGATAAGGTTATCACAAGCAAATATTCCGGAACAGAGATCAAGCTGGACGGTCAGGAATACACTATCGTCCGTCAGAGCGACATTCTCGCTGTTGTAGAATAAAATTAATATTAATTTATATCGGAGGAATCAGTTATTATGGCAAAACAGATTATTTACGGCGAAGAAGCCAGAAAAGCTTTACTGAGCGGTATTAACCAGCTCGCTGACACAGTAAAAATCACCCTTGGTCCTAAGGGCCGCAATGTTGTGCTCGACAAAAAATTCGGCGCTCCGCTGATCACTAACGACGGCGTTACCATTGCCAAGGAAGTAGAGCTTGACGATCCTTTTGAGAACATGGGCGCGCAGCTTGTAAAAGAAGTTGCCACCAAAACCAACGATGTAGCCGGCGACGGTACAACCACCGCTACTCTTCTGGCACAAGCTCTTATCCGCGAAGGCATGAAGAATGTAACAGCCGGTGCAAATCCGATGATCGTACACAAGGGAATTGAAAAGGCAGTCAGCGTTGCCGTTGAATCCCTGAAAAAGAATTCCAAGAAGGTTGACGGCTCCGATGATATCGCCCGCGTAGCAACGATTTCCGCTTCCAGCGAATTTATCGGCAAGCTCATTGCCGAGGCTATGGAAAAAGTAACATCCGACGGTGTTATTACCGTTGAAGAGTCCAAGACGGCCGAGACCTATTCCGAGGTTGTTGAGGGCATGATGTTTGACCGTGGCTACATTTCCCCTTATATGGTAACCGATACCGATAAGATGGAAGCGGTTATTGACGATGCATACGTCCTGATCACCGACAAGAAAATTTCCAATATTCAGGAAATTCTGCCGCTGCTCGAAAAGATTGTTCAGTCCGGCAAAAAGCTTGTCATCATCGCAGAGGACATTGAGGGCGAAGCCCTTACCACATTGATCCTCAATAAGCTGCGCGGCACATTTGTCTGCGTAGGCGTAAAGGCCCCCGGCTTCGGCGACAGAAGAAAGGAAATGCTCCGCGATATCGCCACTCTTACCGGCGGCCAGGTAATTTCCGAGGAACTCGGCCTTGAGTTAAAGGATACGACCGTTGAACAGCTCGGCCGTGCGCGTCAGATTAAGGTGGACAAAGAGAACACCATTATCGTTGACGGTTCCGGCGATAAGGAAGAGATTAAATCCAGAGTTTCCCAGATTCGCTCCCAAATTGCAACGACCACTTCCGACTTTGACCGTGAAAAGCTCCAGGAGCGCCTTGCAAAGCTTTCCGGCGGCGTAGCGGTCATCAAGGTCGGCGCTGCAACCGAAGTGGAAATGAAGGAACAGAAGCTCCGCATTGAAGATGCTCTTGCAGCTACCAAGGCGGCAGTTGAGGAAGGCATCGTAGCTGGCGGCGGCGTCGCGCTGATCGATACAATCGCTGACGTACAGAAGGTAGTCGACCAGAGCGAGGGCGATGAGAAAACCGGCGCAAAGATCGTACTGAAGGTCTTGGAAGAGCCGATCCGTCAGATCGCTGCAAATGCCGGCCTTGAAGGCTCCGTCATTGTAGATACCATTAAGAGGACGAACAAAGTCGGCTACGGCTTTAACGCGCTCACCGAAGAATACGGCGATATGCTTTCCTTCGGTATTGTTGACCCGACCAAGGTAACACGTTCCGCTCTGCAGAACGCTGCTTCCGTTGCAGCCATGGTGCTCACTACGGAATCCCTTGTTACCGATAAAAAAGAACCTGTTGCTGCTCCGGCTGTTCCGGCTGACCCGGGCATGGGCGGTATGTATTAATTCATCACAGCATAGAATGGAAGGACGGACGTCATTGCGGCGCCCGCCCTTTTTATATAATCTGCCGGTTTCCTTTAAGCCTGTCAGTTACAGCAGATTATTTCTTGAAAAAATCGAAAATGCCATGTGGGAAACATAGCGTTTTGCAGCTCACGGCTTCCTTTGATAAAAGCCTTATTTTGCCAGAATAGTGTGACATAATATACAATTTAATTGAATGTTATGATATTTGTCGCATAAACTTAACGAAAATCACTTTTTGGCTTAACATCTCTTGAATTTGTGAGCATAATCACCTAAAATAAATATATAATGTTTTTTGGAGGGTAAGTGCAATGACAGTATCTTCCGTCAGAAAATCAGAAGGCTTCATGTGCTTACTGGCAAATTGCGCCAATATTCAATATTTTATCTGAGTTCAGGCTGCGCCGTTTTATCGCCGCAGCCTGTTTTTATTTTCAGCCGGGGCTGTTCAGGCCTGTAAGCTGCCGAGAATAAAAAGGAAAAACAGATACGGCATGATACAATTACGAAAACGGCGAATAATAAAGCCGTTATTAAAGCAGATTGAAGTTTGTTGGCGTTGAAAGGGAGAGTATCTTTAATGGCAGTAAAAAAGGTAGCGGTTATTATGGGCAGCGACAGTGATTTTCCGGTCGTTTCGCCTGCAATCAAAAGATTAAAATCATTCGGCGTTCCGGTGGAGGTGCACGTAATGTCGGCACACCGCACTCCGCAGGCGGCAGCGGAATTTTCGTCTGCCGCAAAGAGCAGCGGCTTCGGCGTAATTATTGCCGCGGCGGGCAAAGCAGCGCATCTTGCGGGTGTCCTCGCGGCGAATACCACGCTTCCGGTGATCGGGATTCCGGTGAAATCCTCTACCCTTGACGGTCTTGACGCGCTTTTGGCCACGGTTCAGATGCCAAGCGGGATTCCGGTTGCCACAATGGCGATCGACGGAGCGGACAACGCGGCAATTCTTGCGGCGCAGATGCTCGCGCTTTCCGACGAAACGCTTGCCGCGCAGCTGGCCGAAATGAAAAAGCAGATGGCCGAAGGGGTAGCGAAGAAGGACGAAGCCATTCAGACTAAAGTATCGGAGTTATAAGAACATCAGTTGATTTCAGATAAAGGTATGGGAGGATATTACATGAAAAGCTACAGCGAAAGTTATAAGGCAGCGGGCGTGGATGTTACCGCGGGCTATAAGGCGGTCGAACTCATGAAGGGCCACGTTGCTCGTACGAATATTCCGGGAGTGGTTTCGGGGATTGGCGGCTTCGGCGGTCTGTTTCAGCCTGATTTAGCCGGTATGAATACCCCGGTTTTTGTCAGCGGAACCGACGGCGTAGGCACCAAGCTGAAAATCGCATTTTTAATGGACAAGCATGATACCATCGGTATTGACTGCGTGGCCATGTGCGTCAACGATGTTGTGTGCTGCGGCGCAAAACCGCTTTTCTTCCTGGATTATCTTGCTGTGGGTAAGAATTATCCTGAAAAGATCGCCCAGATCGTTTCCGGCGTTGCGGACGGCTGCGTACAGTCCGGCTGCGCGCTGGTGGGCGGAGAAACCGCGGAAATGCCGGGATTTTATCCCACGGATGAATACGATCTGGCGGGCTTTTCCGTCGGTATGGTAGACCGGGACAAAATCATTGACGGCTCCCAAATCGAAGTCGGCGACGCGCTGGTCGGCCTGCAGTCCTCCGGCGTGCATTCCAACGGTTTTTCGCTTGTCCGCAAGGTTTTTAATATCAGTGAGAAAAATATCAATATGTATCTGGAAGACCTGGGACATACGCTTGGCGAAGAGCTTTTAACGCCGACTAAAATCTATGTAAAACCGGTGCTTGCTCTGCTTCAAAAATATCAGATTAAGGCAATCTCCCATATCACCGGCGGCGGATTCTTTGAAAATATCCCGCGTATGCTTAAGCCGGATACCACTGCAAAAATTGAACTGGCTTCCCTGCCGAAGCTGCCTGTATTTTCTCTTTTACAGAGCCAGGGCAATATTCCGGAACGCGAAATGTACAACACCTTTAACATGGGAATCGGTATGTGCATGGCGGTCCCGAAGGAGCAGGCGAACAGTATCGCGGAAGATCTTAACGCAATGGGGCAGAAGGCCTATGTAATCGGCAGCATTGTTTCCGGCGGGGAGGGCGTGACCCTATGCTGAACATTGCCGTTTTGGTTTCAGGCGGCGGTACGAATCTTCAGGCGCTGATCAATGCGCAGGCAAATTCGCAGATACCGGGCGGCAAAATCGCTCTTGTCATTTCCAGCAGATCTGACGCTTACGCTCTGGAGCGCGCAAAAAAAGCGGATATTCCGACGCAGGTCCTTCTGCGTAAGCAGTATGATACCCAGCAGAGCTACGACGAAGCGCTGCTTGCTCTGCTTCAGGAGTATCAAATTGATTTGATTGTGCTTGCGGGATTTATGACCATTATCAGCGAAAATGTAATACGGCATTACAAGAATAAGATTATCAATGTCCATCCGGCGCTCATCCCGTCCTTCTGCGGGGAAGGCTACTACGGTTTACGGGTGCACGAGGCGGTCTTGAAAAAGGGCGTAAAGCTGACGGGCGCAACCGTGCATTTTGTGAATGAAATCTGCGACGGCGGGCCGATTATCCTGCAAAAAGCCGTTGAAGTCTTGCCGGAAGATACCCCGGAAACTCTGCAGCGCAGAGTGATGGAGCAGGCGGAATGGAAGCTCCTTCCCAAAGCGGTCGCGCTGTTCTGTCAGGGAAAAATAAGCGTTGAAGACGGAAAAACGATTATAAAAGGAGAAAGCGGAAATGATTGAAATTCAAAAAGAACTGAGCTCCAATTCCTATCCCGGCCGCGGGATTATTCTTGGCAGAAGCGAAGACGGAAACTTCGCGGTGATTGCTTATTTTATCATGGGCCGCAGCGAAAACAGCCGTAACCGCGTCTTCGTTAAGGATGGCGGCGGAATCCGGACAGAGGCTTTTAACCCGGCTAAGCTGGTTGATCCTTCACTTATTATTTATTCTCCTGTGCGTGTGCTGGACCAGATGACCATTGTTACAAACGGCGATCAGACCGACACGGTTTATGATTATATGAAACGCGGAAAGACCTTTGAAGCGGCTCTGCGCTCCCGTACCTTTGAACCGGATAAGCCGAACTATACGCCGCGCATCTCCGGCATCGTTGACGTGGACGGCGACTATAAGCTGTCCATTTTAAAGAGTGCGGGGGGAAACCCCGATTCCGTGCACCGTTATTTTTACGAGTATGATTCACCGGTCAGCGGAGAGGGTCATTTTATACATACTTACGAGGGAGACGGCAACCCGCTTCCATCCTTTTCGGGCGAGCCTACGCTTGTGCGGATCGCCGGGGATCTTGACCAGTTTACGGAAACAGTCTGGAACAGCCTGAATGAGGAAAATAAAGTTTCCCTGTTTACCAGATTTATCAATATTAAAACCGGGATTGCCGATACTAGAATCGTGAATAAAAACCGGTAATATCAGGAGGTACCTTTTGATGTCTAATGAACTTTCTTTAAAATACGGATGCAACCCGAACCAGAAACCGTCCCGCATTTACATGCAGGACGGCAGCGACCTGCCCATTCAGGTGCTGAACGGAAAGCCGGGCTATATTAATTTTCTGGATGCCTTTAACAGCTGGCAGCTTGTTCAGGAATTGAAGAAAGCAACTGGCTTGCCGGCCGCGGCTTCCTTCAAGCACGTCAGTCCGGCGGGCGCGGCGGTAGCCTGCGCGCTTTCCGAAACCCTGAAAAAGATCTATTTCGTGGATGATCTGGAGCTTTCTCCTTTAGCCAGCGCATACGCAATGGCAAGAGGGGCGGACAGAATGTCCTCCTACGGCGACTGGATTGCTCTTTCCGATGTCTGCGATAAGCAGACGGCGACCTTGATTGCGCGCGAGGTATCGGACGGAATCATTGCGCCCGGCTATACCGACGAAGCGCTGGAAATCTTAAAATCCAAACGCAAGGGCAGCTATAATATCGTTGCGATGGATGTGAACTACCGCCCGAACCCGATTGAACATAAGGATGTTTACGGAATCACATTTGAACAGGGCAGAAATGAATTTGTCATTGATCAGGAGCTTCTTTCCAATATGGTAACGGAGAATAAAACGATTCCGGACGAAGCGAAGCGCGATCTGCTCATTTCCCTGATTACCCTGAAATATACCCAGTCCAATTCGGTCTGCTACGCCAAGGGCGGGCAGGTAATCGGCGTGGGGGCCGGTCAGCAGTCCAGAATCCACTGCACCCGTCTGGCGGGCAATAAGGCGGATATCTGGTTCCTGCGCCAGCATCCGAAGGTGCTCGGTCTGAAGTTCAAGGAGGGCATCCGCCGTCCGGACCGCGACAACACCATCGACGTTTATATTTCGGACGAATACATGGATGTTCTGGCGGAGGGCACCTGGCAGAACCTCTTTGCGGAGAAACCGGAAGTGCTTACAAGAGAAGAGAAACGCGCCTGGCTGGATACGCTGACCGACGTTTCCCTCGGCTCGGACGCATTCTTCCCGTTCGGCGACAACATTGAACGCGCCCACAAAACCGGCGTGCGCTATATTGCACAGCCCGGCGGTTCCATCCGTGACGACAACGTTATCGATACCTGCAACAAGTATAGTATCGCCATGGCGTTTACAGGCATGAGACTGTTCCACCATTAATTTGCTTCTTCTCCGCTTGGCGCGGAGAGAAGCTCTTGCAGTATGAAAACGTGAATGACTTATTTTTGTTATGAATTTGATATAGGGGCGGATGGAAATATGAAGATATTGGTGATCGGCGGGGGAGGCCGTGAGCATGCGATTATCCGCAAGCTGAAGGAAAGCCCAAAAACAACGGAAATCTACTGCGCACCCGGAAACGGCGGTATTTCAAAAGACGCGGTCTGTGTTGATATCCCGGTCACGGATATTGACGGCGTTGTGAAATTTTCAAAGGAGAACCGGATTGACCTTGTTTTTGTTGCGCCGGACGACCCGCTTGCCGCAGGAATGGTTGACGCGCTGGAAAACGTCGGGATACCCGCCTTCGGGCCAAGGGCCAATGCCGCGATTATTGAAAGCAGCAAAGTTTTTTCCAAGGACCTGATGAAGCGCTACGGCATTCCGACTGCGGATTACGAAGTATTCGACGACCCGCACAAGGCTCTTGCGTATATTCAGAAAAGCAATAAATATCCGGCAGTCATTAAGGCGGACGGTCTTGCAC
>JAEWUH010000174.1 GCA_023397245.1 Bacillota bacterium | reverse complement strand
GCCTTACACCCCAGAGGTACTATGTCTATGCGCAGTTCGTATCAGGACCTATAATTGACAAGCAGGGATGAGATAAACGAATGACGAAAAAAGACAGTCAGAAGTGGAAAGGAATCAGTAATTTTATTCTTTCTTTTCTCCTTTCTTTCTTATTGTTTCTGTTTTGCACCGTTCTTGTGGTGCAGAATACCGTATTTAACCCGGATTATATGCGTACGCAGCTGGTGAACAGTCAATATTATGAGAATTCGACTGCAGAAGCGGAGGAACAGTTTATTTCCTACGGCTCCGCCAGCGGATTTGATGAAGCGTTTTTCAAATCCGTTATAGATATCAACGACGTTCAGCTTAAAGTAAATAAATCACTGACCGTATTATACGGTATGGCAAATGAAAACGCGGCAGCGGATGATTTTGAGCAGAGGCTGAATAATAAGCTGCTGGAAAATGTAAAAAGCAGGAATATTGCCGTTACCCCGGAAACGAACAAGGCGTTGAAACTGCTGGCAAAGACCTGCGCCGATACTTATATTCAGACGATCAGCATCCCATATGCCAAGCAGTTGGCAAAAATACTGCAACTGCTGCAAAGGCCGGCAATCTACGCAGAAGCAGTGCTTGGTGCCTTAACGGTACTGACCGCACTGCTGCTGTTCCTGCTCAACCGCTGGCGGCACCGCGCGGTAAGGATCTATATTTACTCGGTTTCCGGTTCCATACTGATGCTGACGGTACTTCCTTCTGTGTTTCTGATTTCCGGTAAAGTAAGGAATATCTCTCTGATCAGTAAGTCACTGTATGAGTTTTCTGTCTGTTATCTGAACGGATTTGCATTTATGTTTTTGGAATATGCGTTCCTTCTTACTGTGGTGCTGTGCGTATTGATCGTGATTTACCATTTTATGATGAAAAGGATTTATTCAATAGAATAGGCCGGGGATCCGGATCCGACGGGCGGATAATTAAAAAGCTCTTTGCAAAGGTTTCACCTTGCAAAAAGCTTTATTGATTGGAAATAATCTGAAGTGCATTGGTTTGCAGAACTTTCACCGCTTCTGCTCCGAGCTTTTTTTCGATGACCCGTATCCCATCAAAATAATCCGGAGCGCGGGAGTCGGTGTTGTGGCAGTCCGTACCCACGACATGAACCAGATCGTCTTCGATATAGCGGAGAAGAGTCTTCCGCTGCAGGAATCCGTCCTGCAGCGCATCCAGATTGATCTGGGCAAGACATCCCATTCCTATAAGGTATTCCAGATATTTCCTATCTTTCATTAGGGGCGGGTAGCGCTCGATGTGGGCCAGTACCGGAATAACGCCAAAATCCGCGATCAGGCGCGCAATTTTATTGACGGACACATCGGAAAACCGGCACGAAAACGGAAGCTCCGTGAGCAGGTATCTTCCGGAATTGATACAGACAGGGGAAAGATCCGCATTGTTAAAGATATAATCGCTGAAGTACATTTCACATCCGCTAAACAGCTGCATATCCAGCTGCCGGGCAATCGGTTCAAGCGCACTCAGTGCAGTATCCCTCCGGCTTAAGAAATCATGCATATTCTCCCGATCAGTGTAAAAATGTGGAGTCAGAACAACAGTGCCGACATTCTGCGCCTTTAGGAGTGAAAGCATCCGGAACGAAGTTTCCGTGTCACGGGAACCATCGTCCATCCCGGGAAGAATGTGAGTATGTATATCTATAAGATTTTTATCAGTATCCATATTTTTCATAACGGTAGCGGTAACTGCCCTTTTGCTCAACTTTTGAGCCATTTAAAATAAAGCCCAGTATTTTAGCATCGACCATTTCCAGACCTTTGATTGTGCGGTTCAGTTCCGGATAAGTGGAAGAACCTTCGCGTACAACAAGGATTACGCCGTCTGAAAGTTTGATGAGCGGAAGGGCATCCACTACCACGTTCAGGGGAGGCGTGTCGATTACAATATAGTCAAAGCGGGCTTCCATCTCTTTTAGAAAATTCACCATCCGGTCGCTTGCCAGAAGCTCGGAAGGATTGGGAACGGTTATCCCAGCGCAGATAACGGAAAGATTGTCATGTTTGGTCGTATGTATCATTTTCGAGATATCACTCATATTTCCCAGATAGTTGGTTAGGCCGGGCGTATTGCTTAAATTGAAAAAGTGATTGACTTTTGGTTTGCGAAGATCGGCGTCAATCAAGAGCACCTTTACGTCCATCTGTGCCAGTGAAATGGCGACATTCACAGAAGTTGTTGTTTTGCCTTCTCCGGAGAGGGAACTGGAGACAACGATTTTTTTGCAGCCTTCCTTCAGAAGGGAAAAGGCAATGTTGGTACGGACAACCTTGTAGGACTCTGTGATTTTGAATTTCAGGTCGGAATCCGTATTGCTGTCTAAAACAAACGGCATCGGTCTCATACGATGTTTATCCATTTACGGAACCCCTTTCTTGGGAATTGCTCGATTTGGAATTATGAGTTTCAAATGCAGGAATCGTACCGAGTATCGGTATATTGTATCTTGCGGTCAGGTCGTCTTCCTGCTTAATGCGGACATCCAGCATTTCTTTCAGGATAATATAAATCATGGAAGCGGCAATCCCCAGCAGGAAGCCGATCATGCTGTTCAGCGGAATGTTTGGGGAAGAAGCCTTGGTTGGAAAGGAAGCGGAATCCACGACCTTGAGGGACGCCGATTCCTTAATGGAACTGATTGTTTTCGGTGCGAGTTCCGTAATGGTGTCGGCGATCACTTTTGATTCCTCCGGGTTGTGAGATGAAACCGAAATCTGGAACACCTCGGTATCGTTTAAAATGGTGAACTGAATCATTTTTTTTAATTCATCAATGGAGTAATCTACTTTGGAACTGTCTTTAACGGATTTATAAAAGCTGTCGGTCCGAAGCATTTCTACGTAGGTGTTTACGACCTTTTGTGCATAGTTCAGATCATTCAGGCTGTTGTATTGTGCATTTGATGTGGTATCTTTTGCATAAACATACAATTTTACAGAAGAAACGTAGGTTGGCTTAACCAGAAATTTAAAAATTGAAAAAGCGCAGGCCAGACCGACAATAGCACAGATCAGAATAAAAATTAAATTTTTAATGATCAGTTTAAAAAGATCTTTAATTGTAATCTCCATTTTTTAACTCCAAATACTTTAAATTTCTATTAAATTATATACCTATATTTTTTTACTTTCAACAAAAAATAGGAAATTCAGCCGATAAAGGAAAAGAAACTGATTCTTCCAACAAAATCAGCAATCCAATATTCTGAAAACAAAAAGAGACTGCTGCTTAATATCTGTAATATATTAAATATTTTTATTAAAATTTAACACAATGGGAAAAATGTGGTCGAAACCATTAATAATTCCCATAAGATATTATTACAACGTAAACTGTGGTACTATATATTCTATATAATATATCAAAATAACACATTAAACGACTTAACAACCTTATCGTATATTACACCTTTCGACTTTATATCGGCATAATTTGTGCTTTATTTAGCTGAACTTGTTGTTTTGGAAGAGTATTGATTTGGTGCAAAGGGGCCTGCTATTTTGGTTCTTATTAATTAATACGTTCCAATACTTAAAAGACGCTTATAGATTGTGGGAGTGTAGAAGAATGGATCATAGTGCAGCATATAATTCGGATAGTTCAGCTTATAATGACTTAGAAAAAGAACCTTCAGCATTCTCTAAAGCATCAAGCCTGGTAATTTTGCCTGCAAAAAAGCGGTATGCCTATGCGTATTTTAAAAGATTTTTCGATATTATTATTTCTTTGATTTTAATTCCTTTACTTTTGCCATTTTTATTAATTGTTTCTTTATTAGTGAAAATCAGTTCTCCTGGAAAGGTAATTTTCAAGCAAAAGAGAATCGGGCAATATGGAAAGCCATTTACGATTTATAAATTTAGAACGATGAAGGAAGATGCACCCTCTGAAACGGCAACTTCGGCATTTAACGATGCCGATAAATACATAACAAAAATCGGAAGATTTTTGAGAAGAACAAGTATTGACGAACTTCCGCAAATTTTTAATATTCTATTGGGGGAAATGAGTTTAATCGGACCCAGGCCGCTTGTGGTAACAGAAAAAGAAATTCACACTCTCCGCCTTGCACGAAGCGTTTACAATATAAAACCGGGTGTAACAGGGCTTGCACAAATCAGTGGGCGCGATCTTGTAAAACCAATTCAAAAAGTAGAGTATGATGAAAAGTATCTGACATCACTTTCGTTTTCCACAGATATAAAAATATTCGCTAAAACAATTTATATTGTCATAGCTCGTAAGGGGAATATAGATGGGTGCCAAATAGACAGTGTAAATAAAATCCGCAATGTGGATTCTTACCGTTCCCATACAGAAAAATTGTAATTGTTTGAGGTATTTACTTTAATAAAGCGATTTTTTTATAACTGAAAGAGACCAGTTAAGATATGAATATAATTATTGTTTCTCAATGTTTTTATCCAGACAATTTCAGAATCAACAGTATTGCAGAAGAACTTGTTCGGCAGAGACATTGCGTTAAGGCGATTACCGGTTTGCCTGATTATGCCACTTCCAGGATCCCTCAAGAGTATAAATGGTTCAAAAAAAGAAGAGAAAAATATTGCGGTGCCCAGGTCATACGAGTTCCAACCATCGCAAGACATAAAGGAGTCATTTTTCGTGCCTTGAACTATGGCTCATTTATATTATCCTCTTGTTTATATGCATTATTTTGCAGTACAAAATCGGTTGATTCGATTTTTGTTTATCAAACTTCCCCCGTGTTTCAGGCAATTCCTGCAATTATTTTAAAGCATAGGACCCACAAAAAACTCGTCCTTTATTGCGGAGACCTGTGGCCGGAATCACTGAAAGCATGGAATATCGGTGAAAACAGTTTTCTTTTCAAAATTGTCTTAAAAATAAGCAAAAAGATATATAACGCCTGTGATAAGGTGGCAATCACATCTACTCCCTTTCGTAAATATTTAACGGAAGTATGTGATGTGGCGGACGATAAAATTGAATATCTGCCGCAGCACTGTGATGATTTGTATGCTGATATCTGCAACCAATTCATAGATAACGGCTGTATCGACTTTGTTTTTGCGGGGAATATCGGTTCGGTACAGAATATTGACTGTATTATTCATGCAGCGGAGCTGATCCCTCCGGATAGAAATTATAGGATACATATTGTTGGGGACGGGTCTGAACTGGATAACTGCAAATCCTTGGTTGATGACATCGGGCTGCAGGATAAAATTTTTTTTTACGGAAGATATCCGCTGAAAGAGATGAAAAGCTTTCATCAGATGGCAGACTGCTTCTTACTTACGCTGCGCGGGGGAAGCTTTATCGGGCAGACTTTGCCTTCAAAAGTGCAGGCATATTTGTGTGCGGGGAGACCAATCCTTGGCGCGATTGACGGTGCGGCGCAAATTGTGATTGAAGAAGCGGATTGCGGCGAATGCGTACCTGCCGGTGACTATAAAGCGCTGAGCGAAAAAATGAGTTTAGTGATTGATAATTTTGAATTATACAGACAAAAAGGATTGAATGGCCGTAAATTTTATGAAGACCATTATACGAAAGACATATTTATGAAAGCACTATTTAACTTATTGAATGATTAGGAGGCTAAAAAATGTTTCAAGGAAAAACACTGCTGATTACAGGCGGGACAGGCTCCTTTGGAAACGCAGTTTTACGCCGCTTCCTAAATACGGACATTAAACAAATTCGAATATTTTCCCGTGATGAAAAGAAACAGGATGATATGCGCAGAAAATATCAAAGCGACAAAATCAAATATTATATCGGTGATGTGCGGGATCTGCAAAGTATCAAAAACGCGATGTACGGCGTAGACTACGTCTTTCAGGCAGCGGCGCTGAAGCAGGTGCCAAGCTGTGAATTCTTTCCGTTGGAGGCTGTAAAGACCAACGTGATCGGAACGGACAATGTTTTGACAGCCAGCATTGAAGCGGGCGTTAAAAAGGTAATTTGCCTTTCTACGGATAAGGCCGCCTATCCGGTTAACGCGATGGGGACATCCAAAGCGATGATGGAAAAAGTTTTCGTTGCAAAGGCAAGGACGGTTGACCCGAACAAAACCATGATCTGCGGCACTCGCTACGGTAATGTATTGTGTTCACGCGGCTCCGTCGTTCCGTTGTTTATCAGTCAGATTAAGGAAGGCAAGCCGCTGACTGTTACGGAACCGAAAATGACACGCTTTATTATGAGTCTTTCAGAAGCGGTTGAACTTGTAATTTTTGCTTTTCAAAATGCGGAAAGCGGAGACATTATGGTCCAGAAAGCGCCGGCCTGCACGATTGAGGTGCTGGCACAGGCGGTTAAAGAACTTTTTCACGCGGATAATGAGATCAAGGTAATCGGAATCCGGCACGGAGAAAAGATGTATGAAACCCTATTAACGAAAGAAGAAGCGGCTCATGCGATTGATATAGGAAATTTTTACCGTGTCCCTGCGGACAAGCGTGACTTAAACTATGACAAATATTTTGTAGACGGAATGCAGGAACAATCTCAAATTAAAGAATTTAATTCCGAGAATACGAATATCCTGAATGTTCAACAGGTAAAAGAAAAGCTGCTAAAGCTCGCGTATATACAAGAGGAACTCAAATCATGGGAGACTGGAAAATGAAAATACTGGTGACCGGTGCAAAAGGCTTTATTGGGAAAAACCTGATTTCTGAATTGAAGAATGAAGGCTGCGGTGATATCCTGGAGTACGACAGGGAAACAGACTCATCCCTTCTGGATGCATATACCTCCGAATGTGATTTTGTATTTCATCTGGCGGGAGTGAATCGACCCGAAAGCCCGGATGAATTTATGAAAGGCAATTTTGGGTCTACTTCCGAATTGCTGAATTCACTTAAAAAGCATCATAATACGGCGCCGATCATGATTTCTTCTTCCATACAGGCAGAATTGGATAATCCTTATGGCAAAAGCAAAAAGGCAGGAGAAAATCTGCTTTTTGAATATTCAGAAGAAACCGATACGAAGGTATTGGTCTATCGTTTTCCCAACGTGTTCGGGAAGTGGTGCAGGCCGAATTATAACAGCGTCATTGCAACTTTCTGCAATAATATCGCAAACGGTTTGCCAATTCAGGTGAATGACCCGAATTCCAATCTGAATTTGGTTTATATCGATGATGTTGTTGCAGAATTGATTCACGCGCTCAGCGGAAAAGAAAACCGGAGCGGAGATTTTTGTTCCGTTCCGGTTTTTTATGCGGTAAAGCTCGGGCAAGTAGCTGAATTGATTCAGTCTTTTAAGGACAGCCGTAATGATCTGACTGTACCTGATATGAGCGTTGAATTCACCAAGAAGCTTTATAGTACTTATTTAAGCTATCTTCCCAAAGAGGGATTCAGTTACCCTCTAAGTATGCGCGTGGACAACCGCGGTTCGTTTACTGAATTTATCCGCACGCCGGAGCGCGGACAGTTTTCCGTTAATATTTCACATCCGGGAGTTGTTAAGGGCCAGCACTGGCACCATACGAAGAATGAGAAATTTTTGGTGGTCAGCGGGAAGGGATTAATCCAATTTAGAAAAGTAGATACGGATGAAGTCATTGACTATCATGTCAGCGGTGAGAAACTTGAAGTAGTGGATATCCCCACCGGCTACACACACAATATCATTAATGAAGGCGACACCGACATGGTAACGCTCATGTGGGCAAACGAACCGTTTGACCCGGAACATCCGGATACATATGCGCTGAAGGTTTGACTTTGCAGTGAATCGTAGTTATGGGATGTAATATCATTTTTTGATTTACATTAAGCTGAAGAGGGGTTTGTAATATGGATAAACTAAAAGTATTTTATGACAATGAATACTCGATGAGTCAATATGCGGCAGAAACATCGGCTGAAAATCATGGGTTTTACAATGAATTAAAAGAATTTGTAAACAGATACGGTCTCAGCAATAAAAAATGTCTGGAAATTGGCTGTGGCAGAGGCGCTTTTCAAGATATTGTACCAGATTATACCGGGATTGATGTTTCCGACACAGTTTCAAAATATATTCATAAGCCGTTTTATCAATGTTCTGCAACCAAGTTACCGTTTGAGGATGACAGTTTTGACGCTATTTGGACCATTACGGTACTTGAGCATGTTCCGGAACCCGAACTCGCGTTAGAAGAAATGAGACGTGTATTAAAACCGAATGGACTTTTGTTTCTGTCACCGGCTTGGCAGTGCCGATCTTGGGCTGCAGATGGATATGCAGTTCGGCCGTATAGTGACTTTGACCTGAGAGGGAAATTAATAAAAGCTTCGATTCCTTTACGTGATTCCGTACTGTTCCGGTCTATGTACATATTTCCGCAACGTTTTATACGATACTGTAACTACGCATGGAGTAAGAAGCCTACAAGGTTTAAATACAAAAAGTTGGCGGCAAACTATGAACATTTTTGGGTTTCCGATTCGGATGCCTGCAACGCGATGGACCCATATGAAGCAATTTTGTGGTTTAAATCACGTGGGGATAAATGCTTATCCTTTACGAATAATTTTTCCGAGTTCTTTGTAAGAACAGGAGCAATCATTTTTAAGAAAGAATAGAGATCATGTAATATACAACCGCTTGCTTTGAACTCACCTGTGCACTTTCTTAATTTGCGACAAGGGGACAAAATTGTGGATAAATTGAAAGTAATGACGATCCTTGGCACCCGGCCGGAAATCATCCGGCTTTCGGCCTGTATAAAGGCTTGCGACCGGTATTTTGACCATGTGCTGGTGCATACCGGTCAGAACTGGGATTATACGCTGAATCAGGTCTTTTTTGATGATC
>JAEWUH010000125.1 GCA_023397245.1 Bacillota bacterium | reverse complement strand
CTGTAGTGTGTTGTTCATACCCTTTCGGGCATTCGGGTGTCCTCGCATAGATATCTGCGTGCAGAGAAAGCGAATCTACTCATTTTCATTCTCCTGTGCTTTATTTTCCGATACACCGTTCTCCTGTTTTCCGGGACAAAAAATAAATAAAAAAACCGGCGCCTGCCGCGTCGGCCTTCAAAATACTGTTTTCTGCGTTTACACAATACTTGATTTAAAGGCAACAGCGACAGTATTTAATTTTAAGCATACATATACCCATGCAACACATCGTGCCGCATGCCATTCGGTTCATATCCTTTTGTTTCGTAAAAATTGCTCTTAAAGCTTTCATTTTTAATTTACTCCATCACATATATGTTTAATATGTTTTATATGTTATCACTTTATTTTGATTCTGTCAATCCGATATTTTTGGTTTTTTCAGGTTTATCTATACATTATGGGAATCGGCAGTCGTGCGTTGGCTATTCTGTATAAGACCCGGTTCGTGCATCCTGCTGTATGCCGGGTCAATGGCGGACTGTGCCGGCGGCTACGGTGAAAATCAAGCCCTTTTATCTTCCGCATATCAGAGGCCGGGCTTTTGCCGAGCTGTACATCTGTATAGAAAAAGGCACCGCATATCTCTATACGCGGTGCCCGTTCATGATCATTAAGCTGAGCTGCTGTGCATTATACAACTTTATGCAGAAGCCTCTTCTTTACTCGGAAAGCTTGCGGAAGACAAATCTGCCCGACTCGCTCCAGTCGCTCTCCTTCCAGTTCCCCTTAGGCGATGCTCCGGGCCGGAGCGCGGCGGAGCTTTCGTCTTTATCGCCGAGCGACCAGTTCGCCCAGCTGAGGCCGTGGTTGTTCAGAAAAGCAAGCCACTCCTCCGATTCTTTAATAAAGACGCCGTTATTGCCGTCCGCCCGGGTCGTGCCCCATTCGCTGATAAAAATCGGCGCGCCTTTTGAAAGCGCGTAACTGATTTTCTCCCGCAAATCTTCCCCGTGCGTTCCGGCATAGAAATGGCAGGTGTACATCACATTTGGGAAAGAAAGCGGTGAATCCGCAGGCTCGTTTACGTCCTGGCTCCACGTACCGCTGCCGACCAATATAACGGAATCCGGAGCAAATCCGCAGATAACCGGAATGATTTCTTCGGCATATGGCTTAATATCGTCCTTCCAGGTAACGCTGCCGTTCGGCTCGTTGCAGATTTCATACAGCACAGCCGGATTGCCCGCATATCTTTTGGCAGCCTCGGCAAAAAACTCTTTCGCTTCTTTTTTGTATCTCTGTGGGTTATTGTCATGCAGGATGTGCCAGTCCAGAATCACGTACATATCCAGCCGGGTTGCGGTATCCACCGCATTGAATACGTCTTTTTTAAGTCTTTCAGGATTCGATATGTAGCCGTTTTCGTCCGTATACATCGCAACGCGCAGCAGATTGGCGCCGTAATCGCGGGTAGTGCGTACGGAACCCTCCGCGGTGAACTGCGGCTGCCACTGCATTCCGTAAGAGCTCATTCCCTTAAGGCGGATCGGTTTGCCCGCTCTGTTCACTAGGTTTACGCCTTCCACATGAAGCGCGCCGTTCTGCTCCACCCCAGCATAGTTATTGATCTTCCGCGTCATTATATGTCACTCCTAGTCATTAATCCGTTTATATTTCTTATAGTATAGAATGGATTAAAGTGATTTTCAATCATTATAATTTTCAATCCCAGGGCAGTACCGCGCGGATTCCGCGAACCGCAAGCCGCAAAATAAAAACGGCAGGGGTTCCGTTAAGAGCCCCTGCTTGTTCAAGCTAATATTTAATTATTCTGTCAGGAGAAAGAACGCAGTCCAACTTCACCATCCCCCATCTGTCATTTGTATACTTCTCGTATCATAACAGGTTCGCGGATAGTACCATTCAACGCAACCATCCCCCCATTAATTAAATCTTGCTTGGTTGTTATATCGGGGCATTTATTAATGCCCTGCAAATAGATTTTACCGTTTGCCCGGATTTATACGGAGCAAGTTATGTCCAGATATTTCCTCAATTAAAAATTCTTTTTTCTATGATTCCAAATCAGCGCTGTCAAAACGGCAATTACAAAAAGAATTATTGCAGGAAAATACCAAGTGCCTTGTAGTATTGGCTCGACTGCAGACGCCGAAGATGATGCAGGACTCTTTCTGTTTTCTATTGACTGCATATCCTGTGCCGAAACAGTCTGAGAACTGTCTGCCGGCAGGGATACCGCTGATTTTATACTCGCGTCAATTACAACGGGGACGTTAAATTCAAGATTTTTTATAGGCTTTTCCACGATGTCCCCAGCTTTCATGGAATGAAACTGGCTGGCCAAATCCACTTTGTATGCCGAATCCAATTTCCCGTTATAAAATACATATACAGTTCGTTTTGCCAAATCGTAAACATTGGAATACAGGGTACCTCCCCCACCCCAGTTCTGTTTCGTCGCGTTAAGGATATTTGCAAAACCTTCAACCGAAAGCTTTTGTTTCTTTAGCATTGTGTCGGCGGTACTGAATCTGCTGCAGGGGTAATTGCCGAGCGATTTATCCGTAAGCCAGAAATTTGTTATCAACTGGTAGGATTGATCTTTCCGAATAATATGAAGTTTCCCTTCCATCCACTCAAATACGGCGGATTTGCCCGAAGCATCCGCAAAAAGCAGATGATCGGAAAAGTCGCTGGGAACATTGCTGTCCTCAAGCATTTTTATTACATCTTCAACATTGGCGCACTCGGAAAGCACCTGTTCGCCGAGATCCATTCCCAACTGACGCTTTCCGTTTGTTTGCGGCACTTCGGAATTCGGGCAGAATGCTCCGTCATAAAACAGGCCGTACTCATTCATCCCGCCTTGTACAAAAGACAGGTTATAAAAGCATACCCGCCCGTAGCTTCCTTTCTGCGGTGCGATAATAGACATCGTAGATTCACAGGAGTACATCCAGTCTTCGTTGTTGCCTGCCAGTACTGTACCGCCGTCATTTTGCGTGAAAACTATACACGCATTAACAGGCACGCACAGACAAAAAACAGGCAGAAGAAATGCGGCTGTTAATGTCACGAGCCTTTTTATGTACATAGAAACACCCCTCCTAAAATATTTCCATATAATAATTCCAATATTATATTATAATATTTTTGAAAATTAGACAATACAGTACTTATAATTTGTTTTATTCCCAGTCCACCATTGAAAAGACCGGGGGATGTTCCGAAAGCACAAAAACGGTTCGGAGACCGGCAACAGCCCCTCCGAACCGTTTAAAAACTTTCAATTATCAGCAGTTGCCCTCGTATACATACCGCAGATTTTCGCGTGCAATTTCCGCAAGGCGGAAAACCGTTTCCACCGGCGTCGCGTCCCGGTCAAGCATTTTCCAGCGCGGGAAAAAGCGGGTAATATGCAGCGGAATCTCCCGGTTCACCGTAGCAAGCCACCCGGAGAGAGCGCGCATTTCCTCCTCGCTGTCGTTTTCTCCGGGAATCACGAGGGTTGTTACCTCTACATGGCAGCTTTGCGAAGCCAGGCGGATGCTGTTCTTTACGGTTCCAAGGTCGCCGCCGATCATGCGGTAAAAGCGCTCGGTAAAGCCTTTCAGATCGATATTCATCGCATCGATATGCGGCAGCAATTCTCTGAGCGGCTCTTCGCAGATGCAGCCGTTGGTGACCACAACGTTTTTCAGCCCGTGCTCCGCTGCCCTTTCGGCGCAGTCGCGCACAAACTCATAACCCACCAGAGGTTCGTTGTAAGTATAGGCGATCCCGATGTTTCCGTGCGGCACCAGCTCCAGCGCTTTGTTCACCAGTTCCTCCAGGGTAATCTCCACAGTTTGAATGTGTTTGCCGTCCGCCATGGAAATATCGCAGTTTTGGCAGAACGGGCAGCGCAGATTGCAGCCGTAGCTGCCAACCGATAAAATTTTGCTGCCGGGGTAAAACCGCATGAGCGGTTTTTTTTCAATCGGATCGAGCGCAAGGCCGGTCAGCCTTCCATAATTCTTACAGATCACTCTTCCGCCGCTGTTTTCTCTTGCACGGCACAGCCCCGTCTGCCCTTGTTCCAGCCTGCAGTGGTGATGGCAGACTTCACAGGTAATTTTCATTTGTGGCGCACCACCTCAAACCGTTCCAGAGAATATTTTTCATCCTCGCGGATATTCCCTTTCCGCATTGCAATGGAAACCTGCTGTTCCGGTGTATCCACGCTTTCCAGATTTGGGAGAAGCAAACCGCATTTATAGCCGCTCGTTACAATTACGCCATAGCGTTTTACGTCCAGTTGAGAAACGGAGTCGATTGGCTCCGGCTCAGCCAGCACGTCCACACTGTAAACAAGATCCGGCAATTCCTCCTCCGTCACCGGCGAAAAGCGCGGGTCTTCCGCGCAGGCGCTAACCGCATTGCGCAGGATTTCCTCGGCTACGCTCCTGGTAACCGGGCTGATGGTGCCAATACAGCCCCGGAGCTGACCGTATTTTTTCAGGGAAACGAACGTGCCCGCCCTGCGGTTCATCATTTCCTCCGGCAGGTCATCTGGCAGCTTTGCCCGCTTTCCGGTTCTCACATACGTTTCAAGCGAAAACCGGGCAAGCCGGACATATTTGTCCTCGTTCGCTTTTACGGCGCTGAGCCGCTCCTGCTGCTGATTTTCGTAAATAATATCAAAATGACGGTTTTCGTCCTCGCCGGTAATCGGAAAGTCACAGACCGCATAGCCCACGCCGAACGGGCCTTCGTAAGAGAGCAGTTCGGGCTTTACGGCTTTTCCGTCCAGTGCGCCGGCCATGATGATAAAGGAGCGCAGACCGCACTCTGCGGCTGCGTCACAGAAATCCGGGTGGAAAGAAAGAAACTGCAAAAAGTCCCCGTCCGCCATTGCCTTTGTAACCTGCCTGTCAAATTCCGGCCCCTCTGCGGCAAAGCCGTAGGGCCCGTCCTCCGTCAGCTTGTGCGAAAGGTCGCCGCTTGCGGCAAACACAACCTTTCTGCCAAGCTTCTCGGCGGTTTGAGCAATACATTTGCCGAGACGGTAATGGTCAAGCACGGACAGTCCGGACAGGCCGATGCGTACAAGCTGATAGCCGGATAAGGTCTCGTTCAGAAAACGAAGGGGAATCAGGGTGCCGTGATCCAGGGATTTTTCCCGCTCTCCGAACGTTCCCGCCGGCAGTCCCGCTTCTCCGGCCTCCTGCGTAAGCTCCTGCACAAATCCGCTGTCGTATTCCGCCTTTACCGAAACGCCGCCCACTCCAAACCGGCGCAGATCACCATGTGCGGTTTCCCCTGGGGAAATATGAAAATAGTCTGCGTACAGCGTTGCATGCGGCGAGGTGATAATCACCGTCTCCGGCTGCAGCTCCGCAATTCTGCGGGCAGCCTCTCGGTATGCGTCGATGGTCTTTTGTATTTTTCGTTCCTCCCCGTGCCCCACCTCCGGCAGGATAATGGGCGGATGGGGAACCAGAAACGCACCGATAATCGGCATAAACAAAACCTCCTTATACCGAATTCACTAAAATGTTATTTTCCTCACAGACGCATGCCATCATGCATCTGAACTTTATATTTATTTTAACTCTTTTTTAGAGAATATTTCAAAGGCTTTTTCGGTTTTCCGCTGTAAACAGATTATTTGCCAAATCGCGGAGCCGACTGCCGGCTATACCCGGAGAAGCTCTGCACACGGCATTGTTTATTTCGCGGCTTCTGCGTTGACCGCCTCCAGCCATTTCTCTACTTTATTCTTTAACTCTGTCTCATTGGTTAACTCGGAATCGGTGACGGAAATGCCTTCCATATATTTTGAATCCGGTATTGCACTCTTAAACTGACTGAAAAAATTACCGTATGCACTTCCGCAGGTACAGAACGGAACCACTTTTTTACCCTTTAAATTCTCCTTGGTAAGGAACGACATGACCGGCGGAGTTACCGAATACCACCAAACCGGCGAGCCGACAAAAATCAGATCGTATTGTCCGATATTTTCAACCTTTGTTTTCAGCTCCGGTTGAAAGCCTTCATCCACCTGCTTCTTCCCCAGATTTTCCATTTCAGTCCTGCTTTTTACGCTGAGATAATCGAATTCCGGCCGTATTTCAAAAAGTTCGCCGCCCGTCATATCCTTAATCATACCGGCGAGCTTTTTGGTGTTTCCCGTTAAAGACCAATAAACCACAAGCACTTTCCCGTTTTTCAGACTGCTGTTTACTGCCTTCGCGTCTGCGGTACTTGATGCCGGCGCCGCGCTGCCGGCGCTTTCCGTGCCGGCTTTACCGGCGGCAGCTGTGCTCTCGCTGCTGCCTGCCGCGCTTGCTGGGCTGCTATTGGCTAAACTGCTATTGCCGGCGCCGCTGCCTGCGCTGTTCATACCGCACCCGACGAACAGAAGGGAGGCGATCAGTAAAAACGACAGGGTCACGCTGACATATTTTTTCATGAAATACACCTCATCTTTATTTTTTCTGCTATTCAATACCAATCATATGAATTTCATATATTTATTATTATTACACAATTAATAATTTTCTGCAACACAAATATGAAAACCCCCTCAAACAAACCGTTTGAAGGGATAAACAATATGTTCTCCGGCTATTACTCTCTGCCAAGATTTTTTAAGATTTCCTGATAGCGTAGGGTTGCCAGCGCGCTCGGCTCGCCTTTTTTGCAGAAGGAAAGCCTGGCCAGCTTCGGGACAACGCGCTCCACAACAATCCGGCCATCCACCGTTTTGGATTCCAGCGCCCTTAAGGCCTCCTGAAACCGCTTGTCCCCTTTTGCGCGGTCATAAAAGGACAGCACATAAACGTAAACAAAAAGATTATAGTTGCGGAAGGGATATTCCACCTGCATGAACAAGGTTCCAATCCCGTAGTGGCACGGGCCGATCGGTTTCCGGATTATCCAGTGTTCAAGCAGGAAATCCACCGCCCGGTCAAGCGCCGGTTCTTTGTTGAGATACTCGCTGAAGCGGAATGCGTTCAGGGCGGCAAGTGTTGGGTATGGGTTGGAATACTCGGTTTCCGGGCCCCGCCCAAAGCTGAATTTATTGCAGCGCCAGCCGCCATCGGTGTATTGGGTCTCAAAAAGATACCGGAACGTTTTTTGCAGTCTGGCGTCAGAGGCGTATCCCATGCTGCAGAGCACCTCGGCGGCGTGGGCGGTATGGCATGGGTAAACAGAACCTTGCGGGTACAGCTTAAAGCTTCCGTCCTCTCTCCATGTCTGGAAGATCAGGTCGCTGCATTCTTTCAGTAAAGGCTCGGTGGGCTCCGCACCCAATTCCAGCAGATAAAGCACGCTGTCCAGCGTAGAGAAGGGCGACCCTTTTATCAGGCGTTTGTCCGGCGTCGTCCAATAGTCCGCGCCGTTATCATACCTGTGTGACAATATCGCTTCATAATCCGATAAATATTGTTTCTCTACCGCCATTTGTCTCCACTCCGTTCCTGTGTCCCGTTTTGAGGAAATTTCATTCTTTGAAATATTGCAGTTTTATAATGCCACAAAAATATTATACAGAATTCATTCGAAAAAGTCACTAAAATATTATAAAAGCCGCCCGGTCGGGACAAGTCCTTAATGCAGAAATGATCTCGCAATGACCTCCGCGGTTTTCTACGGCAGGAAATATCAAAATATTAAAGCATATTTTGTTGATTTCCTTTGCTTTTAGAAATAAAATAGAAAGAGAAGGAATTTTTGCATACATTTTCCAATTAATATTACTGATTTGAAAGAAGTTTGGAGTAACATCATGAGATATCAATATGTCCCATATTGCTGGCCATTGTGGATATCTGCTTCCATTACATTATTCCTTGGCGTCTTTACAATGGTCAAGCGCCGCAGTGCAAAAGGCGCTGTCAGCTTTATCATCAGTATGTTTATTGTATCGATATGGTCGCTGAGCAACGCGCTGGAAATGCTGGGCGCCGATTTATCCACAAAGCTGTTTTGGGCAAACGTCCAGTATTTTGCCTACTGCTACTCTCCCGTCACCCTGCTTGCACTGTGTATGGAATACACCGGGTTTATCAGCTGGATAAAAAATAAAAAATTTCTGTACCTCTGCATTATTCCCACCATTGTGATCGCTCTGGTCTGGACGGACGGCTTTCACGGCCTCATCCGCTATAACATGCATCTGGACTTCAACGGACTGTTCCCTGTGATTGCGAAAGAATACGGCCCCGTTTTTTATGTTCACGTAGTATATTCGTATCTGCTGATTTTTTTTGCATGGGCTCTGCTGGTCAACGCAGCTTATTTTAAAAGTTCGTTCTACCGTAAACAGGCGTTTTCACTGCTGATGGGATTAAGCATTATTTTGTTTTCCAATCTGATCTATGTCTTCGACCTGGTTCCGTCCTATCGATTCGACTTTACGCCGGTATTTTTTGGACCTGCCGGGCTTGTTGCGGCATGGGGGCTTTTCCGCTATAAGCTGTTTGAAATCGTTCCGGTCGCGTGGGCCAAGGTGCTGCGGGTCATGGATACGGGACTCATGATCATTGATATGCGGGGCAGGATACTGGATGCCAACCCCGCCTTTGAGAGAGTTGCGGGCTTTAACGATTCCGATATTATGGCAAAGCCGGTGGCAGAAGCGTGCAGGGATATCCCGGAGCTTGTAGAAGCCTGCATGGACGGGAATACCGTGCATTCTGAATTTTCAATTTACGCCGGAGAGGTTCATAAAACCTATGAAGCGATATTTTCTCCGCTTTCAACGGATCAGGGAATCACGATCTGCCGGCTGGTCATCATCCATGACATTACCGAAAAGAAACAGATTCAGGAGATTCTTTTAAAGCAGCAGTGGCAGTTAGCGGTGAACGAAGAACGCGAAAAAACGGCAAGGGACCTGCACGACAATTTAGGGCAGGTTTTAGGGTTTATCAATTTACAGACTCAGGGCATTCGTCAGGAATTGAAGAACTCGGGCGTGGATACGGTAACGAACCGCCTTGACCGGCTGGTGGATGCAACGCAGTCCGCCCACGCCGAATTAAGGGAATACATCCGCAGCATCCGGGACCCCGCATACAGCGAAAAGGATTTTCTTACCGCCCTCGAAAAAAATATTGCCGGTTTTGAAACGCAAACCGGCCTTATGGTAAAACGCAGCATCCCGGCCGGGTTTAACGGTGAAATGATAAACCCGGGCGTCCGGATTCAGATACTCAGCATTGTAAAAGAAGCCCTGAACAATATCCGCAAGCATGCCGAAGCCAAACATGTTAAAATAGCGCTTTCATTTGAACAGGAAACGGTTTGTGTCACGGTTCAGGATGACGGGAAAGGGTTCAATACGATGCTCGGTCAGAATTCCGCGAAATCAAGATTTGGTCTGGACATCATGCGTGAACGGGCGGCGGAAATCGGCGGAACTTTAAAGATCGAATCCGCTCCGGGGAAAGGATGCCGCATTACCCTGAATGTGCCGATAGAAAACGGAGGCGACAGCAATGAAACTGATGCTTGTGGATGACCACCCGCTTTTCATGGAGGGCCTTAAGTATCTTCTTGAAACCAACGAAATCAGCGTGGCGGGTACCGCCTGCAACGGAAAAGAAGCACTTTATAAAGCCAGAAGGCTGCGGCCGGACATTATATTGATGGATATCCGGATGCCGGAGTGCAGCGGAATCGACGCGCTGAAGCTGATTAAAGCGGAAATGCCGGAGATCAAGGTCGTCATGCTGACCACTTCCGATGAGGACGACGATCTGTTTGATGCAATCAAATGCGGCGCGTCTGGATACCTGTTAAAAAATATCAACGCCGAACAGCTGATTGAGATGCTGTCCGACCTGGAAAACGACGGAGTTGCTCTCTCCCCGGGCCTTGCCGCAAGGCTTTTAAAGGAATTCGGGCAGGAGCACGCAAATACGGAGAAGCCCGAAACCGACACGCGGAGAGACTGGCCCGGGAATTCCGGCCTTACCGCACGGCAGGCGGAAATTCTGGAAATGGTAGCCGGGGGAGTCACCTATCGAAAAGTGGGGGAAGAGCTGGGACTTTCCGAGCGGACGGTCAAATACCATATGGGCAGAATCATCGAGCAGCTGCACCTGAAAAACCGGTCGCAGGTGATTGCCTACGCGAGCAAAATCGGACTTGGGAAAAATCTCTGACGCAGGAAAATATGATATTGTGCAAAAGTACAGTCTTGCCGGGCGCAGACTGTACTTTTTAGGCTTTCAAGTAAAAATAAATTCCGTTATTCGTGTCTTTTCGCATGATACGCCATGCCCATATAGGCATCGCCTGCCTGTAATTCTTCGAGCATCTGCGTGAGCCGCTTTTGTCGGGTTTCTTCTCGTTTCCCGCGGGTAATCCACCCAATATAATCGTTTTGCTGATAAGAAGGCCGGGCGCTGTAATGCTTCCATAGGCTACTCTGGTCAAGGGCAGCGGCTATAAAATCCGGCATCACGTATCGCTCCCGCCGAACAGGTTCGGTAAATGTTGATTTGCCGCCTTTAGCCTGTTCCAAACGCCAGCGCACAATGTCTCCGATTAAGTTATGGTCAATCGGTTTTTCAAATGGGAACTGTATTGTTCCCTTGGATGTTTTGTATGCCTGGAGTCTATCTGCAAATACACCTACTGCTTCACCGCCGGGGAAAAGCCCAATGTGCTTCTTGAATGCTGCGAAGTGGACAATATTTTCACCCTGCCAGAAGGTCGGCATCTGCCACGAAATTTTCTCCACGGCATCCGGCGCGGCTGCGCGGATGGTTTCACGGACAGACTGCAGAAGCGGCCGAACCTCGGAGGGCTGGTCGGCAATGTATTCGTCTATGGTGCTTATTTTTCCGCAGCAGGGGTCCTGATTCGTATTTTTGAATTCACGGCCGCATTTTAGATATTGCCCCATAGTGACACCTCCTTAGCAACTCCATTTTATTTTCGCCGGGTTTGGCTCGTCCTCTACGGCGATGGCTTGCAGCGCAGCCGTCATATCGGCGCAGACTTCCTCCGCGATTTTTCCGTACACTTCGGCTGTTTCATTCAGTCCGACACGGTCATAGGCAACTGCCGCCGCGCCGTAGAAGTAAAGTCCAATAGAGTGCGACAACGTATGGACGACCGCCGAAACCTGACCGCAGGCGCGGGCCGCCGCTTGTGCGGCTGGATCATCTTCAAGCTCGCGTGCGGCGGCGTGGCACTCGTTCAAGATAATGTCCTTGACCACCGGGAACTTCACCTTGCCGTCAAGATAGCCGCGGGCAGCATTTAACGCGTTTCGCGGGCGGGCATCGTTTGGGCAACGCTTCTCGAAAATCGGCAAAATGCGGACTTCGGCATAATCCATACACCATTTGCAGATGGTCACCTTACTCTGCGTGTCTATCAGGCGCATCAGCGCAATCGTCGACGGCGCATTAACATCGCCGAGCATTTTACGGAGTTTCTTTTTCATAAGCAGCCTCCAACTTCCTCAGTGTCACCGTTTGTAGAAATTGTTCCAAGCCCTTTATTTTTAAGGCTTTATGTCCTCTCAATCAAGCAACAGGCCTCCGTATGCCTTGTGGCGATGATAATGATGCTGCTTGAAGCTGGTGGAGCCCTGACCAAAACTTTGTTTATCTTGTTACATTATTGAGCCACTTACGGCTTTTGAATCTTAAGACCGTAAGGGGTATTTTTATTATTTCGTCGCTCATCAGTATTATGTAAACCACAGGGACACTCCATCGAAATACAAATGCCGCTAATGTGCCAAACAGGATAGAGCCGCACCACATGGTGGTTGTGTCAAGAAGCAACCCGAACCTTGTATCGCCGCCGGCCCTGAAAACCCCAACTACAAGGGTCGTATTGATTGCCTGCGCTATGGTAAAATACGACATAACGTACATCATTACAGACAGGTAACCCTGCGTAACGGGAGTCAGATTTAATGCCGACATGGCAATCGGCCTTGCTATCAGGATTAAGGCTCCACCGGATATCCCTGCAAGAATGCTTAGCTTTAGAAAACGATTGGCATATTTCTTAGCGGAATTCAGATTGTTTTCTCCAATAACCTTACCTATACTGACCGCTGTTGCATTGGCAAGACCGAAAGCTATTACCGTAGCAAGCTGCCTTGCGATCTGTGCAACTGAATTTGCTGATACAACAGGAGTTCCAAGATGTCCGATAACAACAGCATTCATCGCTACACCACAGCCCCACATAAGTTCATTCAGTGTAACCGGTATGGAATAGTACAGGAAATCCTTGAACAGGTATTGATCCCTTACAAACAGGGAAGACAGTTTGAAGTGCAAAACATCATTGTACTTTAAAGCATAGACGATAACTACGATCAGTTCTAATCCCCTTGAAGCAAGAGTTGCTATTGCAGAACCCCGAATACCCAGTTTGGGCAAACCGAACAGGCCAAATATGAGGAGCGCAGCGATTATAACATTTGATATCAATGAAATCAGGTAAACAACGGTAGATACCACTACACGTTCAACACTTCGCATTATATTAAGATAAATCATTGTGATTGACATGAATATGTAGGAAAGAGAAACGATTCTAAGATATTTGACCCCTTCAATAATTACAGGTTTCTCATTCGTAAAGATACTCATAATCTGAGCGGGAAAGACAGCCACTGCCAGTGTAAAAAAGATAGCCACTGTTAATGAGAACCGCATGCATATTCCCATGATTTTTATAATGCTGTCCTTATCTCTCTTTCCCCAATACTGGGCAGTCAAAACAGCGGCGCCGGAGGTTAATCCAAAGAAAATCAACGTCATTATGAATTGTACCTGACTGGCAAGTGACGCGGCTGATAGTACCGTTTCGCTTACTTTTCCCAGCATCAGGACGTCTATCGAAGAAATTCCTACATTTATTAAGTTCTGAAGCGCCATAGGCATGATAAGTGAAAAAGCCATTTTGTAAAAAGCTTTTGCTTCATTTGAATGATTGGTCATATCTATATCTCCCGGACATCCCTTCTCAATTTTGTACCATATTATTTATTACATCTTTTGGCGAATGATTTTCAACTGTTTTCAATTCTCAGATGAGAGAGTAGATAAAATTGTTTTATCCTATAAACCAACTGCATAACTTCATATCAACGCGGCCGTCAGGCAGAAATGCCACTCCTTCGGTTTTAAGCATGGCTCTGCGCATATCCGCATAAATACCGCCTGCAATCGTACCATCCTTCATAACCACCCTCTGCCAAGGCAAACCGTCAGGGCAGCATCGCATGGCCCACCCCACCTCTCGCGCCGCGCGGGGTCGTCCCAACATACACGCAATCTGACCGTATGAGACCACCCTCCCACAAGGTATTTGTTCTACAATGTCGTATACTTGCTTAAAGAATGGGGACATGATATCTACTCCTTGATCGGGCGTTCCAGCAAACAGCAGCACTCCACATGATTCGTGTGGGGAAACATATCCACCGGCTGGATTTTCTTTACGCGGTAGCCGTGTGCCGTGAGGTACACAAGGTCTCGCTGCTGGGTTTCCGGGTTGCAGGAGATATAGACGACCGTTTTGGGGGAAAGCTTTACGAGCGAGGCGAGAAATTTTTCGTCGCTGCCCGCGCGCGGCGGGTCCATAAACACCACGTCGGCGGTTTCGCCCTCCTGTGCCATGCCGCTCATAAATTCGCCGGCATCCGCCGCGTAAAAAACGGCGTTTTTAATTTCATTGCATCTGGCGTTCATCACGGCGTCGCGCACCGCGTCCTTGTTCAGTTCCACGCCGATGACGCTTTTGGCTTTCCCGCTGGCGGCCAGCCCGATGGTTCCGATGCCGCAGTAGGCGTCGATCACCGTTTCCTCGCCCGTGAGGCCGGCGTACTCGATCGCCTTGCTGTAAAGAATTTCCGTCTGCACCGGGTTGATCTGATAAAACGATTTTGCCGAGATGCGAAACGTGCAGCCGCAGAGTTTGTCCTCAATATAGCCCGGCCCGTAAAGCACCTTTTCCGTGTCGCCCAGAATCATGCTGGTGTAGCGGTTGTTGATATTCAGAACCACCGTTTTGATTTCCGGGTGTTCCTGCAGAAGCGCTTGAACAAAATGGTTTTTTGCAGGAAGGATGGGCGAATTCAGCACGAGCACCACCATGACCTGTCCGGTGGAAAAACCGCGCTTCACCAGCACATGGCGCAGGCGGCCGCGCCCGGTGAATTCATCGAACGGCTCAATTTTAAAGTCCTTCATCAGCCTGCGGATCGTCACAATAATTTTATCCGCGGTTTCGTCCTCGATCATGCAGGAATCCACCGGCACAATCCGGTGCGTGCTGGACTGATAAATTCCGGAAATGATCTGCTGCTTCCTGCGGTCCCGCGCGAACGCCGCGCTCACCTTATTGCGGTAATGGCGGGGCTGTTCCATTCCGATAATGGGCTCTACGCTGTGAAAACGTCCCAGCAGGCGTTCCACTTTTCCCTGCTTCCACCTAAGCTGCTGCGGATAGTCCATATTCTGCAGCTGGCACCCTCCGCATTTTCGGTACAGCGGGCACTGTTCCGAATTTTTTGCGGGAGCGGCCGGCTTGGGCGGCAGCTTTTTCTGTGGTTCGCCTGTGAAATGTTTCAATATAACGCACTCCGTTTCGTGTTTACTGTTATGCTTATTATATCATATATTTTTCAATTATGAAAACGCTCCGCAGCTTACGGCATCCGTTTTTGCATTGCCTCGCCGAGCCGCCGGATGCCCGTTTCAATTTCCTCTTCGTTTGAATTGGTATAATTCAGCCGCAGCGTGTTGGTATCCGTTTCATTTACGTAAAACGGATCGCCGGGAACAAACACAACGTTTTCTTTGGCCGCCAGTTCAAAAAGCTTCACGGAGGACATCCCCTCCGGAAGCGTTCCCCACATGAACATGCCGCCCTCCGGCTGCGTACAGTTCACTTCTTCGGGGAAGTATTTTTCAATCATTTCCACCA
>JAEWUH010000094.1 GCA_023397245.1 Bacillota bacterium | reverse complement strand
CCGGGGGATGCAAGGGGGATTGGATGGAGCCCTCCCGCCGGGAATTACCAATCCCCCTTGCCGGGACTTTGCTTACTTTCGTCCCGGAACGAAAGTAAGGGCCTGCCCGGCCTGAGGGCGGCTAAATACTTTATCAATTTTGCTTATCCACAAAGGACCTGCGACAAAATAATCTCTCTGTCATCTGCGGATGACATCTCCCTTTAACAAGGGAGACAGGGGAAGTAAAAATTACCTGTATTTTTCCTTAACCTCCCTTGCCAAAGGGAGGGGGACCACCACGGTGGTGGAGAGATTTTAAAAACCGAAAAATCTTAACATTTATGATATAAACTTGATTTTATAAAGGAGGTGCCTGTTTATGGAAAAGCTGAAAGAAAACGGACGATACCTGTTCTGCGGGCTGCTGATTCTGGCCGTTATGGCCGTCTACGGGCTCCGCCTCGCAGACTGGCAGCTTATAAACGGCGCGTCCTTTTTGGTGACCGCCAATAAAACAAGCTCCGCAACGGTAACCATGACCGCCGCGCGCGGCGAAATCGTGGATGTAAACGGCAGCGGACTTGCCGTAAACAAAACCGGCTACGCCATCGTGTTTGACCGGGCATATATGACCAAAGGCACCGAAAACAAAACCATTGCGCAGCTGATTGCCCTTTTAGGCAAACGCGGCGAAAAATGGGTGGACGAGCTGCCTATTACGCTGGACAAAAGCGGCAAATACCAGTTTGTTGCGGGCGAAGAAAAGGAAGCGGCTACACTCAAATCAAAAGACTTCCTGAATATGAACTCCTACGCCACGGCGCAGGAATGTATGGCCGAGCTGGTGAAAAAATACGAGGTAAGCGGATACTCGCCCAGCGAAACACGCAACATCGTTTCCGTACGCTACAACATGACGAAATCCGGCTTCGGGATTTCCACGCCTTACACCTTTGCGGCGGACGTCAGCAAGGACACCGTCGCGATTATCAGCGAAAATTCGCAGAAGCTCCCCGGTGCGAACGGGCAGGTTACCACCGTGCGCGAATATCCGGGCGGAAATCTGCTTCCCCATATCGTCGGCTCCATAGGGGCCATTTCCAAAGAAGAGTATGACACGCTCAAGGAGAAAGGGTATGCACTGAACGCCCGCCTCGGAAAAAGCGGCGTAGAGCAGGCTTTTGAAAGCACCCTGCGCGGCACCTCCGGGGAAAAGATTGTGCAAACCACCGCCAAGGGGGCGCTTGCTTCTGAAAACGTAACGACCCCGCCGGTTTCCGGAAAAACGGTTTACCTTACCATCGACAGCAATATTCAGAAGGTGCTGAACGCTTCGCTTGCCCAGAACATTCAGGGTACGCAGGCCTACGGCCGGCAGCTCTGCGCGCAGAATTACAAAGGCAGCTCCTCCGGGCACGGCGAGGACTGTGTGGCGGGCGGCGCGGTCGTTTTGAGGGTCAAGGACTTTTCCGTTTTGGCGGCTTCCACCTATCCCACCTACGACCTGACAAAATATCTTTCCGATACGAATTATTATTCCTCGCTGATGCAGGATAAAGCAAGGCCGCTGATCAACCGCGCCTTTAACGGCGTGTTCACCCCCGGTTCCTCGTTTAAGCCGTGCGTGGCGAGCGCGGCGCTGCAGGAAAACGCCATCAACGACTATTCGGTCATTACCTGCAACCACACCTATATGCGGTTTGCGCCTTCCTACACGCCGACCTGCATGGGCACACACGGCCCGATCACGCTGAGCACGGCGATTGCAAAATCCTGCAACGTGTTCTTCTTTGAAACCGGCTGGCGGGTCGGCATCAACAATATGAACCTGTATGCCAAGCGCTTCGGCCTTGGCTCAAAGAGCGGCATTGAGATCAGCGAAAGCGCGGGCACGCTGGCCGGTCCGGCAGAGCGTTCCTCCGCGGGCGGGGTCTGGCAGGGCGGCGACACCATTCAGGCTGCCATCGGCCAGAGCGACAACCTGTTTACCCCGCTGCAGCTTGCAACCTATGTGGCCACCATCGCCAACAACGGCGTTCGCCTGAAAACCCATCTGGTGAGCAAGATTACCGACTACACCCGCAAAACCACCGTAAGCCAGACAGAATCGACTATTGTGGACAACGTGGGCGTTTCGCAGCAAAACCTCGATTATGTAAAAGAGGGTATGCGCAAGGTTGTTACCGGCGGTACCGCCACTTCCATCTTCGGCAGCTACGGCGTCGCGGTGGCCGGCAAAACCGGTACGGCGCAGGTCCCGCCCGGTTCCGATAACGAAATCTTCATCGGGTTCGCACCCTACGACAAGCCGGAAATCGCCGTCGCTGTCGTACTGGAGCACGGCGCGACCAGCAAATACTGCAATCAGGTTGCCAAGGACGTTCTGGACGCCTACTTCTACGGAAAAACCGTGGACGCGAACGGAAACCTTGTCATGCCGAACCAGACCGCCGTGTCTTCCGGCGTATCCGGCGCTTCTTCCGCGGCTTCCTCCGGCGCATCGCCGGCTTCGTCGCGGTAATATGATACGGATCCCTTTGGAAAGCGAGGATGTCATATGAATTCTTATTATGGCAGGATCGGCGGGGACGACGGCGGTTATATGTGGCTGGTAATGATCGGAACCGGTCCAAAGGGGTTCGGTACATACTACACAAACCCGCATGTGAAATGGATGCATGACACAACCGGGGATTATTACGAAGCCCCTCTGGATATGACGCATTACGATGATCTTACGGAGGAACAGGCCAAAGAACTCTCAGAATCATGGGGGAATATCTGTTTTCTGTAGGGGAAATTTGTGAATTTTTCGTAAATTGGTGATTTTAACAAGAAACGCATTTGACTACCATAATTTGTTGTGGTATTATGATAATGAGGTTTTATATATGGGAGCAGTAACGGTAATTACATCTGGAAAAGGCGGCGTCGGGAAATCGACCGTAACAGCGGGCCTCGGGATTGCTTTGGCAAACCGCGGCAGGCGTGTTCTGCTGATTGACGGAGACGCGGGCCTTGGATGTCTTGACCATATGCTCGGCATTACGGAACAGCAGGTCTTTGATATTGCAGACGTTGTTTCCGGGAGGGTGGAGCCCGTAAAGGCGGTTTACACCTGCCCGTTTCTGCAGAACCTGTTCTTGCTTCCGGCTCCGGGCAGTCAGGAAGACGTAATCAGCCCGGATATCATGAAAGAGCTGGTTTCGGTACTCTCCCGGTATTACGACCATGTGTTAATCGACAGTCCCGCCGGCGTGGGAAGCGGCTTTCTGAGCGCGGTTGCTCCGGCCGAACATGCGCTGGTTGTTTCCACCCCGGACCCGGTATGTCTGCGCAACGCAAGCCGTACGCGCTTTCTGCTTCAGGAGGCCGGCCTTACGCAGCAGCGGCTTGTGATCAACCGTTTCAGCGGTCACAATTTCCGCATGCAGGGCTTTTACCCCGATCTGGATTCGGTGATCGATACCGCCGGAATACGCCTGATCGCCGTGATTCCGGAAGACCCGTCCCTTGCGGCGGCAGCCGCAAATTCCGCCCCGGCTCCGCAGAACTCTGCAGGTGCAATGGCGCTTGGCAGGCTTGCGGCGCGGCTTGAGGGAAACTCGGTTCCTCTGGCACCGGTACGGAAGTTTTAACGTTTTTTCATCCCACTTTTAGGAGGATTTGATAAATATGAATATCGCATTAATTGCCCACGATGCCAAAAAGGAACTGATGGTTCAGTTTTGCATCGCCTACTGCGGCGTACTGAGCCGTCATCAGCTTTGCGCGACCGGCACGACCGGCAAAATGGTTTCTGAGGCGACAGGGCTTGAGATACAGCGTTTTCTGGGCGGCTCACAGGGCGGCGACCAGCAGATTGCCGCGCGTATCGCCTGCAATGAAGTGGACTTGCTCCTCTTCTTCCGCGATCCGCTGACCGCAAAGCCGCACGAACCGAACGATATGAACCTTTTGCGTCTTTGCGATATGCACAATATTCCGGTTGCCACAAACATTGCCACCGCCGAGGTTCTCATCCACGGTCTGGAGCGCGGCGATCTTGACTGGCGCAACATTCTGAACCCGAAGCCATAATCTCCCCCTGCGAAAAATTTTCCTTTCACAAGGGAGACAGGGGAAAGTGCCGCAAAACGGCAGCAAGGCGATGAGCCGCGCAGGCGGCGGAGAGAGCTATGAAAAATCACAAGATTCTCGGTATATTCGACGTACTTGTTGCAGGCCTTGATGTGGCAATGATTTTATGTGTGCTGATTCAAAGAATTGTGTACCATAACACGCCGAATATTTTCTCCAGTATAGGGTTGATATTTTTACTGGCAGCTAATATAATCATAATTATAAAGTCTATTCTGAATCACCATTACGGTTTGGATTCATAAATCGGCGATGAACGGAAAGAGTACCCAAACACCCCGCACAGGGAGGGCGCGTCCCAGACTGAAAGCGCGCCTGCACCGGGTTTTTGGCGAAGACATCCGGGAGCCGGACGCTGCCCCGCGTTTAGGGGCTTTTGAGGAGAGCTTCGGCTCTTGAAAAAGGGTGGCACCGCGAGGAATTTTCCCTCGTCCCTTTCATTGGGACGGGGGATTTTTTATTTTTTGCAAAGGAGAATTACTATGGAACTGATCAAAGCACAGCCGGGCACGCAGGATCTGCTGCCGGTTCAGACCGAAAAATGGCAGGTTGTTGAGGACGTCATGCGCAGCGAGGCCGGAATCCACGGCTTCGGCGAAATGCGCACGCCTGTGTTTGAGGATACCCGGCTCTTTCAGCGCTCCGTGGGGGAAACCACGGATGTGGTGCAGAAGGAAATGTACACCTTTAAGGATAAGGGCGACCGTTCCGTTACGTTAAGGCCGGAGGGCACGGCGGGCGTGGTGCGCGCGATGCTGGAGCATGGCCTTTACAACGACGCTCTGCCGCTCAAGTACTACTATTTTACCTCCTGCTATCGCTATGAAAAGAAGCAGGCCGGGCGCTACCGTGAATTCCACCAGTTCGGCGCGGAGATGTTCGGCGCGGCCTCGCCGATGGCGGACGCGGAAGTGATCGGCCTTGCCAAGAGCGTATTCGACCGGCTCGGCGTACAGAACCTTTCGCTGCAGATCAATTCCATCGGCTGCCCGGATTGCCGCGCGAAATATCTGGAGGCGCTCAAGGCTTATTTCCGCTCCTACAAGGATGAGCTGTGCGAAACCTGCCAGGGGAGACTGGAGCGCAACCCCATGCGCATCCTGGACTGCAAGAGCCCTGTCTGTGCCAAAATCGCAGAGGGTGCTCCGCACGTCATTGACTATCTCTGCGACGACTGCCGCGCGCACTTTGAGGACGTGAAGAAATACCTTACCGCCGCGGGCATCGAATATACCGTAAACCCGACCATCGTGCGCGGGCTGGATTACTACACCCGCACGGTATTCGAGTTTGTTTCCGGCGACCTCGGCTCGCAGAGCACCGTCTGCGGCGGCGGCCGCTACGACGGCCTTGTGGAGGAAATGGGCGGCCAATCCATGCCGGCGCTTGGCTTCGCCATGGGGATTGAGCGCCTGATGATGATCATGGAAGCGCAGAAGATCGAGTTCCCGGAGCCGGAAACCTGCGATATCTACGTGGCGGCGCTGGGTGACGCGGCAAAGCTGGAAGCGTTCAAGCTGGCGCACCGTCTGCAGGAATACTCCATCGCCGCCGCCTTCGATGTAAACGACCGCGGGCTGAAAGCACAGATGAAATACGCCGACAAAATCGGCGCGAAATATACCCTTGTTCTGGGCGATAACGAGCTTGAAACAAGCAAGGCCGAGATCAAGAACATGAAGACCGGAGAGAAATCGAAGATCGATCTGGGCAAGGATTTTGCGGAGCAGTTCGTCACCCTGCAGACATCGCAGGAAGACCTCGCATTTTGAATCTCTCTGTCGTCTGCGGATGACATCTCCCTTTCACAAGAGAGATAAGGAAACGGAAAGCTAACTACATTAAGCCCAGCCTCCCCTGATAAGGGGAGGGGGACCGCCTCAGCGGTGGAGAGATTTTACCGGGGAAATGTATCTCTAACTGCCTCGGATTGATTTCGCTGCGGCGAGAGAATCTCTCTGTCATCTGCGGATGACATCTCCCTTTCACAAGGGAGACAGGGGAGACAAGCTTATTCGTCAATAAAAACCCTACAGAAAATTGACATAGCCGAGGAAGATGAGGATACCCCGAGGGATGCAAGGGGGATTGGATGGAGCCCTCCCGCCGGGAATTACCAATCCCCCTTGCCGGGACTTTGGACGCACAGCGTCATACGCGCCTACGGCGACCACGTGTTTTTTCTTGGCTGTAGTAAAAACTTTTTCCCATCGCCCCGGGTAAGCACCCGGTTAGCTAAGTGCAAAATTGCGTGCAGGCTCAGCCTGCCCTGCCGGGCCTGAGGGCGGCTAAAAAACAGCACCCAGTTAGCTAAGTGCAATTCCTGCCCTACCTGAGGGCAGCTAAGAATATTTACTTCGTTACTAATAATTGGAGGCATAAATATGGCAGAATTCATGACAGGCTTAAAACGGACAAACTACTGCGGCGAGCTGCGCGCGAGCGACATCGGCAAAACCGTGACCCTTTGCGGCTGGGTGCAGCGTCAGCGCGACCTCGGCCAGCTGATCTTTATCGATCTGCGCGACCGCACCGGCATTGTGCAGCTTGCGTTTGACGACAGCACCGACCGCGGTATCTTTGATAAGGCTTTTTCCGCCCGTTCCGAATACGTTCTGGCGGCGGTGGGCAAAGTGCGCGAGCGTTCCGCAAAGAATACCGAAATCCCGACCGGTGAAATCGAAATTGAGGTCACCGAACTGCGTATTCTGACAAAGAGCGAAACCCCGCCCTTTGAAGTGGTTGAAAACTCCAACGTAAAAGAGGATTTGCGCTTAAAATACCGCTACCTCGACCTGCGCCGCCCGGATGTTCAGGATAAGATCATCGGCCGGCACAAGATCGTTAAGGTTGCCCACGACTATTTTGACGACAACGGCTTTATCGAGGTGGAAACGCCGTGCCTGATAAAATCTACGCCGGAGGGCGCGCGCGACTACCTTGTGCCTTCCCGTATGTTCCCCGGCAGCTTCTTCGCGCTTCCGCAGTCCCCGCAGCTTTACAAGCAGCTTTTGATGCTTTCCGGCTTTGACCGCTATATGCAGATTGCCCGCTGCTTCCGCGACGAGGATTTACGCGCCGACCGTCAGCCGGAGTTTACCCAGATCGACCTGGAAATGTCCTTCGTTAATCAGGACGACGTTATGGCCATCGGCGAGGGCTTTATGAAGCTCGTCTATAAAAGGATACTGGATATCGATATTCCGACTCCGTTCCGCCGCATGACCTGGCACGAGGCGATGCGCCGCTTCGGTTCGGATAAGCCAGACCTGCGCTTCGGTCTGGAGCTCATCGACTTAAGCGATGACCTTAAAAACACCGAATTCCGCGTGTTTCAGGGCGCGATTGCCGGGGGCGGCAGTGTGCGCGGCCTGAACCTCAAGGGGCAGGCGGAGAACCTGAGCCGCAAGGAGATTGACAAGCTGACCGAATGGATTAAGGCCTACGGCGCAAAGGGGCTTGCGTGGACGAGGCTGACTGCCGCGGGCGAAACCTCCTCTTACGAAAAATTCCTTACCGCCGAGGAAGCCGCCGCGGTGCGCAAAACGATGGACGCGCAGACCGGCGACGTGCTGCTGATTGTCGCCAGCGACGAAAACAAGGTGGTATTCGATTCCCTCGGCGCGCTGCGCTGCAACCTTGCCGCGCGCTTTGACCTCATCGACAAGAGCAAGCCCTGTCTGCTGTGGATCACCGACTTCCCGCTGTTTGAGTACAGCAAAGAGGAACAGCGCTTTATGGCAATGCACCATCCGTTCACCATGCCGCGCGTGGAAGACCTTGACAAACTGGAAAGCGACCCTGGCAGCGTGTGCGCCATCGCGTACGATATGGTTCTGAACGGCAACGAAGTCGGCGGCGGCTCCATCCGTATCAATAACCCCGAGCTGCAGCAGCGTATGTTCAAAGCCCTTGGCTTTACGCCGGAGGAAGCGCAGAAGCGCTTTGGCTTCCTGATCGACGCGTTCCGCTACGGAGCCCCGCCGCACGGCGGCATGGCGTTCGGCCTTGACCGTCTGGTCATGCTGATGCTTGACTGCGACAGCATCCGCGATGTCATCGCGTTCCCGAAGGTGGCTTCCTCCGCGGAGCTGATGTCCAACGCCCCCACGGATGTGGACGAAGCCCAGCTTACCGAGCTCGGCATCGGGATTCTTCCCAAGGAATAAAATGATTCAAATTGCAGAAAAACCTCCCGCCAAAACTGGCAGGAGGTTTTTTCTGTCACGGATAAACCGGCAGACTGCGGCTTTCATCCATAGTTCTGTTTGTACCCCTTTAATATGAATCAGCCTGCGGGGGCGGTGATGCGAGATAATTAATGTGGTTAATTTCACACGAAGGACTGCCCCCGCCGCTCGATTCAGGGGCGACAACAAAAAACGCTGTGTACGGAATTCTACATTCCATAACACAGCGCAGGATACTGCTCTGCCGCATCCGCAAAAAATTAAATCTCCTCTATACAAAATATGGATAAAGAAGTATAATAGTTCTGCAAATGTGCGGGTTTATCCCGTTGTGGTATGGAGGTCTTGTCTCCGTATTGCAGGGGGCGGGGTGTTGCAGCATCCTGCTCCTGCATTTGCATTTTTTATTGTGCCTCTGTGACAAATTATAGCGCTTTTATTGCCATAGTGCAATCATTTTCTGAAAATATTTTCTCTTATTGAATCTCTCCACCGCTGCGGCGGTTCCCCTCTCTTTACCAAGAGAGGCTAAGAAGCATTGCCGGTAATTACCACTTCCCCTGTCTCCCTTGTTAAAGGGAGATGTCGACCGCAGTCGACAAAGAGATTCTCTCGCCGCAGCGAAAAAGGATGAGTTGAATCTCTCCACCGCTGCGGCGGTCCCCCTCTCTTTACCAAGAGAGGCTAAGAAGCATTGCCGGTAATTACCACTTCCCCTGTCTCCCTTGCTAAAGGGAGATGTCGACCGCAGTCGACAAAGAGATTCTCTCGCCGCAGGCTCTTTGTGGCTAAGTAAAATTGATAAAGTATTTAGCCGCCCTCAGGCCGGGCGGGCCCTTACTTTCGTTCCGGGACGAAAGTAAGCAAAGTCCCGGCAAGGGGGATTGGTAATTCCCGGCGGGAGGGCTCCATCCAATCCCCCTTGCATCCCCCGGGGTATCCTCGTCTATCTCGGTTGTGTCAATTTTCTATAGGGTTTTCATTGGCGGGAAGGTATTTAGCTTTGTGATCGGGGCGCTTGCTTGGTGCGAGGAGAAAAGTCCCTAATACCACAAAGGAATAACCCGTGTCGCCGTAGGCGCGAAAAGACGCTGTGCGTCTTGCCGTCTCCGCAAATCGATGCTATAATGCAGATACGAAGTAGAGAGGAGGTGTTCTGCATGGAAAAAGTAAATTACCAGAAAAAGCTGGATCAACTGATTGAAAACCTCGGCGGCAGAACACCCTCGCTGATGTTACATGCCTGCTGCGCACCCTGCAGCAGCTATGTGCTGGAATATTTAGCAGAGTACTTTCACATCACATTATTTTACTATAACCCCAATATTTCCCCGGAAATCGAGTACCGCAAACGCGTGGAAGAAGTGAAACGCCTGCTCGGCGCGCTGCCCGTGAAAAACGCGGTAAGCTTCCGGGAGGGCTCCTACGATACCGAACCGTTTTACGCGCTCGCAAAGGGGCATGAACTGGAACCGGAGGGCGGGGAACGCTGCTTTGCCTGCTACGCGCTGCGTCTGCGTGAGGCTGCAAAGGCCGCCAAAGAGGGCGGCTTCGATTACTTTACCACAACGCTTTCCATCAGCCCATACAAGAACGCGGAAAAGCTCAATGAGATTGGGGGAAAGCTTGCCCAGGAGTACGGGGTAAACTATCTGTATTCCGATTTTAAAAAGAAAAACGGCTACAAGCGCTCCATCGAGCTTTCCGGAATCTACGGACTTTACCGGCAGGATTACTGCGGCTGCGTTTATTCCAAAGCCGCGCGCGACCGGCTGGCGATGATAAAAAACAATCAATAAGGAGAATCCGAATGCCGAACCTTTCCATTTAAAAGGTAAAAATTGAAACACCCTTAGATGGGTTTTGTTTTTATGCTTAAATGTTGGAGGGTTCTCTTTGAATAAAAAAAATATTTACCTGCTTTACGCCGTGTCCTTTCTGCAGGGCATGGTGTTTTACGCCCCGATTGCCACGCTGTACCGGCAGTCGCGGGGCGTTTCGGTCTTTCAGATCACGCTGATCGAAAGCATTTCCCTGGTTGTCTGCCTGCTGTTGGAAGTCCCGTGGGGCTTCGTCGCCGACCGCATCGGCTACCGGAAAACGCTGATTTTCTGCAACCTGCTGTATGTCCTTTCCAAAGTTGTGTTCTGGCAGGCGCACAGCTTCGGTATGTTCCTTGCCGAACGCCTGATGCTTTCGGTGATCATCAGCGGTCTTTCCGGCTGCGACAGCGCATTTTTGTATCTTTCCGCCGGTGGGGAGAAGTGCGCCTGCACGCAGAAAATATTCGGGATTTACACTGCTATGGGCACCGCCGGGATGCTGACCGCAACCGTTATTTACTCGCTGTTTTTTAACGGAAATTATGATTTAACCGCTCTTTCAACCGTTTTTCCCTACGGATTGGCACTTTTCCTCACTGTGTTTTCAACAGAAGTGGAAAACTCTGTTGAAAACCGAGAATCTTTTCCAGAGCAGATTCGGGAGTTTTGGACTTCCCTGCGGGGCGACCGGCGTTTCCTTTTCTTTCTGCTCTCGGCGGCATTCCTTGCGGAATGCAACCAGACTGTCAACACCTTCTTAAGTCAGCTGCAGTACGTGCGCGGCGGGCTTTCCCCCGCGTATATGGGCTATCCCTTTCTGCTCATTACCCTCGCAGGGCTCACCGCGGCGAATTCGCACGGGCTTGTAAAGCGTCTTGGTGAGAGCCGGGCTTCCGTCCTCCTGTTCTGCACCGGCGGGCTTTCCTGCCTTGTCATGGCTTTTTTTGCAAATCCGATGCTTTCCGTCCTCTGTCTTGTGCTGCTCCGTTGTGCCGCGGCACTGTTTGTGCCCATCCAGATGGAGATTCAGAACCGGCGGATCAAAGGCGGGAACCGCGCCGCGGTGCTTTCCGCCTACGCCATCCTGATGGATACCGCCGCCGCGGGTACCAACCTCGCTTACGGCAGGGCAGCGGATGCCGGGGTGAATTTTGCGATGCTGCTGGGCGCGGGATTCTGTGCTGCGGCGCTGGTTCTGTTCCTTCTCTGGCGAAGGCTTGAACCGCAAACCGAATGAGGACAAAACCGCGTTCATCCGGTGGCTGGAGCCGTAAAAAAACATTCGGCGGCGGGGACTTTACATCCCGCCTGCCGCGTGCTATGATAACCTTGACGTATGATTAACTCATTATTTTTGAGTATCGGAGACGGCTATGAAAAAGGAAAAAGAGAAAAAGAAGAAGCGGGAAAAACGCGCGCCGCAGCCCGAACCGGCAGCCGAATCAGCGGCCGGAGCGGAGGATCCTTCCGCGCAGGGCGGTTCCGACGCCGACCCGATGGAATTCCTGCTTGCCGAGGTGGGGGGCAAATGGAAACTCCGCATCCTGTGGGCGCTCCGCGGCGGGGAAAGCCTGCGGTACGGAGATATCCGGCAGCAGATCCGTTCCATTACGGACATGATGCTCAGTCAGAGCCTGCGTGAGCTGACCCAAAGCGGGCTGGTTTCCCGCCGGCAGTTCCAGCAGATTCCTCCCCGCGTAGAATATCAAATCACGCCTGCGGGCGCCGGGCTTGTTCCCGCAATGGAGCTTCTCAGCGCATGGGCGTACAAACGAATAAAAGAAGGTTGATGCTATGGAAAGATTCACCATTGTTCCCCCTTATGTGGCGGACGAAAACCGGTACCACTTTATGAAGTACCGCCGCTGCGGCAAAAGCGGGCTGAAGCTGAGCCAGATTTCGCTCGGCTACTGGCACAATTTCGGAACCTACGACCAGTACGAAACCGCCCGTGCGGTTACGCGCCGCGCTTTTGACCTCGGTATTACGGTATTCGACCTTGCAAACAATTACGGCCCGCCCGCGGGCAGCGCGGAGGAAACCTTCGGTCGCCTGATGAAGGAGGATATGCACCCCTACCGCGATGAAATGATCATCACCACAAAAGCGGGCTACACGATGTGGGAGGGCCCCTACGGCGACTTCGGCTCGCGCAAGTACCTGCTGGCCAGCCTTGACCAGAGCCTGAAGCGCATGGGGCTGGACTATGTGGATATTTTCTACCATCACCGCATGGACCCGGACACGCCGCTGGAGGAAACGATGGGCGCGCTTGCCCAGGCGGTTCACAGCGGCAAGGCGCTTTATGTGGGAATCTCCAATTACAGCCCGGAAAGGGCCATAGAGGCTTCCAACCTCTTAAAGGAAATGGGGATTCACTGCCTGATCTGCCAGTCCCGCTACAGTATGCTTGACCGCAAATGGGAAAAGGCCGGCCTTTTTGAGGCGCTGGAGCAGTGCGGCATGGGCGCCACGGCGTTCAGCCCGCTGGCACAGGGGCTGCTTACCGGAAAGTACAACAACGGCATCCCGCAGGATTCCCGCGCGGCAGGCTCTTCGGTTTTCCTCAAGCAGGACAGCATCACGCCGGAAGTGATCGATAAGGTCGTCAAGCTCGGCAAAATCGCAGCCCGCCGCGGGCAGACCACCGCGCAGTTTGCGCTGAGCTGGATTCTGACCCAGCCGGTTATGACGAGCGTGCTGATCGGCGCAAGCCGCGTTTCGCAGCTGGAAGAAAACGTGGGCGCTTTGGATCATACGGAGTTTACCGAAGAAGAACTGAAAGAAATCGACGAGATTCTGAAATAATCTAAGTTCTGTTCCCCGGAATCCGTGCAGGTTTCCGGGGAATATTTTTGTCAAGAATCAATATTACTTAAAAGCAAATTTATTTTTATTCACAATATACATATTGGGGTTAAATTAAAATATTTCAGGATTTAGTCGCAATATCTAGTTGACAAGTGCTTTGTATTCATGTAATATTTAATTTGTTCTCTAATAAAAAACTTGGTAATTTTTACTAGTTTTTGGGCTTTGAGCCGCTTCGCAAGGGAGCGGCAGATGGGAATCGGACAGCCGTTTTATACGGTACAGCCCGCAATAATCGAGGGAAAGGATGCATGGAAATGGCTACGAGCATACAAAAAAGAAACGGTGTTGTCGTAAGTTTTGACAGCGAAAAAATACGCAATGCAATCTTTAAAGCGAATCAGGCCGTACCGGATGAAAAAATGACGGGGGTTGCCCTGGACGAGCTTACGAAGAAGGTTTCTTCCGCTTTCCCCGGCAAAAAAGTTCCTACGGTGGAACAGGTGCAGGACGTTGTGGAAGAAAAACTGATTGAGGCAGATTACGCCAAGACCGCAAAGGCCTACATCCTTTACCGCGCGGAGCACACAAAGGTACGCCAGGCCGAGGCCGACCTGATGGACATTTATAAAGAGCTAACCTATCAGGACGCGAAGGACGCGGACATCAAGCGCGAAAACGCAAACATCGACGCCGACACCGCCATGGGCACCATGCTCAAGTACGGCTCGGAGGGCTCTAAATATTTTATCAACAACTACGTCCTGCCAAAGGATATCGCGGCGGCGCACATCAACGGCGATATCCATATCCATGACGAAGATTTTTATATGCTGACGGAAACCTGCTGCCAGATCGACCTGATGAAGCTGTTCCGCAGCGGTTTCTGCACCGGGCACGGCGCCCTGCGCGAGCCGAACGATATCCGTTCCTACGCGGCGTTGGCCTGCATTGCCATTCAGGCGAACCAGAACGAAATGCACGGCGGCCAGTCCGTCCCAAATTTCGATTATTCCATGGCGCCGGGCGTTGCCAAGACCTTTAAAAAGGCCTATTTCAAGGCGCTTTCCCAGTTCTTCCAGATTACCCACGCCATGAGCGAACCCGACGCGGACGCTCTGGCGAAACAGATAAAGAACGATATCAGCATGGAAATCACGCTCGGCGGCGCCGACGAATTCGGCAGGGAGCTGGTAAGCTGGCTGCCGGAGCACCAAAGGGCAAACGGCTTTGAGGAGATTACGGCAGAGGAGGCGCAGCGCGCCCACAGCTACGCGGTAACCACCGGCACGAGCAATACGAACAAGGCCACTTATCAGGCCATGGAAGCGCTGATCCATAACCTGAACACCATGAATTCCCGCGCGGGCGCGCAGGTTCCGTTCTCCTCCATCAACTACGGCACCGATACCTCGCCGGAGGCACGGATGGTGATTCGCAACCTGCTGAACGCCACCTCCGCCGGTCTGGGCGACGGGGAGACCCCGATCTTCCCGGTGCAGATTTTCAAGGTGAAGGAAGGCGTAAACTACAACGAGGGCGACCCGAACTACGACCTGTTCAAGCTCGCCTGCAAGGTCAGCGCCAAGCGCCTGTTCCCCAATTTCAGCTTTATCGACGCGCCGTTCAACCTCCAGTATTACAAAAAGGGCGACTATGACTCGGAAGTGGCCTACATGGGCTGCCGTACCCGCGTGATGGGCAACAGTCACGATAAATCCAAGGAAGTCACCTGCGGCCGCGGCAACCTGAGCTTTACCTCCGTGAACCTGCCGCGCATCGGCATTGAGGCGCACGGCAACCTGAAAAAATTCTATGAAATTCTTGATAAGAGAATCGATCTGGTCATCCGCCAGCTGCTGCACCGCTTTAAAATCCAGTGCAGCAAAAAGGTGTACAACTATCCGTTCCTCATGGGGCAGGGCGTATGGATCGATTCCGAAAAGCTCGCTCCCACGGACAGCGTGGAGGAAGTCCTCAAGCACGGCACCCTGAGCATGGGCTTTATCGGCCTTGCCGAAACGCTCAAGGTACTCACCGGCAAGCATCACGGCGAAAGCGAGGAGAGCCAAAAGCTCGGCCTTGAAATCATCTCTTATATGCGCAAGCGCATGGACGACGAATCGGAAAAGACCGGTTTGAACTTCACGCTGCTGGCTACCCCGGCGGAAGGACTTTCCGGTCGTTTTGTACGCATCGACCAAAAGAAGTTCGGCGTGATTCCCGGCGTTACCGACCGCGAATATTACACCAACTCGTTCCATATTCCGGTTTACTTCCCGATCAAGGCATTCCGAAAAATCCAACTGGAGGCCCCGTACCACGCACTGACCAACGCGGGGCATATCAGCTACGTGGAGCTGGACGGCGACACCTGCAAGAACATTGACGCGTTTGAGGCGGTGATACGCTGCATGAAGGAAAACGGCATCGGCTACGGCTCGGTGAACCACCCGGTGGACCGCGACCCCGTCTGCGGCTATAACGGGATTATCGACAACGAGTGCCCCAAGTGCCACCGCACGGAAAACGACGGCGGCCCCAGATTTGAGCGTATCCGCAGAATCACCGGCTACCTTGTGGGCACCACAGACCGCTGGAACAACGCGAAGCGCGCGGAAGAAAAGGACAGGGTAAAGCATGGGCTCTAAGCTGCGGATCTGCGGGATCGAGCCGGAATCCATCGTGGACGGAAAGGGCTTCCGCTATGTGATTTTCACACAGGGCTGTCCCCACGGCTGCCCCGGCTGCCACAACCCGCAAACCCATGATTTCAACGCCGGAAGGCTCGCGGATATCGACGACCTGTTCCGGGAAATCTGCGAAAACCCGCTTTTAAAGGGCGTTACCTTCAGCGGCGGGGAGCCGTTTTGCCAGCCGGGGCCGCTGACGGAGCTTGCAAAAATGGTTCACGCCCGGAAGCTGGACGTCACCGCCTTTACTGGCTACACCTACGAAGCGCTTCTGGAAAAGCACGATCCCGAAATTGACGCGCTTCTCCTTGAAACCGACGTGCTGATCGACGGCCCGTTTCTGGAAGCACAGAAGGACCTGACGCTGCTGTTCCGCGGAAGCCGCAACCAGCGCCTGATCAACATGAAGGAAACACGGCAGTTCGGCCGCGTCATATTGGAAGATGAATAATTTTGCCTCGGGGCGGCAATTCGGAAAATAATTCCGGATTGCCGCTCTTTTTCTTATTTTTGAGCTTCTGCCTGCTCATAAAACGAGAAAAGTTTGTATAACTGTTCCGGCAAAATGGCTGCCGATGTGCGGATTTTCTGCCGTTTTCGGGCAATGCAAAACAAAATCCCGGCAATATTGAATATTAAATATCCAATAATGGATAAATCTGTAATTATTTCGGGAAAATTCACTTTTTCTATTGTTATTTTAAGAAAGAATCGGTAAAATAGTCATATTAGCACAATTTCAGGCCAAATCGGGACCTGAGACGCCTTGAAAAAGCGGTGAAAGGAAGTGTTTTCATGCAGCCGGAAAACAACGGTGTTCCGCGGATTGAAGTAAATATGCTGGGGGAGTTCTCCATTACCATAAACGGAAACCAGCTTACCAATCTTACGGGCCGCACCAAACGCGTTTGGCTGTTGATTCAATATCTGATTGCCAACCGGTTCAAGGATATAACCACAGATATGCTTCAGGAGGTCCTATGGAAGGAAGGCGAATGCGGCGACCCGCTGAACGCCCTGAAAAACCTGATTTACCGCGCCCGGGAAATTCTGAAAAAGATTTCCCGCTGCCAGAATGCGGAATTCATTGAATTTGTGGGCGGCCGATACCAGTGGAACAACAATTATCCGTGCACCGTGGATTCCGAACAGCTTGTAAAGTACTGGAAGCTGGCAAAGGATTCCTCCCTTCCGGACGAGGAGCGCATAAGCTCCTGCCGCACAGTGCTTTCGCTTTACCGGGGCGGGTTTCTTCCCAAATCCTCCTACTGCACCTGGGTGGTCTCTGCGGCGCGCGAATATGAGGAGCGCTACATCGACTGTATCCTGAACGGGTGCGGTCTTCTGATCAAAATGAATCTCTACGATGATATTATCTCGGTGTGCCTGACTGCTCTGAAATATGTGCCGCTGGAAGAATCCATCCACAGGATGCTTCTTTACGCATATGTAAGCGCCAACCGGCGCGACGAGGCACTGGAGCATTACACCCACACCGCAGAGCTTTTTTACCGGGAACTTGGGGTGGATGTTTCCGAAACTCTGCTTCCCGTTTACAAGCAGATGGTCAACAATATCAACCATATTGAATCCGATCTGAACAATATCAAGAATGATCTGCGGGAGCGCAGCCAGTTAAAGGGCGCCTTTTTCTGCGATTACGACGTGTTCAAGTCCATTTACCGCGTTCAGGCGCGTACCATGATGCGCACCGGCGTTTCCATTTATGTTGCGCTTTTCACCTTGAACGATCTAAACGGGGCCTGCCCGGACGACGATTCCGCCAGGGCGGCGGGCGGCAAACTCAAAGAAGCAATTCTCAGCAGTCTGCGCAAGGGCGATGCGGTCACCTCATACAGTGCGACACAGTTTGTGGTGATGCTGCCGGTCACCAGCTACGAAAACGCGCAGAACGTAGCCAGCCGTATCCTCCAGAAATTCCGGTTTCTGTACCGCAAAAACAATATCCGCGTGGTGACCACGGTAAAGCCTGTGGACCCTGTGGAATAAAGCTGAAACAAAAAAGCAAACCGCCGTTTGGGAGAAACCCCGGACGGCGGTTTATGTTATGGCTTTTTTATGGGCTTTGTTTTCAGACGGACTTCTCCAAACCGCCCATAAACTCCGGCCTGTATTTTGAATACATGATCTTCTGCCTGCTGTAAAGCCCGGTATAGCCGGAAAGCATATAGCTCACCGCACAGGCGAGAAGGAAGAATACCGCGCCCTGCGCGCCGAACAGCTCAATGCTGATAACCATAGAAGTCATGGGGCAGTTGGTCACGCCGCAGAACACCGCAATCAACCCGATTGCGGCTCCAAACGCAGGGTTCAGCCCAAGCAGGCCGCCCGCAGCGCATCCGAACGTCGCGCCTACAAAAAAGCTCGGCACGATTTCGCCGCCCTTGAACCCGGCGCCCAGCGTTACCGCGGTAAAGAGCATTTTGAGCAGGAAGGCCTCCGGCCTTGCGGTTCCGTTCATCGCCGCCTGAATCACGTCCATGCCCGCGCCAAGATAATCCTGTGTACCGCTAAGGAGCGCCATCAGAAGCACCAGCGCACCGCCTATGGCCGCCCGCGGATAATAGTTCGGAAGGTATTTGTGATAAAGCCTGTGCGTCCCGTGGAGCAGATAGCAGAACAGCACGCTCACCCCGGCGCAGAGCGCGGAAAGCAGAGCGACCTGCAGGAAGGGCAGAGCCCCCTGCTGCGGAACGCCTCCGCGAATCAGAAACGCGGTGGACTCCCCGCCGAAATACCGGGAAACCGCCGCCCCGGTAAGCGCAGCAACCGCGCACGGAACCAGTGCGGCATAATACATGACGCCCACGCTCACAACCTCCATGGCAAAGACCGCGGAGGCGATGGGCGTACCGAACAGCGCGGAAAACGCCGCGCTCATCCCGCACATCGTAATGATATGCAGATCCTTCTCATCAAGCCGGAACACCTTGCCGATCTGAAATCCGAGGCTGCCGCCCAGTTGGAGCGCGGCGCCCTCCCGGCCCGCGGAACCGCCCACCAGGTGCGTGATTACCGTGGAAATAAAAATGAGCGGCGCCATTCGCAGCGGCACCTGTTCCGGGGAACGTACCGCCAGCAGCACCAAATTGGTGCCCTGCGCCTTTTTGATGCCGCAGACGCGGTACAGCGCGACGATTATCACACCGCCGAGCGGCAGGAACCATTCGACCCAGTGGTTTGCCGTGCGAAAACCGGTGACCGTCTTCATGCAGAACCAGAACGCCGTACCCGCGCCGCCGACCACAATCCCCACCAGAAGGGAAAGCAAAACCCATTTTAAAAACACGGTCAGATTACCCTTCAAACTCTTTATCTGCTGTTTGGCTTTTTCTGCCGCAAGCCCCATCTGTAACATCTCCCGATCTAGAATCAAAAAGCAAAGAGCGAAAACACGGCAAAACCGTTTTCCGCTCCGCTTGTTATTTCTATAACATATTATAGCACGATTTACAGAGGTCGAAAAGCGCAAATGGTAACAAGAAAAACGCGGCTATAAAGAAAAAACAAAGCAAATTATAAATCAGCCTGTTGCTCTGCGCCGGTGAATTCATAAAATTTCTTCCTGTTTAATCGGAAGGTCAGATCATCATAAAGCTCTCCGCGCACGCTGCGGATCTTCGATTTACACATGCATTGCTCAAAACCGATCTTATTCGCAAGGCTTACCATCCGCTTATTCCCCGACCATGTCTGAGTATATATCTCATTTATTCCGTGTCTTATCAAATATTGTATAAAAAGAACCAGCGCAGAAGCAGCATAACCCTTGCCGCGTGCCGTCATCGCAGGAATATCAATTCCAATCGCGCAGCGATCTTTCGCGGGGGTAATTTGAAACTTTTCATTTATGTTGTAAGAGCCGCACCAGCCGATATATTTTTTTGTACTGTCATTGATACAAATTTGAAAGCTGGACCGTAAGTCATTTTCGCCTTTTTTCTCCTTAGCCCATATTTGCATTTTATTTTTATACCGTTCTAAATCCTTGAGTAATTCCTCTTTTTCTTTTCCTTCGTAATCCCATGGTGCGTCCCATAACTGCCACTCATTTTCATCGGTTTCCCATTTAATCCGCTCCTCAATATCGGATGGAATAAAATCACGCAGAATAATCAAATCACTTTTTAGCTCCAATCCCTACACTCTCCTTTGAAAAACTTTGCATTTTCGGATTATACTCTTTTTGAAAAAGAAAGAAAAGGATAAAGAAGCACATTATACCAAAATATCCCTCTGCCCTCATGGGGCAAAGGGATATAAAAAAATAATTTTATGCAGCCGCCTTGCCGCTTTGCAGCAGCTTGAAGCTCTCTATGACCTTGTCTGCGTCGGAGGAAACCACGGTTCCGAACACCTTGCCGTTCACCGTTGCGGTGTAGCGGCGGTCTCCGCTTTTATAGAACCGGACGGTATCCGTTGCGGCCTTGTCAAAATAAGCGTACTGAACGGTGTAGACC
>JAEWUH010000081.1 GCA_023397245.1 Bacillota bacterium | reverse complement strand
CTTTTATTCAGTTTTTTCTCAAATCCCGGAAAGTCCAGAATGCTCTTGATCTCCGAAGCGTAAACAAAGCTTTTCCCCACCGTGGTGTAATGCATCGGCTTGATGCCGAAAAAGTCGCGGGCAATAAACAGGCTTTTGTCCACAGTATTCCAGATAGCGAACGCGAACATGCCGCGCAGCCGGTTCAAAAGCTCCTCGTGCCATTCCTCAAAGCCGTGAACCAGCACCTCGGAATCGGTGTTCGTATAGAATTTATGCCCTTTTTCGATCAGGGTTTTGCGCAAATCCTGATAATTGTAGATTTCGCCGTTGAACATAAGCACCAGCGTGTGATCTTCGTTATAAATCGGCTGGTCGCCTGTGGAGGCAATATCGATGATGCTCAGGCGGCGGAATCCCATAGAAATATCGCCGTTCACAAAGATACCGCTGGAATCCGGCCCTCTGTGGGTTATTTTATCCGTCATCGTTTTAATGACCGCTTCCCGGTCGATGACTTCACCTGTAAATCCGACTAATCCGCACATTTTTAATCCTCCTCGCCGCGGTACTTCCGCAGTATGTTCCGGGCGGTCTGGGAATCCACCGCCGTAAATTCGCCGCCGCCGGAAAAACCGACGTTCTCTGCAATTTCAAGTGACTTCCGGTAAACATCCAGCCTTGTATCCTGGCGCACCGGCTCACTGCTGCCTTTGAGGAAAAAGGAAAAACCGATCTTCCCCTCCGGTTCGTCCGCATAGCAGAAATAACCGGATAAAACCGATTTTCCGTGCTTTTTTTCCGCAACGTCGGTAAGGGCCAGCTTCACCAGCTCCACCGCAAGGTCATCCATACCAGCCTCGAAAATCAGGACTTTTTCCTTCAGCTCGGTCGGCGTTGTAACCACCCGCTTGGTCAGATCCTTAAACTGCGGGAACGCTTCGCTGATATCTACGGACTGAAGCGCGCAGTCGTTGCCGTTCGGTACAACATATATCATAAATTTTCGGTCTTTGTCATGGTAAAGGCAAGGATATACAAGCCGCGCCTCATAACCGCATTCGGGGCATTTCCAGTCAAACAGGGTTTCATTCAGGATTTTCTCCCGCAGCTCCGGGTTTTCCCCGGCGCTGATCCCCGGCCACATCTGTGTTTTCACTGCGGCGCCGCAGTGCGGGCAGCTCACGTCTTTGCTGATCTGTGTTGACAATTCGGTTCCCTCCTTAAGGAACCGCTGAATAAATCCCGCTGCACGTTCCGCCGCCTGATTTAATCAGCACTTCCTAGCCTGCATATTTATTGATTATATCACAGCAGGCTGGAAAAAGGAATAGAATTCCACAATACTGCTATTTTTGCCCGGTTTTTGGTATCTTAAGCAACAAATTGTTAACAGGCTGCAGATAAACCGCCAGACTGCGAAAAAGCCGTGCAGGCACAGTCGCAAAATTGATGCCGTTCTGCAGCTGCGCGGCTTTCCCGTCAGTCTGAATTTGTTCATTGCCTTTGTTCCTGAATTAGATTATAATTTAGAAAAACGTCAGGGGGCGGCCGGTATGCTGATCTGTATTCAGACCATCCAAAACGATTCCGAACGCAGTCTTGTGGAAGATATATACCGCAGTCATATTGGTACGATGATATATACGGCGCAGGGAATCTTAAAGGACCGATACCGCGCGGAAGACGCGGTATCACAGGCATTCGTTAAAATAATTGATAATCTGCAAAAAATTACCTGGTATGACTGTAACAGAACAAGGGGTTTGGTTGTTATTATTGTAAGGAACATCTGCCTGAATATGATAAAGGACGAAAAACACGAGAAAATCCTTCCGCTGGAGCTCTGCGAAGACGTTGCGGAGCGCGCGCAGGACGAGCCCTTAAACTTCATCGTTACCGAAGAAACCTATGATTTCATCCTGTCCTGTCTTTCGGAACTGAGCAACAGCCATAAGGATATTCTAAGGCTAAAGCTGATCTACGAATATGCCGATGAGGAAATCGCGGATATTCTTGATATTTCCCGGGAAAACGTGCGGGTGCGTCTTCACCGCGCAAGGAAGGCGCTGATTGCGGAAATGCAGAAAAGGGGCGGCAATTATGAAAAAAACGGAACTGAATGACCGGCTTTTCGACACCGTCCTGAAAGCGGCAGCGGAGGAAGACTTCCGGCGGGGGCTGGACTCAATGCCGGCGGAAAAAGAGCTGCGGCCGGAGTACCTGCCCTCGCCCGCGCTGAAACAAAAAATCCGGCAGGCCATAAAAAAAGGAAACCGCCGGGCGGTTGCACAAAAAATTTTGAAAGCCGCAAAAAAGGCGGCGGTCATTGCCGTCATTCTGATTTCCGTGGTCATGGGGAGCCTGCTGAGCGTGGAAGCCTCCCGAAACGCAATTTTCAACTCCGTTCTGGAATGGAAAGCCGACCATGTGGATATTTATTTCCGGCAGAAGGAATCCCCGCCGGAAGACACCGGCATGTATAAGCCGCAGTATATTCCGGAAGGGTTTGTGGAATCAGAATCGAAAAAAGCAAGTTCAACGCAAAGAACAGTCTATCAAAATGAAAATGGCGAATTAATTACTTTTGATCAGGTGCCTTTATCGAGCGAAAAAACAGCAATGGACAACGAACATTCAAAATATCAGGAAATTACAATAAACGGACAAAAAGCGTACCTGTTAGAAGCCAAAACGCCTGCCGATAAGACACAGATTTTATGGCAGACCGATAAAACCAGCTTTAAACTCAGTTCTAAAATCGACAAAAAAGAGCTGATTCAGATGGCTGAAAGTATGAAATATGAACAAAAATAAAAAAGTTTGAAAAAAGGTGTAACAAAACAGGGGGATTTGTTGTTATATTATCAGAGCTCAAAATTAAAGAAGGGGTGTCTTTTATGAAAACAAAAATCGTTTCCCTTGTTCTTGCACTGACCCTGATGTTTACCTTCAGTGTTCCCGCTTTTGCAAAAACGGCTTCATCCGGTACCTCTGACATTCACGTCATGTTTACCAATACCGACGATGTTTCGTCCATAATCAGTTTTGATGGAAATTGTGCAAATTGTGGAGCGATAGTCGATGCAAAAACCGGCACAACAAAGATTGTTGTGACAGGGGTTCTCAAAAAGGTAACCGCCAGCGGAACCACCACCGTCAAAAGCTGGACGAGCACAGTATACGGTGAAACACTTTATTTAGATAAATATTGGTATGTTACCAGCGGCTACGAGTACGAATTTGAGGTACTCGCAAAAGTTTACCGCAGCGGTACGGTGGAAGCCATCAGCGTAACAAATTCCGCGTACTGCGGATAATCCGCTTCCCCATTTTAAATTGCTTACACCATTCATCTCTTCTACATAGCGGGCCGGCAGACACTCCTCTGCCGGCCCGCGAACTAAAAAAATTAAAAAGTTAATCAGTCTGGTTCTTGTTCTGGCGATTTCGTTTGCTTCATTCCATTAATTTCTTTAAGCATTTTTATACCTTTTTATTCCAAGGAATCACCAATCATAATACAATCTCAGGATTATTTCCGGACAGATAAAGATGATGCTCTGTGCGTCCGGGGATAGACTGCATTCAAAAATAGCGTACTGCAAATATAAATTTTGCAGAATTTCGTGACGCAAATCTGCAATATGCTGGCAGGGGAAAGAATATCGCAAACCTCCTTTTTGGTACACGATATTACTGTCGATTTTGAAACAAGGAATATAATTGCGCTTGCTTTCTTTTTGATAAAACAGGATATCGGTGGCTGTATAACTGCTTTAATTCAGTAAAGCTGATTTATACAGAAAATATGTTTCGCGGAATCACTGTTTAATAGGCTCATATAAAAGAAATGTTTTGGTAGATGGGGGAGAATTCGCTGATGAAAAAACGATTGGCGGCTTTGGTGTGTTTTTTATCAGTGTTATTGATTTACACTTTTTTTGCAACATATACCCCCAACGACCACAAAAATGAATTAATACAATTTGCTAATCATTGTGTCAATGGTACAGACTTAACTTCATCGGTATACAAAGACAGCTACGAAAACGGGCCGGAGCGATTTGCTCTATACGAAAACAATGGAGAATACTTTATCGTATGGTCGCAAAAGCATTTATGGTCATTGGGTCGGTATAAAGTTGAGGGAGGTTCTATCCCGTTCTCATCTACTGAAAAATCCGAGCTTTCAGAGTTTCAAAAGGCGGATGTGTATGGCTCTGTATACATTATTTACGGAAAGTATAAGCAAAACCACATTACACTGAAGGTAGAAAGTGGCGACGGGTCAGCCTCATTAAAGAATTACAAAATAACCGGAGATCATACTTTTATTGTCTATCCGAGCAAGGATGACCGCAATTTTACGCCAATTCTGGATGATCAAAATTATTGATGCTTACAAGATACTTATCTCTTCTTCATAGCCGGCCGGCAGTTTAAAAGCTGCCGGCCCATCCTGTTTGGCAGAATCTCTAAAAACCTCCGCAAAGGATTGTGCACAGAATTAAAAAATATTGTAATTTTAACAGCATTTGAGATATAATAATGGCAAGGGAAATTCCTTATTTTAAAACCGCATCTGCGGCGGAGGTAGACTATGAACTTTTTTGAAACCGTGACCGGTAATGTGACAAAAGCAGTTGATTATGTTGTGGAAAAGAACCGGAAAGCCGCGCTGATCAACCGAATCCGTATCGTGATTAAAAACGAGAGGGAAAATCAGGCGCGCGCCTATGTTGCCCTCGGTAAATATTATTTCCGCAATCTGCGCGACGAACAGAATGAGGAAACCGAGCGTTTCTGCAAAGCGGTGGAGGCTTCCGAGCAGCGCATGAAGAAAGCCTTTAACAAGCTGGATGAGATCACTGCGCCGGCGGGCTGCGCCGACGATGCCTGCGCGGACTGCTCCGGCTGCGGAGAGGACTGCGAGATGCATTCCTTCTACGACGACGTGGAAGCGAAAGCGGAGGAAGACGCCATAAACGGCGGGCTGGACGACGACGTCCCGCCTTCCTATAAAATAATCGACATGAACCAGGAAACCGTCATCAACGAAGACGAGGAAGCGGCCACTGACGACGACGAGCTGGAAAAGCCGGCAAATCCGGAAATCTGAATGAAAAAAAAGGTAATGCTCGGCATGAGCGGCGGGGTGGACAGTTCGGTTGCCGCCCTGTTGCTGCTCAGGGCCGGATATGACGTAACAGGGGTCACCATGCGCCTGCGTCCCGACGAATATATGCAGCAGAGCGCGGCCGGCGGCTGCTGTTCGCTGGATGATATCGACGACGCGCGCCGGGTGGCCTATAAGCTTGGTATTGACCATCTGGTACTCAATTTTCAGGACGTTTTTGAAAAAGAGGTCATCGACTATTTTGCCGCACAGTATGCCGCCGGGCTCACCCCGAACCCGTGCATCGCGTGCAACCGCCGCGTAAAGTTTGACGCGATGCTCCGCCGCGCGCAGGCGCTCGATTTCGACTATGTCGCGACCGGACATTACGCAATCATCGAGCAGGCTCCCTCCGGGCGGTGGCTGCTGAAAAAAGCGCCCGCCTCCAAGGACCAGAGCTATGTGCTGTACTCGTTCACACAGGAACAGCTCAGCCGCACCCTGATGCCGCTCGGCAATTACACCAAGCCGCAGGCAAGGGCTATGGCGGAAGAAGCCGGGCTGCCTGTCGCCCACAAGCCGGACAGCCAGGAAATCTGCTTTGTGGAAAACAAGGATTACGCGGGATTTATCGAGCGTTACACCGGCGTGAAAGCGCCCGCGGGCAATTTTGTGGACGCCGCCGGAAACGTAATTGGATCACACCGCGGCATCACACACTACACCATCGGCCAGCGCAAGGGACTGGGCACCGCGTTCGGCAGACCCATGTACGTTACGAAAATCGATACGCTACATAACGCGGTCACGCTGGGCGAGGAGGGCAGCCAGTACCGGGATTCGCTGGTTGCCGCCGACCTCAATTTCATCCCGTTCGATACGCTGGAATCCGCAATCCCGGCGCAGGTCAAGGTGCGCTATCAGGCACAGCCGGCTTCGGCAAGGCTCATCCCGCTGGAGGGCGGCAGGATGCGCGTGGAATTCGAAACGCCGCAGCGCGCCGTTACCCCCGGACAGGCTGTCGTATTCTACGACGGTGATCTTGTCCTCGGCGGAGGAACCATACAGGCTGAATAACGAAAAGGGACGGACAAGCGGCTGCTTGTCCGTCCCTTCTTAGTTTAATCTTGCAAAGGAATAACCGATTACCGCACCAAGGCGGTTCCGGGCTTTTTTCAGATGTTTGGACGCGGTACCCGCCGTGATGCCGAGCTGCCGCGCTATTTCGTTTACACTTTTCCCCTCCATATACCGAAGCCGGATACAATCGCGCTGCCGCTCGGTCAGCTCGCCCTCCATCGCGCGCCGCAAAGCCCGCAGCATCCGGCGGTGCTCGCCGCCGTCGTCCAACTCGCGGCGGTTAAAATCGAACCTGTCGCCGAACAGATCCATGCTCAGGTCTGCTTTTCGTCTCATCGGCTCCCTCCGCGTTCCGCCAAAAACCTTCCCGTGTGCAGACAGTCAAGGTACATTTCGTTCAGCATGGCGATCCTCCGGAAAAGGACCGCCGCTTTTTTGCCGCTCAACGTCCTTGCCTGCCTCCTGAGAGGAGTAAGATACTCCTTAAGCTTCTCCGCTTCATTCAGGTATTGTCTGCCCCATTCGTTATAGTCCATAGTACTCCTTTCGCTTCGATAGAATCTATAATTCAATCTTAGCAGGAAATAGGAGCTTGTTCAAGAACGTTTGTTCTATTATGCGTATCTCGGAAATAGTAAGGGACTATTTTGGTACATTCCCGTTATGAAATAAACAGTCCCGATGCACTCGGGCCGCGGAGTGTTCGGTAAAATATGTTTAAGAGAGATGTCATCCGCAGATGACAGAGAGATTTTTTCCAAACTGAAGCGAGGGCCTGCCGATTCGGACAGGCCCTCGCTTACGCATTAGAAAGAAGGAATTTTAAAAAGTCTTAATCAAATTTATTATGTACCGGAACCGGGCGGTACGCGGGCATCGGGGCGTTCCTTCGTACGGGCTCGCTGTTTCCCGTGAAGTCATCCTTTATTTTGAATTTGCTGATCATATCCCTGAGCATATCGGCCTGAGAGGAGAGTTCCTCGCTTGCGGCAGCGCTTTCCTCCGCGGTGGCGGAATTGACCTGCACAACCTGCGAAACCTGCTCCACGCCCACATTGATCTGAGAAATTCCGGTTGCCTGCTGGTTGGAGGCCGCGGCGATTTCCGCAACCAGTCCGGCTGCCTTTTCCACTCCCGTGACGATCTTAATCAGCGCTTCGGCGGTTTCGTTCGCAATTTTGGTTCCAGATTCCACCGTTCTGATCGAGCCTTCGATCAGCATGGTGGTTTCTTTCGCGGCGTCCGCGCTCTTTGCGGCAAGGTTTCTCACCTCGTCGGCAACCACCGCGAACCCTCTGCCGGCTGTGCCCGCGCGCGCGGCCTCAACGGCGGCGTTGAGCGCAAGAATGTTGGTCTGGAACGCGATATCCTGAATCACTTTGATAATCTTTGAGATATTTGCGGAGCTTTCGTTGATTTCCTCCATGGATTTCACCATCAGCTTCATCTGGTCGTTTCCGACTATGGCATCGTCTTTGGCCGTGACCGCCAGATCGTTCGCCTGCACCGCCTTGGTGGAATTGAGCCTGGTCTGCTCGGCGATATCGGAGATAGAAGCCGAAAGCTCCTCGATGGAGCTGGCCTGCTCGGTGGCTCCCTGTGACAATGCCTGACTGCTGCCGGAAACCTGCGAAGAACCGGTGGATACCTGCTCGGCCGCAATATTGATATTGCGGAGCACATCGCTGATGGAATTGGCGGTATGGTTCATCGCGTCCACGATTTTGCCGTATTCGCCCGAATAGCTGTGGTTGATCTCAGAGGTAAAGTCGCCGTCGGCCATATGCGCCAGCATATCGGAGATTTCCTCCAGCGGACGCTCGATCGCATCCATCGTATCGTTCATGCCTTCTATGATTTCACGGTATCCGCCTTCAAATTTGTCTGCCTGACCGCGGAAGTTCAGCCGGCCTTCTACGCATGCTTTTGCAATTAGGTTTGCTTCCTTAATCAGGTTTTCGATTGCCTGCATCGCGGCGATTGCGGCGGGCATGATCCGGTCGTTTGCGGAGCGTTTTCCCGCTTTTTTCAGTTCTTCAAGCCTGCCGGTATCACCCTTGGAGAATCTTATGAAAACATCCTCCACGCTCAGCAGCCTTCCCTTTACCGCGTTGATCGAATCGGAGAGTTCCTGGTAGGTGCCTTTCTGATTGCCTTCCATCGTAAATTCCAGATCGTTTACCGAGATTTTGCCCAAGACCTCAATGGTTTTATCAATCTGCGTAATAATCGAATTCAGCGTGGAATTAAAGCCCTCGATAACGGTGCGGTAGCTTCCCTGATGTTTGGAAGCGTCCGCTCTGGTTTCCAGAGCGCCGTTCACACCGGCCTGCGCAAGCATTTCGGCATCACTGATCAAAAGCCCCAGCGCCCTTTTCACTTCCGTGAGGGAGCGGCTTACGTTGGCAAACTGCTCGTGGGATTCCTTGGTGTAGCTGTCCGCCTCGCCGACGTTCAGGTCCAGATCGAGGCTGCCGGCCGCAAGCTTGTTCAGGTTGTCTACGATCCGCTTGATTTCAACCTTATTGTACTGGTTGACGCGGATCAGCTCGGTAAGGTCGGTGACTACCTCGACAAAACCGATTCGCTCGCCCTGTTCGCTGACCAGATAGGAGGTGTCCTGCTTGCAGCTCATGCCGCACCAGTCAAAGTAGCTCTGCCCAACGCCCTTTCTCAGCTGGGCAATGCCGCAGTTTTCCGTCTTGCAGATGTTTGCGCCTGCGTTGCTGCAGGCCATTCCGTACGCCGAATCACGGTCTTTGATGTTGCCCTGGTCGATCATCAGCTTTTCAAACGCGCGGTTCATGAACGTCCATCTCATATCACTGTCGGTAACATGGATCGGGAAGCTGATTGCGTCAACAACCGCGCGGTACCAGGCGGATTTCTCTTCCGCTCCCTGTATCTTTCCGGTCGTGATCCGCAGAGACGCAGCCGCAAGCGCGGCAAGCAGCGCAGCAATGACGATCACCAGAAAAACGGTGAGCACCGCGCCGAAGCGCGCAATATTCGAGCACAGATAGAAAGCGGTTCCGCCCAGCAGTACGGCGATTGCATAGCTTGCCGGCAGGGCTGCCTTTAAATTAATATTGGTGTTTTGGTTCTTTTTCATTTGATTACCTCTCTTCTCTCATATGATAAGCCGCTGTTTTTCGCTTGGAGGGGATAAAAATTTCAACCGGAGGGGGTCAGGATACTTCCTGGTCCTGCAGGCTCATGATTTCTTCACAGTCCAAAACCATCGCCAGCTCATTCCCAATTTTCGCGATTCCTTTCAAATAGCGGTTCGACTGTATGCTTGCCATTCCCGGAGGCGGCTCAATGTTTTCCTCCGGTATGCTGCATACTTCCGATACCGTATCTACAATCAGGCCGCAGTGGGCTTGGTTTACATATAAAATAATGATGCAGGTTCTGCCCGAATAATCCCGGGATTCCTTGCCCAGTACAAGGCGCATATCCAGCACGGGGATGATTTTCCCGCGCAGGTTGATAATCCCTTTCATATAATCCGGTGCGCAGGGCATGGGTACGATGGTAAGCATGTTATAAATTTCTTTTACAAAACCGATCTCCAACGCAAATAATTCTACTCCCAGTTTAAATGTAAGATATTTGTCCTTTTGCGCGCTTTGTTCTTGTACTTTTTCACATAATTCGTTCATTGTATCTCCCCTTTCTTGTGGTGATATCACATATATCGTATAAAAAATGATTTACATTAATAAATGTGAAAACAATTCTCAAGCAAAATATAATACTTCCTGTACAATATTTTAAATAAAAATTAAACCGCATGATTAGTTGCTGCGCCAAAGATTTCGTATTTTATATGAAATCTAGGGCCGCGGTAAAATGGCAAATCGGACAGCGGACACCGAAATGGGAGCGTCCGTTTCCATATAAAATCAGAGCTTACGTTTTTATTCCGAAACCAAAAAACGTACCATCGGCTGTTACACCAATGGTACGTTTTTCAGGTTTTAAGATGAATTTACAGACCGCGGACAATCCGCGCATAAGTTCTAATATTTTTCACCCGCCAAGCTTTGCGGATGCACCGGCTGCTGCCTGCGGCTTTCTGCCGGTCTGGGTTTTTCCGGTTCTACCGGTTCGGACTTTTCCGGTTCTGCCGCGTTCGGCTTTGCGCTGCCTTTCAGGCGGAACTTTCCGGCAAGGTCGCGCAGACGTCTGGACTGCTCGGAAAGATCCCTGCTGACCGCCGCGTTTTCTTCGGATGCCGCAGAGTTTTCC
>JAEWUH010000079.1 GCA_023397245.1 Bacillota bacterium | reverse complement strand
CGGTAAGGGAATCCACTTTACCGGAAATCTTTGTAACGCTGCCGCCGGATACGGTAATAGCAGCGGGAGTAGCGCCGGTGTTGATTCCATCCGCTCCGCCAAAAACAACCTCGGAGTTTGCTACGTCGATGTTGTCATTTGCTGCGCTGTCCAAAGTTGCCGCGTACAGATAGGTTCCCTTGTCTTTGCCGATGCTTGCATAACCGGCAGGCGCAATGATCTTTTTGTCGATCTTGGACTTTGCCATTACTCTGTCAGAGGAATCTGTGGAAACCTTAACCGTGCTTAAAACTTTTCTGGCATTTACGGAAACATTTGTCGTAGCAGCCAGCTTTGTGGTTTTTGTTGTGGTAACATTTGCGGCAACGGTTGCGCGGATGTAATTTCCGGTCTGCTTTGTCAGAACAACATGGCTGTTGTCCGAATAAACAAACTCATAGTCCGCGTAGTTGCTTGTTGTTACGCCGGCGGCTGCAAGTTCTGCATTGGTAGCGGTCGAATCCTGAGCAGCACTGCCGGACTTGATTACCGGAGTGTAGAGGTTCGTCCAGATTGCCTTTGCGCTTGTACCGTCATTGGATGCCTTATAAACGGCGATATCCTTATAGCTGCCGTCGTTTCTTGCAAAAGAACCGACTTCATCCGGAGCTTTGCCGGAATCTTTGGCGGCATATGTACGGATCAGAGCCGCACCGGCGTCATAGGCGTTAACCGTGAACTGCTTGCTCGCCTTTACCGTTACATCGTCACCGTCATTGTTGGTATAGGTGGCTTTGAACAGAATGGAAATGACTTCCTGGCCCTCGGAATCTGCGCTTTTCAGGGTAATTGTGTCATTGTCAATATCCCATTTGACCAGCTTATCGCCGGAAACATGGGAAATGTCGGAGATTTCAGCGGTGCCGATCCCGTCCTGATGATCCGCGGTATCGAGCGTGCCTTTTACCCACTGGCTGAAGCCGGTTACCGATCTGGCTGCTTCGGTGGAACCGCCATTTACAAGGTAAATGGAAGCTTCGCCGTCAAAGCTTGCGGTACCTGTCACACTTTTGGTTGATGCAAAAGCGAAATTTGCCGAAAAACTTGTTGCTGCAAGCGCCAACGCAAGCACAAGAGAAACAACTTTTCCTGTGATTTTTCTCATTCTTTTTGTCCTCCTTATTAAAATGAGCACCTTGAACAACCTGAGCTTTTACATTCTTTTTGTCCGTGAAGCAGTCCGCCGTATGTATTTTCACGTGCTATGAGAAGTTACATACATTCGTCACAGATGCAAACGGAAGCACCATCCTGCGGAATTCCGTTTACCATTTCATCCTGACAAAAGGCTCGGCAATGAAGTCTTGCCGATATGTAAAAATAGCCTCAATTTATTCCATGTGCTGTGTTTAAAGTATAGCTAATTTTTGTTTGTATTGTCAATAATATACTAGGATTACCATTAATTACTATTTATAATTACCATAATATAACATATAATTATCCTATAATAGGGAGTACAGGAAAAAGAAGTTAAAGAGGGGGAAAACCCCGTCCGTTTGTCTTTCTGTAAAGGGTAAGGTCCTGAAAAATCCGGAAGCCTGTGCCGCTATTGATGCAAAAGGTGCCCTGCCAAAAAGCAGGACTCCTTTTGCTCGTTATTTTTTTGTATGCGAACCGTAAGGCTTAGAACATGCCGGTCTGCCTTGCGGAATCCCCCCTCGGACGGATTCCGGTTTTCACGTCGATCCGTACCGACGCGTGGGTAAGAAGCCGGTTTTTATTGTCATAGACGTCAAACATAATGTATGCCGTTCCGGAATCTTTGCCAGTCACCTGATAATTGCCGTTTTTCAGTTTTGTTACGGCTGCTGTTCGGTCATTCGTCGAATGGAATTGAACGGATGCGGCTTTTGCTCCGGTAAGCTTCATACCGATCTGATAGCTTCCTTTGAACGGCATGGCATAGCTTGTGGTGTCCAGCGTAATCGAATCCCCCACGCCCGCTACCGCGTAATGGCTGAAATGTTCGGTTGAAAACACAAGGAACCCGTCTTCCGCCACGGCGTTCATGTCCGTCAGCGCGCCGGTGCTTTCTTCGTACCGGAAGACGTGCGGTACACCGCGTAATCCTGCGGGAAGCGGGATTTTCACTGTTACCTTGCCGTTGAATCCGGAAATGACGTTCCCGCTCCGGTCGAGCAGCTTCAGGTTGTAGACGGACGGCGTCCCGATGACATTCAGCCCTGCGTCCGAAACTGCGAGCCGCAGCACATTGGCCGTCTGCGGGTCAGCCGCGCTGTTGTGCTCCTGCTGTGCGGAAAGCGTGACCCCTGTCACTCCCGCGGGGAATTCCGCGCCGGTAAGGTCGGCGGTCACGCCGGTGGCCATATCCGTAACGGAAACCGGCAAGGCGGGCACTGCAGCTTCTGTATTGGAGGAATTCCCGGCTTCTTCTTCCATAATATTTACAGTCACCGTGTAAGTCTGTGTTTCTCCGTTTTCCGCTGTAACCGTATACACAATCGGGTTTGTAAAGTTCCGCGCCGCGCCGCTTGCGGGGGAAACGCCCGCGTTCTTGCTCACGGCAATAGTTGGCGTGAAAGCCGTCACATCGGTTCCGTACGGGACTTTCACCGTGACGGTGCGGGCGGCTTCATCAAGAACACCCGCGTATTTCCCGAAGGAAAAAGCGGTGATTGTCTTACCGGTTTCCCTCGTATCCTTCGACACGGCAACGGTCACCGTGTAAGTTTGGGTTTCCCCGTTCTCCGCCGTGACCGTGTAAACGACCGGCTTTGTAAAGTTTCGCGCCGCCCCGCTCGCGGGGGAAACGCCCGCGTTCTTGCTCACGGCGATGGTCGGCGTTAATGCCGTCACGTCGGTTCCGAAGGGAACGCTCACCGTGACGGTGTGGGCGGCTTCATCAAGAACGCCCGCGTATTTCCCGATGGAGAAAGCGGTGATCGCCTTACCGGTTTCCGCCACCCTGACCGTAATCTCCGGCGAAGCAAGCCCGCTTTCCAAGGTAACCCAGGGCGGCAGCGCGGCGGTAAAAGTATAGGTTCCCACTGTATCCTTGTCATAGGCGGGGCTTGACGTCCATGTTACGCCGTCAACAGCGGAATGCTCCGTGCCGTCCGCCGTGGCGCTCAGGGAGTCCGGTAAATTCAGCTCGGTTTGCGCGGTGCCGACCGGCACGGTCCGTGCGGGCAGCGGAACGAAAGCGGTAATGTGCATTTCCTCTTTGATTTCCGGGGTAGTGCCGCCCATTACTGTGCCGATCAAACAGCCTTTGTAATAATCTTTTTTACCTTTGGGAACGATAAACATCAGAGTATTCTTGCCTGTATCAAAGGCACACGAAGAAACCCATTCATTTATAACAGCTGATCCGCCAAATTTGACAAGGTTCAGGACGGTGCAGCCGTCAAAAGCGTAAGGAGGAATGGACTGGATGCTGGCGGGAATGGTAACGCCGGTCAAGCCCGTGCAGCCGGAAAATGCGCCCTCATCCATCCTTACAATACCGTCCGGAATCTCGTATGTCCCGGATTTGCCGGCAGGGCAGCGAAGCAAAGTTTTTCCGGCCGTCGGGTCTGTGTAAAACAGAACGCCGCTGTTATCCGTGTAAAGCACCGTATTTCCGGGCTCCACGGCGATTTTGTTCAGGCTTGCGCAGCCAAAGAACACACCGCTGCCGAATGTCGTTACGCTTTTGGGGATTACAATGCCAGTCAACCCTGTGCAGCCCCAAAACGTGCTGCTTCCGATGGACTGCAATTTGCTGTCTTTCCCAAAGGTAACGCTTTTCAGGCTTGTACAGCCGTTAAAGGCCATATTTTCGATTTTCGTCACATTGTCCGGAATCGCAATATCGGTGAGACTTGTGCAGTTGTTGAACGTATTTGACGAAATGCCCGTTATACCGCCGGGCAGATCAATACCGCTCAGCTTCACGCAGCCGTTAAACGCATACATATCGATAGACGTCACGCCGCCGGGCAGGTCGATTCCGCTCAGCTTCACACAGCCGTCAAATGCCTGGGAGCCGATGGACTGCAGCTTGCTTCCGTTTTCAAACGCAATGTTTTTCAGGCCCGTGCAGTCACGGAAAGAGTTGGTGCCGATTTGAGTTACGCTCGCGGGTACGGTGATTTCCGTCAAACCCGTGCAGTTAAGGAATGCGCCTTCATACGACCCGGGCGCTGTAATCGTTTGAATATCCGCACCTGTGAATTCTACCTTTGAAATCATAAAGCGGTAAGGGTCGCCTGGGCCGATCTCACCGGTTTTATCCTGATTTTTATAGATTTTGGCTCCGTCGCAGTAGGCGATTACCTCCTGCGTGTGCAAATCGGCTTCCTGAATCGGAGGATTGATTTCCTTTCCGTATAATTCGGTTGGAATCACCCGCCCGGCTCCCGTACCGGAATAGTTTTCAAGCTTGTAAGTCCCGTCCGGGTTCTCCGAAAAGAAGAAGACATTGGTGACTTCCCGCATTGCGGATGGCTTTTGGCTCCCAATCACATAAAGATTGCTCAGAGAAGTACATCCGTTGAATGTATCCGCATGTGCGGGCAAAGAATCACTGACCGTAACGCAGGTCAAGCCTGTGCAGGCTCCAAACGTCTGATCATCAAAATCGGCACCGAGGGTTGTTACGCCGTGTGGAATTTCGATCCGGGTCAGGGAGGAGCAGAAAAAAAACGCTTCCCTGCCGATCTCCGTTACGCTTTGGGGAATTTCAAAGTCGGTCAGATTTTCGTCACTTAAAAACGCAAATTCGCCGATGGATTGCAGTTTGCTGCCTTCTCCAAAAGTGACGCTTTTCAGGTTTGTGCATTGCTGGAGCGCATGATTGCCGATGGTTGTTACGCTGTCCGGTATTCTGATTTCAGTCAGGTTCCCGCAGCATTCAAACGCGGATTCCCCGATGGATTTTAGCTTGCTGCCTTCTCCAAAGGTGATGCTTTTTATGCCGCAGAGCTGAAACGCCTCATTACCGATAGCCGTTACGCCGTCCGGTATCACAATGGCGGTTAAAGCCGCACACTGGAAAAAAGCATATTCGCCAATCAAATTCAGTTGACTGTTTTTTCCGAAAATAACGCTTTTTAATTTTGCACACTGATAAAACGCCCGATTGCCAATGGTTGTTACGCTGTCCGGTATTGCAACGGCGGTTAATTCCTTGCAGGATTCAAAGGCAGAACCGCCAATCATCTGCGTATCTTCCCTTACTTCCACCCCGGTAATCGTGCTTCGGAAAGCATTATCCGCTTCCGTGGTGTAATTGGAGTCCTTGAACAGCCCGGAGTCGCAGTAGTAGGCGGTCACGCCCCCGTTTTCCGCCGCGGACGCGGCCATGCCCATAAGCGGCGTTGTACCGAGCAGTACAGCCAGTGAAAGAATCAGTGATACCGCCTTTTGAAAAACCGTTTTCATTTTGCATTTCCCCCTGCTTTTTCTTTTTGCTGAAAGTTGACACAGGCAGACGCTTCCCGTCTCTTTTGCCGGACGACAAAATTTTTGTGGCAATATGTAGAATCCCATAGTATAATGTAAATATGACCGAGGTCATATATTCAGTATATGGTCTTAATTACAAAAAGTCAATATGAAAGAGTGATATTTCGAAAATGGCCGAAAAAAGTAAGGGAATGAAAACAAAGGAGAAAATTTTCGAAGCCGGGGTGGCATTGTTTGAGGAGCGCGGGGTGGAAAAAACCAGCGTGACCGACATTGTGCAGAAGGCCGGTGTTTCCAAAGGGGACTTTTATGTCCATTACAAGTCAAAATTCTCCATGATCGAGGAATATGTGCAAACCCTCGATTTAAACTATGAGGAGTATTTTCAAAGCATTCCGGAAAATACGCCGGCCCTTGAAACGATGCGGATGGTCATCCGCAAGACGGCGGAGGTTCTCGTCCGGAACATCGGCTATGGCGTCGTCAAAAACTGTTACGCCGCCATGCTGTATGCAAAGATTGATTCCGAAATGGTCCTGAGTTACGGAAGAAGTCTTCCGCTGATCTGTAAAAAAATTATTCTGAAAGGTATTCGGGACGGTGAATTCCGTTCCGATGCAGAGGTTGATTTTTTTGTACGGCATCTTCTGACCGCCATGCGGGGAATAACCTTTGAGTGGTGTATTAGTTCCCGAAATTTCGATTTGGAAAAGGAGTTCCCGCTCCATATCGAATTGCTTTTGGAAGGGCTGAAAGCCGAATAGATATTGCGTAAAAAATGCGCTTTGATCTGGCTTTGATAAGCCGTTTCAAGGCGCATTTTCTTGCTTTATCTATTTTTCTTTGTGAGAGCTGCTGCTGCAAAATCATTTCGCTTACTGCGTCGGCCGCGCTTATCCTGTACGGCTTTTCGCAGTCTGCCCGTTTGTTTTTTCGGTTGATTGCCCGAATTGCTTTCTTAAAATGTCTTTTTAGAATCCGACGGATTATGTATTTATTGCTATATATTTTATTGAAATATGTAAGAAACTGTTGAAATTGCGAATATTTTTGCGCAAAAAAAGAGGTTAAGGAACATCCCTAACCTCTTAATATACAGACCTTACTATCAGCATTGATAGTATGCAAGATGCATGGCGCTAATTCTAATATATCGCGCGAACCACGATTGTTCTGTGCTGTATAACTGTTATTATATTACTACTCTTTTTTTAATTTGTCAACTGTTTTTTCAAAATATTTTTTGCACAATTTTTCCGTTTATGCGCCGCCGGTAAACAAATTGTGCCGAGCGGGGATCTAAACCCCGGCCTTCTACAGAGCCTAACGGTTGATTGACCTTGCCATGCGGCGGTAGGTGTGGCGGATGCCCTTTATGGCGACGGAATAGGCCATGATGTTCTCCGGCAGCGCCATACCGATGTAGCCCGCGTCCCCGAGATGATGCATATCCGTTCCGGTCATTTTGCACAGCAGCGCAATCTGGCGGATCGTTTCGCGGTCGGCGCCCTCCTGTGAAGTTCCCACCGCGGTAATAGTCAGCGCGCCGAGGCTGTGAGCGTAAGCCACCAGCTCGCGGATATACTCCATCGTAATGCCCGGAACCGTACCGGGGGCAGGCATCAGAATAATATCGGCGCCCGCTTCCGCAAAATCCTTGATATCCTGTTTGGTTATTAAGTTCTGCCCTGCTTCCTTCAGCAGGCCGGAAGCATGCATCTTCCCCGCGGTAAGGATCACTTTATCGCCCAGCTCCTTCGAGATCGTCCGGAGCGATTCAATGATTGCCCGGTTCTGCACCCCGATGCCCGGATTCCCGGTCAGCACGATCATATCCGCGCCCATGGCGCAGACCGTCTTGGCGTTCTGGAGCGTCGCCTGCCTGCCGTTGGTCAGGCTCCAGGTATCGTCATCCGAACCGGCGGAAAAGCTTTGGTCGGCGGGTTCCAGGTTCACGCCGATCATTCTGCCCGTCAGGCGCTTGATCTCCCGGATGGTCTCGCTCTTTTCCACCTTGGGCAGTCCCCAGACCTGCGGTTCGTTCACGTCAAACATATTGAGAATCAGCATATCCGCGCCCATGCTGGCGGCAAATTCCGCATTGGTGATATTGCCCAGCATCGGCTGGACGGCGCCGATCGTCTCGCAGGCCATCACGCGCCCCTCGCTGAGCGCGATCGCCTTTAAAAGCTCCTGCTTGTCCATTTCCTTCATTTCGTTTGCGCTGCAGTCAATCAGTCTCTTCACCATTTCCGTTCCTCCTTTTTAACTTTTTAATGCCTATGCAACCGAAAAGGGGCTGCCAAAAACGCACGGATAACCAACGGCAATCCTGCATCCGGCAGTCCCCACAATTTTTTTCAGATTCCCAGCAGAGCCGGAACCGCGCCCTCCAGCGCCTTGATGATCGCCTCGGAAGCGGCCTGGTCTTTGCCCTTGCCGGAAAGATAGATTTTGATCTTCGGCTCGGTTCCGCTCGGGCGGACGATCAGCTTGCTGCCGTTCTCCAGCCGGTACTCCAGCACGTTGGATTTTGGCAGGTCGATTTCGCTCATGCTGCCGCCCTCGCTCCGCTTGGAGGTTTCGTAATCGCTCCAGCCCGTCACCGCAAAGCCCGCGATTTCGGCGGGTGCTTCCTTGCGGAGGGTATCCATGATGGAATTCATTTTGTTCATGCCGTCCTCGCCCTCAAAACCGAAGTTCATCAGGGAGTTCTTAAAGTAACCGTGTTTCCGGTAAAGCGCGTTCATGGCGTCCACCAGAGTCATACCCTTCTGCTTGTAGGCGTAGGCCATCTGGCAGATCAGCATGCTGGCGTCCACCGCGTCCTTGTCGCGCACATAGCCGCCGGAAAGGTAGCCGTAGCTTTCCTCAAAGCCGAAGATATAGCGGTCTGCCTCGTTTTTTGCCTCCAGCAGGGCGATTTGGTCGCCGATGTATTTAAATCCGGTAAGCACTCGGGCAAGGTTGATTCCGTATTCCTCCGCCACAGGGGTGGCCATATCCGTGCTGACGATCGTGGTGACCGCCACGGGGTTTTTGGGCATCGTACCGTTCTGTATGCGGCTGCGTGCGATGAAATCAAGCAGGAGCACACCCACCTCGTTGCCGGACATCAGAACGAATTTTCCGTTCTGGTTTACCGCGATGCCGCAGCGGTCACAGTCCGGGTCGGTGGCAACCAGCAGGTCGGGCTGCACCTTTTCGCAGAGGTCAAGCCCCTTCTGCAGCGCCTCCCTGATTTCCGGGTTCGGGAACGGGCAGGTGGGGAAGTTGCCGTCCGGGAACTCCTGCTCCGGAACGACGGTTACATCCTTAATGCCGATCTGATCCATGATGCGGGTAACGCAGACGCGGCCGGTGCCGTTCAGCGGGGTGTAAACCACCTTCAGGCCGCCGCAGGGCTCCTTGACGACACTCTGCCCGCGTACCTCTTTGAGGAACGAATCGATAACTTCATCCTTAATATATTCGATCTTTCCCTGCTTTACGCCCTCGTCGAAATCCATGCGCTTCACATCGTCGAAAAGATCGAGACGGTTGATCTGCGCCAAAACCTCGTCCGCCATTTCCAGAGCGATCTGGCAGCCGTCGCTGCCGTAGGCCTTGTAGCCGTTGTACTTCGCCGGGTTATGGCTTGCGGTGACGCAGATGCCCGCGTCGCATTTTAAATAGCGCACGGCGTAGGAAAGCGTCGGGGTTGGGGAAAGCCAGGGGTAAATA
>JAEWUH010000169.1 GCA_023397245.1 Bacillota bacterium | reverse complement strand
GTACTGACCCAGTTTGATTTCTCGTGCTTCCTTCATTTCATGTATTTCGCCGCCGTAACCCCCGGGATTATAAGCGCCGTTCATACTGAAAAACTCATCCAATTTTTCAGCCAGTTTAACTCTGCCGCCATACAGATTGGCAAGGCCCCGGCCGTCTTGTGGTGCGTAAAACGCCATGTTCCAAGCGTTGGTTTCCGTATAATCGCCGCCCCAGCTTGTGGGGTCGAAATCATCTTTTGATACGCTCAGGATACCGCTCCTGCTTTTTCCGCTGAAAAAGTTGAGTTCGGGGCTGAACAGGTTAACATAGTTCTGCGCGCGGTTCAGATAGTATTTGTATGCGTCGGTATCGCCCCTATCTTTGGCGAGCTGAGAAATACCATAATCGTTTATGTAGCTTTCCATAGACCAGGAAAAACCCTGACCAATACTATTTGAGGTGAAACCGTCAAAAATAGCGTTTTCAAGACCCTGTCTACCGCCGTTTGTCAGATCGGTGGATACCACGGCGCCGTCTTTAAGAGAAGCAAGATACGCGTCATCCTTGTCAAATGAGATGCCCCTTGCTGCCGCGTCACCGAAGATGGCATCGGAGTTGGTACCAACCATACTGTTGGTTCCGCCCGGGGCGATCCATCTGGGCACCCAGTTCTGATCCACATAATGCTGCACCAAACCGTTGAGCATTTCGGTATCCTTTGATGGAGTGAGCAGCGCGTAAGCCGCCCAAGTAGTGCGGTAGGTATCCCAAAAGCCATTGTTATAGTAGAGTTTGCCGTCCGTTACCTGATGTGTACCGTAAGGACTGCGGTATTGCCACCCATCCTTTGTCCCTGAACCGGTGTTTTCGGAAAGCAGATTCGGATATGCGAACAGACGATACATACAGGAGTAAAAAGTGATCAACTGATCCTCGGTAGCACCTTCAATTTCAACAATGCCAAGTTGCTTGTCCCAAGTTTGTTGTGCTGCTGTGTAAACATCGTCAAAACTCTTGGTGCCGATTTCTGATGTTAGATTTGCTTTAGCCTGATCAGCGCTGATAAAGGACGTGGCGATTTTCATCGTAACAGACGTTGTTCCGGATGGAAAACTGACCATTCCTTGTTTGGTGTTTGTTATAGTAGGATTAGTAAATTCTGTGTCAAATTCGCCATAGATATACATATTCTGCATACCGTTTGAGCTTTCATTTGAAACCGCATTAAAGCTTTTGTTATCACTGTTGTAGACGAGGGAACCGCCTGCGCGCTCGCAGTCAAAGATAACATTGCGATTGGAAGCGGTATTGTCAAAGGTATAGCGTACAGCCGCGGCATGATCGGTTGGGGATACTTCGATGCGTGAACCCGCCGCATTACCCTCGGTAAATTGAACGCTGTAATAATGAGCTTTTGCAATTTCATTATCGTGGCTGAATTTCGCCCCTCGTGCACTTACACCGATGTCGGTGGAACCGGCAGACAGGCTGGTGTTGACCATAAACTGCCAGGTTGCGCGGTCTCCAACCCAGTAGGAGGGTTCATGGCTTATTGCGATATGATCAAGGACGCTACTCTGATAGTTGTACATCTTGTTGTCATTGCTGTTTGTAACAGGCACCCAAAAGTTAGAACCGTGGGGCGTAGTAACTGCCGGAGCAGTCAGGCCACGGGAAAAGCTTGGGGAGTCATTGGTACCGCGCAGGATATTGACATAATCAGAAAGATGATCATAAACTTTAGGTGCTTTATTCTCAATTTTGATATCATCTATGTAAGAAAGGAAGTTCTTTGTCACATCGGTTTTATCATTCTCATATCCCACCAGAATCTTGCTGATGGTTTTGCCTACCAGTCCGCTGCCGGAGTTGAGGCGGGTGCTGATTTTGTTCCACTGGCGGGTGGTTAGTGTTCTGGACTTGCCTTGTTCCAGCGGAGACACGATGTTGCCATTCTGATCAACCGCTCCCGATTGACTCAGAAAGCTTCCGTCGGAAAATTCCAGATCCACTGCCATATGCATTGAGGTGTAATCGAAGTCGTAATCACCGATATACTGTGGAAAAATTACGTAACTTAAATTTGTATTTTCCGTTACCGGAATAGAAAGGTTGTCGTAAATGACATTGTAACAGTAACCAGCATTGCTGTCTTTTAACTGAGAGCCGCTTACTGTTAATGCTTTGGAACCGGTCCAGCCTGTATTAGCCGCTTGGTTCCACACAGAGGAAGGACCGGTTTCTATAACCGTATTCATCGGTATCGTAGAAATGTCTCCATCTGTCTTGTCCATAGTTGCAATGTTTAAGTCTGCAAACTGGGTCATTGCGCTATTTCCATTGTTGGCGGTAATTTCCAGCTTGAAATATTTGTAAGCTGTAGTATTGTCAAAAATAAAGATTTTCTGTTGATAACGGCTGGAGAACGTGATTCCGGTTTGAGTATCCAGTTTAGCCCATGTTGAGTTGTCATTAGAGCCATAGAACGACCAACTCTTAGGATCGCGCTCAGATGCATCATTCGCGGAAACAATGGAATATGCCTTGACTGCTTTAGCCTCCTGACATTCAAATGAAACCCAAACCGGGCTGGAAGCTGAGGGTGTATTTTGTTGTGTGAGCCATTTGCTGGAAGGGCTGTTGTCAAATAATTTTTCTTTGATTTCGGTTGAGTTGAAGTTTGAAGAACCTGTAATGCTGCTAGTTATTACCGTAGAGGTAAAGTCACCATACATCTGCTCTGCTGAAGAACCGCTGACATTTTGAGTGCGATCCATTCCTTGACTGTCTTTGACAATGGTTGATTTGATGAATTCGGGATCATCTTCAAACGAAGTTGAAAATTTTACCCCTTCGCTATCCCCTGTTACATCCTGTGCTGCCACTGACACACTGCTGGATATTAACAACATCACAACCAGTAAAAGAGCCAGTACTTTTCGGCTACATTGTTTCATTATTCTCTTTCCTCCCTTTTTTGAACAACCAGAACGGGTATAATTTTTTGTTTTAAGTATATCATTCATTTTATATTTCTATAAGGAGGATATCTTTTGAATTACAGGGCATTTCTTCTGTTATTTTTATATTTATTATCTATAAGAAATAAACAATTTACAAATATTTTATTTACTATTATTCACTAATTTGCAAGAGCTAAAATAGTATTGTTTTAACTTAAGTGAATGGTTCTACTTCATGGCAAAATAGAAGAAAAAAGCCAGAAATTTCGGTACTCTCCAAAACAGAGAGGCGAAATTTCCGGCTTTTGTTTTTAAGGATACTTTGCCAACAGCAGCTTCACAGTAAAATCATACACTTCATCGCTACGAATACCGTTACAAAAGCTCGACAATACCATATTTCTAAAATATACCGTACTGCCTTGCGGAATTGCCGTTTGCCTTAACGCCGTTCTGAACCGTCAGGCGCACGGAAGCGTGCGTAAGAAATTTGTTTTTGCTGTCATACACATCGACCATAATATAGGTTAATCCCGGCTTTAGACCGGTCGCCTTTACGTTGCCGTTTTTCAGAACGGTTACGTCCGCAACGCCCTTTGTGGAGGAATAGGCTTTCATCTTCGCGCCCAAAGCACCACTCAGCTTCACGCCGGTTTCATAGCTGCTGCCAACCGGCATGGTATACGTACGAGTGTCTAACATGATGGTGCGCGCAGAATGCGGCAGAAGCACGTAATTTGAGCAGTGCGAAATCTGCACCGTAACCATTCCGTTAGCGTCCACTGTGTACTGCCTGTTTTCCGGATCGATCTGACCGGTCGTCGGGTTGTAAAAATAGAAATACAGCGTCTGCCCGGGCTTAAAGCCCTTCTCCTTCGCAGAGAACGTAACGTTCGCCGTGGACGGCAGAACACCGCTGTGGTCGAACACCAGAACCAAGCCCACGTTGTTCGGCGTAACCCTGTTTACCTGTGCCACCTCCGTCGTCAGACGAACAGCCATGGAGATATTCACGTCCGTTACCGGAGTTACTGATTTTGCGAGGTCCGCGCCCTTGAACGTCCAGCTGTAAGCAAGCTGCTGCGTATCGGCGTCTTTGATTTTAATCGTAACGTCGCTTTCGTTCGTTTTTGCGGCTGTAAGAATATCCGAATTCACTTTGATGTCCACCGCCGTATTTGCTCCGGTATTCTCCGCTACGGAAGACGGAACCGTCAGGGTCAGGTCAACATCTTTTTTTGCGGCGAGCTGCTGCACAATAGCTTCCTTGGGCAGATTGATTTCAATCCTTGCTTTCTTTCCGGCGTCAAGCGCCGTATTTGCTCCGGAAGTGTCCGTCGCAATATCGGGAACCGTCGCGGATATCTGCGCGGTATCGCCTGCGGCGCTAACGCTGTCCGCTGCGGTGGTCACCGTGGACGTATTGGCGGCGGAATCAACCCTCACTTCGGTTTTCGGCGTTTGCGGCTGTTTTTGCTCCGTACTGTCCGAGTGGCGGCTTTCCTCCTTTGCGGTTACCGTAACCGCAATATGAGGCAGTTTTACGCCGCTGTCCTTAATCTGATATCCGCTGTCCAGTACCGGTGTAAAATCGTAGGTTCCTGCCTTATTGCCGTCAAACGCCGTGCTGGAAACCCATTCGATTACGCTGACAATCTGATCCGAAATATTATCCACGACCGCCTTTAAGACCGTCGGCAATCCGAGTTCCTCATAGGACGTTCCGTAGGATACCGTCTTTCCATAGGAGGTAAGGGGATCAAACGAGGAAATTACGCCGCTTCCGCCGCTTTCTTCTTTATATTCGCCGCTTGCCGCGGATTCCGCGCTGTCTGAAACCGAAGCGCTTCCTTTGGCAACGACTTTAAAGGTATAATTCCCGCTGCTGTCCTTTATGTCATTCTTGAAATCATAGGTAAGTGTATCTTGGGAGACGTTTTCCGACGCAACGGCCTTGCCGTCTTTGTATAGCGTTACCGTGTAACCGGTAGCCGCGGCCACTTTATCCCATTTTGCCGCAGTGCCGTCCCAGGCAAGGCCGGAGGGAGCGGCAAGTCCCGGTTTTTCCTCAAATTTCAGCTGCACCGGGTCGCATTGCGTATAGGCGGAAAACGCGGTTTCATAGGCTGTCACCGTTCCCGCGGGTACAACCGCGCGGACGGGATAGGTATCATTGGCAAACAGGTCTTTCCCAACCGTCTTGGGAGGAACAGACCCTTCAAAGGTAATTTTGGCAATCTGGGGCGCAAAGTAAAACGCGCAGTCCCCAATGGAGCTTACATCCCCCTTAAAGGTAATCCCCGTAAGCCCGGCGCCCATAAACGCGCTCTGCCCGACGGATTCCACCCCGGCGGGGATTGTGATATCCGCTAGTCCGGAGCATCCCATAAACGCCATATCGCCGATGGAGGTCACGCCGCTTCCGATGGAAATTGTTTTCAGCTTAGTGCAGCCGTCAAACGTCTGCTGGGCAATTTCCGGAATCTTATCCGGTATCGTAACGCTTTCAAGGCCGGTACAGTTCATAAACGAGCATACGCCGAGGGACGCGAGGTTCGCCGGAAGCCTAATTTCCGTCAGCCCCTTACAGCCCTTGAACGCGTATTTCCCGATTTGCGTCACGTTATCCGGCACAGTAACGCCGGTCAGTTTGGAGCAGTTTTCAAATGCCCAGTCGTCAATGGAGGCAATGCTTTCCGGCAGGGAAATGCCGCTCAGACCGGAGCAGTCCAAAAATGCTTTCTGACCGATTACCGTTACAGCGTAAGTATTTCCGTCCTCACCGATTACCGAAGCGGGAATTATTACTTCGCCGGAATAAGACGGACTGTTCGCAATGACTTCCACGGTTTTGTTTTCCGCGGAAATCACCTGATATCGAATGGAAACGCCCTTTTCATTCTTTTCAGCAAACTGGAAGCCATCCGCATATGCCCCGGACTTTACGGTTACCTGCCCGCCGCTGATATAGGACAAAAGCGCGGTTTTATAGGATTCCAAGCCGACGGGAGGTACAACACAGGTAACCGAACGGTCTCCTGTAAAAACGTCTGTGCCAACGGTCTTCGGCACTCCGCCCTCAAAAGTAAGTTCCGTAAGCGCGGTACAGCCGGAAAAGGCCTGATTGCCTACTGCGGCCACACCCGACGGTAAAACTGCGCTCGTGAGTCCTCCGCAGCCGCTGAACGCGCCGCTGCCAATCCCGGTCACCTGATAGGTGTATCCGTCGGAACCTTTTACGGAGCCGGGGATAATTACCGAACCGGAATAAGCCGGAGAACCGGCAGCCACTTCCACCGTCGCAGGCGAAGCGGAAGTAACCTTATACGTAATCACTGTTCCGCTGTTTGGGGCTGTAAACGTTTCACCTGCACAAAGCTGCAGGGGCTGGTCGCCGAATTTAATGTAATACGAGGAATAGTATGCCGCGGAGAACGCCGTTTGATAAGCTTCCACCGAGCCGGACGGCACCTGACCGTAAATCGGATGGGGGTCGCCGAAGAATATGCCACCCTTATATATTGTAGTAGGAGGAACTGCACTTTTAAAGACGATTGTTTTCAAAAGCGGATTGTTGCTGAAGGCATCTTGATCGATTTTCTGCAGGTTCCCAAGAAACGTAATGCTTTTCAGTTTCGGGCAAGAACTTAACGCATACATGCCTACGGAAGTTATGCTTTCGGGAAGCGTGATACTTTCTAGGCTAGTTCCCATCAGCATTTCAGTGCTAATTGCAGTCAGGCCGGAAGGGATGTTTATTGATTCCAACGCGGTACATTCCCGGAATATGCTGCTGCCGCAGGTCGTAAGACTGTCCGGCAAGGCAACGGATTTCAGGTTCTTGCATCCAAAAAATGCCCAGTTCCCTAATCCCGTTAATCCGTTTGCCAGCTCGAGACTTTTAATGCCGCAGTTATAAAATGCCATCTCACCAATGGTTTTGACAGAATCCGCGATCGATACACTTTCCAGATTCGTACAGTTATAAAATGCTTTATCACCAATCGCAGTAACTCCGGATGATATAGTGAGCCCCGTGAGGGCGGTTTGGCCGTAGAGCGCGTAATCCCCCACCGCAGTAACATGATACGGCACATCGTCGTATGACGTAACGGATGGAATCGTAAGTACGCCGGAAGCACTCGCTGCACTGGTAAACTTAGCTTCCTTTTTATCTCCGACAGAAGTTGCCGTGTAGGTATACCCGTCGCCTCCGGTGAATGAATCACCCACGTTCAGCGGCCTTAACAGCATTTTCAGTATGGGAAGGCCGTCGTTTTCTCCTTCTCTGAGCCCAAACCCTATCTGGCTGTAATAAATGCCATAGTTGATGCTGCCGAAATTAGTAGTGCTCATGCTGCTGTTGCAAAGGAAAGTGTCGGTCTTCATCTCGGAAGCTGTTAAGCAATGGGTTTTGTCCAGAGCTCCGCCGAATGATCTATCTAAGCCGAACAGTTTTCTATCAGCCGCGGCCACTTCTTTCCCAGCAACCGTCTGTTCCTTATCCCGGTTGCACATCAAGCCCGTGTAATTGGTTCCACATGTTGCACTGTAGCCCAGAAGACCCCCCGCGTACAGTTGGGCGGACACATCACAGCTTGCATAGGAATTCATATAGTAAAAATATCCGTGATTGTAGGAAATATTCACTTTTCCAATGCCGCCGCCTGCGCAGCTGCCGCTCCCGCCGGCATATATTCCGCCTGTCACATAGGTCTTTTCCAGATGCAGGTCTTTACTTTCACTGCTTGCATTCGCCACCAGACCGGCCAGCCCGCCCGCATCCGCGTCTGCGTGGGAGGAATAGATTTTTGCATTTTCAATTCCTACCTGCCGAACCGCCGCGCCGTCCGTTTGGCTCAAATAACCGAACAGTCCCAGATAAAGCAAATCCGGGTTGGGATTATCCGGACTTCCGATGGTAAGGTTGGAAATGACGTGGGTCTGGCCGTCGAAAGCTCCCTGGAATCGGTTGCCGACATCTGTGCCGATTGGCGTCCATTCTCTGCCGGCAAGGTCGATATCGGAAGTTAGCGTAACCGTTTTACCGGTGAACGATATTCCGCCGTTCACCAGCTTGGCAAACCCCGCGAGCTGCTGAGCTGTTCCGATTTTATAGTTTGCTTCGGATTCGCTGTACCAGCTTCCATCCGTGCTGTCTTTCCAGTTCAGGGTTTCCGCGTACGCGGTCAGCTTCGGCATCATTGCCGTCACTATACTGGCGGCCAAAGCTATGCATAAAAACTTTTGAAAAATTTTCTTCATTTTGCTCATCCTCCTTTAACATTTCCCTTTTGCAGTATGGATTCATTATCGTGAAAGTCCGGAACCTTTTACCCGTCTGACGTAGCCGTTGCGGGTGCATTCAAAGAATGTCACAGCTTCAAGGCTTGTACTGTCGATCGGCAGATTCAAAACGGAGCAGCAGGGGCAGAGACTACCGTATTCCCTTCCGACAGTCCCTTCCTGCGCTTCGCAGCATTTCCCCGCGCATGGAAACTGCGTCTCGCCTACCCCGCAGCGTCTGTCATTCAGATACACTTCAGATTTAGAACTACCCACCATTTGCTTCACCTCATTTTCTTTCATTATATCCCCCCGACCCTTAACAAAACCGCTAACAAAAAACGACATTTCATGCTTTTATATAATTTTTTTACTATATTATACGGTATAATATGGAAAGAAAATAAAGCGGAGGCTGCATATGAAGAGGGCAAATTCGCTCCTTACAGTGCCGAAAGCGGCACCCGGGGAGATGATTCGGCAAACACTAATCGATCGGATTGAAAGTGATGCAAAAAGGATTGTCTTTGTACATGCCGGGGCCGGCTACGGAAAGACGACTCTTCTGGCGCAGCTGGCAAGACATGCGGGGTGCGCCGTCTGGCTTTCACTCACGGGGGAATCCGACGTTCTATCCTTTGCCGACACACTTTGCGAGGCGGTGCGGCACATTTTTCCTCAATACGGCTTTCAGCCGTCGGAGTGCCTGCCTTTTATGGAGAAAGAAAACTTTACTTCCATTCTGGCCAATGCCCTCATCGGGAGCATTGAAAACCTGTCCTCCCAAATTGTATTTGTTTTCGACGACCTCCATACCATCCGGAACCGCGGGGTTAAGGAGCTCCTCGTCTGTTTTCTGCGCTTTTCTCCCGACTCCATGCGGCTGCTTCTGGGCAGCCGGGAAACGCCGTGGCCTGAATTTGCGCCGCTGAAGGTGCGGGGAAGCATCCTTGAAATCGGGCGTGACAAATTGGCTTTTACGGAGGCGGAAGCCGAACAGATTCTCGGGGTTTTTGACAGCGATATTTACCGGACAACCGAGGGATGGCCTCTGGCCGTGGGTTCCTTCCGGGTTCTGCTGGAAAGCGGCATCTCTCCGACCGACGTTCCGTCTCAGGGCTCCGATGTTTTGTCCTCCTACCTTTTCTATGAATGCATCAACCGCCTGCCGTCTGAAACGGCGGACTTTTTGAAGTGTTCCGCCTGCTTTGACGATCTGGACGCCTCCATGCTGGACACGGTTCTGGAGCGGAAAGATTCCGGATTGGTACTGGACAGTCTTACCGCAAGGAACCTGTTCACCGTCAAGACCGGAGAAGGACATTACTGCTATCACGCGCTGTTTCAAAAATGCCTGCTCAAAACGCTGGAGCCCGCCCGGGCTTCCGAACTGCGGCGCGGTGCCGCGCGGTATTATCTGGAGAAACAGGATTTCCCGATGTCCGCCGAATACGCCATAAGACTTAATGACCGCATACTTCTGAAGCAAATCATTTTGGTGAGCTACCGGCCACTGATTCGGTCCGGTTCTTTCAGCGAACTGCGGCGGTGGTTCCAAGTTATTGGTGAGGATGAATCCTCCGGCGCTGATTTCCTGCTTGCAAAAGGTGTTTTTTTATCCTGTATCGGAAATTTTACAGAGGCGCAGAAAGCGCTTGACCGCGCTGTTCCGGCGCTGAATCAGGCAAACCGTACTCTTTATATGGAAGCCATGCTGCACAAGGCCCGCGTGCTCCGCAACGATGTTTCCTTTGAAGCCTCCGATGAGCTTTTAAACCGGCTGCTGCCGGATCTTGCACAATGTGAGCCGGAAACAGCCTATCTGATCGTTGTGGAAAAACTATATAACCTTTGCTGGAATTCCCGCGTCATAGAGGCTTACGCCCTTGCGCGGCAAGAGATCGATCGGTGGGCGCGGGAGGGAAATCTCAGAATCAAAGCCCGGCTGGAACGGTTTATGACCGCCGTCCATTTTTTCGCCGGTAACATGCGTGAGGCAGTTGCCAGTTATGAAAAAAGCCTTGCCCTCCCGGAGGAAGACAAGGAATCTTTGGATATTCACGAGGTGGGCATTTATGCAGCCAAAGCTTATCAAATGCTGGGTGACCGGGAACGGTCGCTGAATGTACTGACTGACGCACTGAACCAAATGAAGCACTACGGCAAATATGAGGAAATGTGGTCCGGCTATCTGTTCGCTGCAGAAGTCTATTTTCAGAACACGTTCATCGACCGTTCCAACGGGATCAACTCATCCTATGATATAACCAAAAAGTACTTTGCTCTTGCGGACGAATACGCGCCTCTTTACCGCAGGGCTACCTATCAGCAGAGGTGGGCGCGGCTACAGCGGCTTACCTACAGCATCATGTTTGAAGGCGGAGCAAATGAACAGACAATTCAGGAAATTTTTCAGCATCTGAACGACTGCGGCGATTATTTTAAATCCATCATGCTGGCAAGGCTGATGGGCTATTTTGCCGCAGTGCATGATTTTTCAAACGCGGTCATGTGCGCAAAACAGTGTGCGGAGGTCGGCGAAAATACCGGAACGTACCTGCATTCCACTCTTGCCTATGGCGTGCTGGCCCGCTATTCACTGGCAGCCCACCAGTGGGAGAATGCAAAGAAGTATACAGCCCTCTTTCTGAGCCGGTGTGTGGAAAACGGAATTTATGAATATTTCAGAGCGCTGAACGACTACGGACCCGTGCTGCAGTTTGCGTATGACAACAACATTGAGCGGGGCTGCGCGGAGCAGCTCATGGCCTTCGCGGGTTTTCATATTCCGAAGGCTTATGTAAAAACCTTTGGCAGCTTTGCCATTTTCCCTTTCCATGACAGGAACAGCGCCGTTAAAATGCGTACGAAGAAGGAACGAGAGCTTTTCGCTTTTCTTCTGGACGCCGGGGAACAGGGAGCCACCAAGGAGCAGATTTACGACGCCATCTGGTCGGAATCGAAATCCAATAATGTAAAAGGACTGATTGGCGTCAATTTGGCTCAACTGAAAAAGGATCTTGCGCCGCTTGGAATAAAGCAGCTGATTCTGTGCCGTGAAAAGCGATACAGTGTCTGCCGGGACGAGTTTGTCTGCGATTTTGAGCTTTTTAAGCGCGCCGCTCAGAAAAATCAGGAAGCCTCTTCCGGTTATAAGGATGAGATCCTTTCTCTGTATTCCGGAGAATATCTTTCCGATTTCGAGGCATTTTGGGCCACCCCTAAAAGGATTAAGTTTGAAAAAATCTATGAAGATGCACTAAACACCGATGTCAGATAAGATCAAATTCAATATCCAGCATATTTTACCGGAAATACTAAAAAGCCGTGTTATGATATTCGGCATGAGGTTGTGCAAGGAACGTTTTTGCATTGTGGTAAGATAGAGAAAAAGCCAGGAACTCCGGCGCTCTTCTATGTGAAGAGGCTGGAATCCCCGGCTTTTGTTTTCACTTAGCAAAATTCTACCAACATTGGGTTAAGTTTTGAAGGTTTCAACTAATTTACATGTCAAATCGTCCTGTCTGGCATGGTTACGTGCTTAATAGCATCCCTAACCTATCACCGTCAACCATGTATTGGCAGTATTGCACCATTTTCAGCTTTTGGTCTGTACCCCTCCGAACATTCCTGACCGAAAAATCTATAAACCCATGGCTGCCCACGGCAAAGCTGACCGGAGGCAGCCATTCTTATTTCAAGTAAATTTAGAAAAGCGCAAAAACGTCAAGCATCTTTGCTAATGCCATTCAAAGCAACAATCGATTTCGGCTAAAACATCCTTTCCGCAAGCTTTGCAAGCGGGCTGCGTTCTACCTGATTTAATGTGACATGGCCGGTAAGCGTGGATTCCTTCAGCCTTTCCACAAGATAAACCAGACCGTTGGAGCGCGAATCCACCAAAGCATTGTCAATCTGATTGTCGGTTGGATCGCCGATAAAAATGAATTTGGAGTTCTGGCCTGCCCTTGTCAGCATCAGTTTGGCAATGTGCGGCGTGGTCTCCTGTGCTTCATCGACGATTACAATCGCGTCGGACAGTGTTCTGCCCCGCATATAGGTGAAGGTTTTCATATCGATGATACCCGCGCTTTTGAAGTGTTCAATAATGGAATCCACCGTTACGTTATCCTCTGTACAATTTTTCCTTGGTTTACGGTTTCTTCCGCAATACATTAAATTTTCAAAAGCATCGTAAAAGCTTCCCATCCACGGGCGGAGCTTTTCTTCTTCGTTCCCGGGAAGAAATCCTATATTATCCCCCGCCGGAACAACGGGCCGGACAAATACAATTTTTCGGTAAGCACGCTGCTCAACCACCTTTTCCAGCGCGACGGCAGTCGCAAGGATTGTCTTGCCGGAACCCGCGCCCCCGGTAACGGAAACAAACCTTACCGTGTCATCCATCATAAGCTCAAAGGCCATTTTCTGTTCCAGATTCAGGGGGGACAGCCCCCATGCCGTCCTGTTTTCATACTGCATGGGAACGAGTGTCTCTCCGTTAAATCGGGTAACAACCGACTGTTCCGGATTGTCTCTGGCATGAACCAGCAGAAATTGGTTTGGATAAAGTCTGATTCGTTTGGGACATTTCAGACCGGATTCATAGATTTTATCAATCTCTTTAGAGGAAAGCACTGCCGTTGCATACCCCCGGTACAGATCGTCAAGGATCACCCTGTCGGTTTCGTAGTCTTCCGTTTTTAGGCCGAGCGCTTCTGCTTTCAGGCGCATGCAGATATCTTTCGAAACAAGAATCGTTTCTGTTTCCGGTTCTTTTTTTCGAATGCTGAGCGTGGTAAGGAGAATCCGATTATCATTCTTTTTTAATTCCAGTTCGTCAGAATATTCCGGCATATTATGGTAACCGTTCAGCTCGATTCTTAAAACAATATTTTTTCAAGCTCGATTCCTGCCTGGATACTTTGCCGCGCTTTTCCTTCCACAATTTTAGAAAGCTCCCGCACAGCCTGCCGCGCCTGGCAGCCGCATAAGCCATCCCGTGATTTTAAGGAGTCCAGTTCTTCCAGAACCACCAAGGGCAATATGACATTGTTTCCCTTAAAGCTATAAATGCATGCCGGGTCATGAAGCAATACGTTCGTATCCAGTATATAATTTTTTCTGTTTTCACTTTTCTGCTGCATACAGCTGCCTCCAAAATAAATGATCTGTTGATGGGAAGGCCTATTTCCGGTAATTTGTCCGCAATAACAAAAAGGCACCACATAGTTCTATGTGATGTCATTTCAGCGCGCTATTCGATTGTAAGGTCTCCAAATCTTTTTCAAAGCTATGGATGGCTTTCGCAATAAAGACAAGTTCAGGATTGTCTTCGCTTTTACCGGCCTGCAACTGCCTTATCTTTAAATCTCTGAAGCAATTCAGCAGTTTTTCTGTCCTTTGCTTCATGCGCTGTGATTGATTCGCAGGTTCACTTTTTCTCTCCGGCTGCAAATTATAGCAGTATGTCATCTTCATCACCTCATTCTCATAGTAGACTAATTTTGTTCAGACGAGGTTATAGAAAAGTTAAAAATGTACACAAAGGAACCGTATAAACAAATCAAAACCCCAAAATGTAATCCATCCCGGTATTGTTTACCAAAGCGTTAAATAAATAGTATACCGAAAATATAAAGCCAGGGATTCCACCTCTCTATCGAAGAGTGCGGAATCCCTGGTTTTTCTCTATCTTACCACGAAGTAAAAATGTTCGTTTACAGATTCGTATTAAATGATTCTTAACAACACATCGGTCTGTGTAGAATAGAAGGAACTAATAAAATCAGTATATGCCGATCTGTCTTGCGGAGCAGCCGAACGGTTTTACACCCTTCTCTACATTGATCCGCACCGATGCATGGGTGAGTTTCTTTTTCTTCTTGTCATACACATCAAACATGATGTACGCTGTACCAACACCTTTTCCGGTTACTTTATAGTTACCGTTTTTCAGCATTGTTACGGTTGCAACACCATTACTGGAAGAATACACCTTAACGGCTGTATCCTTTGTGCCAATCTGCTTTACCCCAATTTCGTAGCTCTTTTTCGGAGACATGGTATAGCTGAGGGTATCCAATGTAATGGAGCGGGCTTGCTTCGGCAGAAGCACGTAATCGGAGCAGTGGGTGATATTTACGCTCACATATCCATCTGCGTCTACCGTGTAAGAGGTGTTTCCAACAGGCTCCAATGCTTTTGTTGCCGGATTATAATAGTAGAAGTACAAGGTTTCGCCGGGTTTATAGCCCTTATCAGCCACATTCATTTTAACGGTAGCATTACTCGGCAGAACGCCGTTGCTGCTTGAAAAACTCAATACAAGCCCTTTGCTGGCCGCTGTGGCTGTGTTCACTGCCGCAACTTCCGCAGTGGTGTGTACGCTCATTGCAAGATCTACCGGCTTGATTGCGGTAGACTTTGCAAGCTCCGCACCTTTAAACGTCCAGCTATAAGCCAATTTCCCGGTATCGGAATTAACGACTTCAAGGGTGACATCCTTTTTCGCATCCTTTGCCGCCTGAAAGACCGCCTGTTCTGCGGTAATGCTTACCGCCGCGTTTGCGTTGGTATTGTTGGCAACCGCCGCAGGAACTGTGATCGTTGTATCAACTGTCTGAACCGTGCTGTTCTGAAGCTGTCCTATAATAGAATCCGTAGGAACAATGATTTTTACCTGTGCAGGATTTTGCGCGGTTGCGGAAATGACGGCTGCGGAAACCTCCGCCGGTACGGTAACGGCAACATTGGCTCGATTTCCCGTAACAACCGGTGCGGTATCCACTGTTGGGGTAACAGTTGTAGTTGTTCCTCCCGTGGGAGTGCTGCTCGTTGTTACCGGGTTCGGCGCATTGGAAGAAGTAGTATTGTTATTGGCATGATGATCTGAGTTTCCTTTGTCAGAACTTGAATCTGCCGCTGCCACGGTAATCATGATTTTTGGAGCGCTAACCCCGCTGGCAAGTGCATAGCCGCTTGGCAGTACCGCCGTAAATGTATAAGTTCCTGCCGCAGTCGGTGTATAAGCCGGGCTTGGCGCCCATGTCACACTGGGAATGTTCGCCGCTGTTCCATTTACTGTTGCGCTCAACGAAGAGGGTAAACTCAACGCTCCGAGCGCTGTACCGTTTGCCACATTCTGTACCTTGACGGAGGATTCCAATTCATGAAAGGATGTAACGGTTTTTCCCGTGTTTTCCTGCGAAGGGAACTTCTCGGACAGATCAACCGTAAAACATGCTTTCGGAAGCCACGTACCGTCAATGTAATTTCTGCCTTTTACAAGAACCTTATCTTTGTAAACTTCCACACAAAGCCCCTGACTGCCATTGATTGTTTCATTTGCATCAGACCAAAGATACCCAGCGGAGGCTGTGTTAAAGATACTGGCAAAGGTGCTCTTTCCGTCATACATCTCATGATCGGCTTGCAAAATCCAATGCGTATGCCCATCAAATAAAATGACCTGCGGGTAATCCTTCAGAATACTTCTAAGTTCCGCTTCCTGATCCGGTCTGACGCCGTTCCAGCCCTGTGCTTCGTATGAACCGGCAACCGTATTTAGCATGGGCTGATGCAGGAAAAGGAAAATCGGTTGTTTTTTATCCTTGGTTTCTGCCAGCTTATTTCTAAGCCAATTAAACTGAGTTTCAGAAATATTACAGTAGTCATGGGCGTAGCCGTTCTTTAAGTCACTGTAATCTTCCGAACCCATCATGATAAAATGCTGACCGTTGATATAGCTATCGTAATAGGGGGCCGTGTTACCGGTATTGTTCAGCCATTTCTGCAATTTTCCGTCGGCGTTCGAATAAGGTAGTGAGGAAGAAAAGTCCATAAATTCGTGGTTGCCCATAACCAAATTCAGCTGCGGCAGTCCGTTCTTATTCGCGTCCACAATGGAAAAGAACTTTTTATAGTTCTCATCGAATCCCTGGTCAACCATATCGCCGACTACAAAAATCCCACCGCTTTTGGGATCGTTCTGCTTTATGTCCTGAAATGCCATACCAAGATGGGTATTCATTTCGCTGTCCCAAGACTGAATGTGGGTGTCCGACATTACGTCAAAGGTATAAAGCGGAGTCTCCTGCTTAAAACGCACGTTTTCCGGAATGGCCAAGGAAGCCGCTTGCGCTGATTCCTTATTACCGTCGCTGCCATACGCCAGCAGTTTGGTTGCCTGCTGCGGTATAAATGTATTGGTTACCATATTGTATGTAGTACTGTTCCCGGTGCGGACTACCGTATCAATCGCTTCGTAACCCGGTAATTTTCCGGTTTCATTGCCCCAGTACAAAACGTACTGCTTTGTTGTGGGATGGTCGGCATCCGAAATTGTTACTTTTCCGTCCGCATAACCGGTTCTTGCACCCGTTCTGTCATAAGTTACCGCTGATGGTTTATGGTCTGTAACGGTGAACTCTTGTCTGTCAAGAATATCATATCCGTCGTTTGCCATGAGGATCATCTCATAGTCGCCGGCCGGAAGCGGCTGGCCTGACAGCGGACTGTATTGATAATCTTTTATATCCTGCTGCGTAAACGTTAAACTCCCGTTTCCTCCGGTAGCATATTTGTAGGCATAGGCAGGACTTGCACCCGATGGGGTCGTTCCCTTTTTGTAGATACCCACCCAATCCAAATCCGTAGTGGTATATTTATAGCTTACGGTGATATTGAAATCCAGGTCATAATCGGTCGTTGCGAGTGAAATGTGCGGAATTTCAGGCTCTGTAACTGTAAACGGATAGGATTGAATTACAGAATAGCCATCGTCCGCCAAAAGAACCGCTTTATAGGATCCCGGTGTAAGGTAGCCTACGGATGTTGATCTCAAAAAATCGGACCCTGTGAAGGTTTTACTGCCGTCAGCAGCATCTGTGTAAGCCCAAGCGATAGACGGCGTACTGGATCCTGGTGTTTCATCCGCTTTGTAAATACCAACCCAGTCTTTGTTTGCAAAGTCAGCGCCTTTATATGTAACCGTAATATCTGCTTTATCGGAATTCAGATATGAATGCTTATTCGTTTGGATTCTAACTTCTCCTATTTCAAACGAATCCTTCGCAAATACAGCATAGTTTTCTGAATTATACATAACCGCTTCATATTCTCCTAATGGCAGTTTATCCCCGATTTGGGATACGGAGAAAGTGAGGCTTCCGCTTAATTGGGCTCCCTGCATTGACTGAGAAAGAATCGGCTGATCTTCTAGAGAAGGAGTGGTACCTTTTGAAAAAATGCCGACAATGTCTTTACCGGTAGCCTTGCTGTAAGTCAGCTGAATCGCTGTGTTAAGATCAAATACAGGCTGAATCATGGAAACTGTCTGACCGTTTGGCTCCGTACCATCACCGGTAAAGGTAAGAGTACCGTTGTTGGTGGTGTCGTTCCAGTTCCCTCCAGACCATTCCATTACACAATGGTCTCCACCATCCGAGCCGCCGTCAAAAGCCATCAGGTCAAATCCCATATCATAGGTATCATGCGGAACAAAACCGACGACGCTCCACGGCATCGCAATTTCCATCGTATAGCCGTTGGTGATAGTCTGATACTTAACTGTAATATCGGATACCTTAAGCGTATCGTTTTTGCCAACACCCGCGGCACCCGCCTTGATTGTCGCTCCCTTGTCAAAAATCTGCACCTGAAAGTCATCTGCAGAGTAAGGAGTCCCTCTATAATTTTTCGGTGAAACATAGAATGATATGCTGTCATTGTCAAATGAAGTTTTAGCCGCATCCGCGCCCGTAACCTCAACGCCAATATACATGTTGCTGTTGTCCCAGGTTACGTTGAACCCGGAATTGATGGTCGTGGAATCCCCTACGATCCGATTTTCAAGCGGCTGTAAGGATTGCCAGATTTCCTCATCTAATTTTCCATCCAGCACAATTCCTGAATCTTTCGTGACGCCGTTTGAATCTTTTATAACACCTGAGTCTTTGGTTACACGAAGCGATTTTGTCTCCGCGGCTGCCGCAGAAAGCGTATTCGTCGGAATTACAGTGATGACCAAAACAATCGCCATGAATAATGCGCACGCTTTTTGAATAAATCTCATAATTACTCCTTCTCTATAAGCTTTTAAACTTTCCTGCTTGGTAACACACACAGATTGCCGGCGGCAGCTCTCATATTAGAGATTCCAAATCGGAGAATCGCCACAGATCATACCCGCAATTGAAGGTAAAATGTAGTCCGCCGCTTCATTGAAATCCTCTTTATACCCTGCACCGCTCAAAACACCGATGGCAAGACCCGCATGATTTTGTTTTGCAAATGCTATATCAGTCGCGGTATCTCCAACAACTGCAATCTCCTCCGGATTTATGCTGAACTTCGCGCCAAAATCCATGAGAATATCACCGGAAGGTTTCGGATTTCTGGAATCGTCTGGGCACCCGATATATTGAAAGTATTTCAGCAGTCCGGTTGCTTTGAGACAAACCCGCGTGTTTTCCTCATTATCGGAGGTGGAAACCCCTAAAGTGAGTCCCATTTTTCTTAAGGCCGCCAGTGTCCTTCCGGCATCCTGAACAGACTGGATTTGGCTCTCGTGCGATTTCATATAGGTTTTTATTTCATACCGAACGTACTTCAGGACGGAATCAAATTCTGTCGGGCAAGTTTCCAATTCTTTGATGTAAATATAGAAAGCTTCCGCAATATCCTCTTCGGTTCCAGAAGCATAAATACTGTTTTGAAGTATATTCCCGTCCGACTGTATGCCAATACGCTCCAAAAGTGCCGCCTTATCCTTATTAACTAATTTATATTGATTACACAGTTTGTCGGTAAGATTAAAAGCAAGGGGAATCCAAATTGAGTTAAAATCAATCAATGTTCCGTCCTTATCAAAAAGAATTCCTCGAATCCTCTTCTTCCCTCTATTCCGTAAAGCCAACCAGATTCCTCCATAATATAGTAAGATTTGCATGGTAACTTAGTTGGAGCTTCATTACTCCTTTTCTCTTGCAGGTAATCCGTTGAGGTTAATCTTCCGGTTTGCCCTCTTATTGCATCCCCAATTTTTTACCCTTCCGACACGTTTACTCTTTTTCTGTCCTCCCAATCGGATAACTTAACGGACACGCCTAAAATCCCTTAACATAGCTTATTATAGCGATGTAATATTGGCTTTGTGTTGTATTAATGTAAAATTGTGATTATATTCACGCTAAAATATGATCATAATCCAACATAGTTCAACATGCGCTTTACGTATTTGCTTAATGCAGCAAGGCAAAGCCTCCGGCTAAGCCGGAGGCTTGATTAAGCCCTATAAGAGCATATTACGGCGAGTTTTCTGCTGCCAACCGCATATTGCCTAGTTACCGCCCGTGCGGGTGCACTGCCATCAAAAAAAACAGGAATTTGGGCAAAGCCCAAATTCCTGTTTTTTTTAATTATCTTATTGATTGATAATCTTTACGTTGTGTTCCCGATACTTTTGCAAAACATTTTCGCTCAGCTTAGAATCTGTAATAATAAAATCGCATATATTAAGATCTCCAACCTTCAAAAGCGATATCACATCAAACTTGCTGCTGTCCGCCGGTATAATCACTTCCCGGGCCCGTTCAATCATTTTTAATTTAACGTGGTACTCACCCAATCCATAATCGGTAAAACCATTGGATACGGAAACGCCGCTGACACTGGCAAAAACCTTGTCAATGTGGAATTTATCAAGGAACTCTTCGGCTAAGCCCCCCAGCAGACACAACTCGTCTCCTCTGAGCGTACCGCCTGTGAGAATCGTGTTAAAATGTTCTTTATCACGCAGTTCCATTGCAATATCTATCCCATTTGTAATAATGGTAAGCCGATTAAACTTTTTTTTGAGCATTTTAGCAATTTCTAGATTTGAGGTACTGGCGTCCAGTGCAATAGATTGACCTTCTTCTACAAAGCGGCAGGCAATCTGCGCAATTTCCTGTTTCAATTCCCTGTTGGCCAAGGCTCTGGAAGTATGATTTACTTCCTGCGCAACAACATGTTCAAGAATAGCTCCGCCATAAACCTTGGTCAGTCTTCCCTGCTTCCCCAAAAGATCCAGATCTCGGCGTATTGTTTCTATTGATACGTCAAAAATCTGTGCTAGTTCTGATACTTTGACACTTGTTTTATCGAAAAGCATTCCCATAATTTTCTCTTGCCGTTCTTGTGTAAGCATTCGTGTCCTTTCCTCCCGTCAAAGTCTCCGTAACTTCCCGAACTGCTATTCATATTTAATTCTTAGTGTAATTGATAATATTTTATCTGTATCACATTAAATTTACAATAGTTTTTTATCAATCTGTTGTAAATTTGCACTAACTTGATCATTATCCCACAGTTCTCATCATAATTCACATTTTGTATAAGCCTTTTATGAGTGACTGCTGCTTCCCCAAGACTGTTCAAATGTCAGGACTTACTAATGCACGTAGAAATCGAACATGTGGTTACACAAACAAGGAGAAACAACTCGACAGTCTGGAAAACGTACAATTAAAACGTCAAAAATGTATTTAACCAGGCATACGGTTGTAGCTTAAGCGAACTTTTTACTTCATGGTAAAATAAAGAAAAAGCCAGGAATTCTTGCGCTCTGCAATTAAAGAGAGGCAAAATTTTTGGCTTTTGTTTTGCCCTTTTACTTTACCCGTTTCGATAAACTGATTACAAAATCAAAATCGTTATATCAGCCAAACCGGAACGTACCAGTTTTTTAACTTTAACCGGAAGCATATCATTTTGGACAGATATCATAAAAAATTCTTTATGATGCCTGTTTTTTGGTTGAAATTAATTTCAATCCTAAAGGTATTTACTATTATTCAGCAGTGTGATAATATGTTCTTGAAATAAAGTTCATGTATTGAACATCGGTTCAGAGGAGGGCAACGGAATGGCCATTACAGATAACATACGAATGACGATTAAAGTCTGCCAGCTTTATTATGAAAATAATTTAAGTCAAAAAGAAATATCGGTTCAACTTGGTATATCACGTCCACAGGTTAGCAGACTTTTGACGAATGCAAAAATCAATAACATCGTTTCTATTAAAATCAACAACCCTTTCCTGGATGAAACCAGATTGGAACAGGCCCTGATAAAGAAATACGGTCTTAAGGATGCATTAGTGCTGAATACAAACGGCGCAAAGGAATCCGGAAGACTTGAGGAATTCGGGAGGCTTGCTGCCGCCTGTCTGGATGCATATGTCACCGACGGAAATCGGGTAGGAATAATGAGCGGCCGGACTATTAACAACGTTGTATGCGCGATCAAACATTTTGACCGCCGCGGACTGGAGTTTGTCCCTCTTGTCGGAGGGATTGGCTCAGTTTTTGCAAATTTCCACGCCAATTCCATAGCGCAAAAGTTTGCAGAATGTTCGGGCGGAAGCTGCCTGATTTTGAATGCTCCGTTCATTGTACAGAGCAGTGAAGCATGCAATGTTTTAAAAAACGAGCCGGAAATCGCAGCAGTATTACAAAAGGCAACCTCGTGTGACGTAGCGATCATAGGAATTGGGCAAATAAGTACGCAATCCACCACAGTGCAGGCAGGCGCCCTAAGTAACGAGGATGTGGAAAACCTTAAAAGCGCAGGGGCCGTTGCCTCGGTTTGCGCCTCCTACATAGACAG
>JAEWUH010000013.1 GCA_023397245.1 Bacillota bacterium | reverse complement strand
GGCCTGAACCCCCAGAAAATCATTACCATCTGCTTCATTATGATGGGACTGTTCTGCGGCATCGGCGGAATTGTGTTTGCCGCCAGAATGAACAGCGGGCAGCCTGCCGCAAATGTCAACCTTGAGTTCGACGCCATCACAGCCGTTATTCTGGGCGGCGTCTCCTTTACCGGCGGCGTCGGCAACATGGGCGGCACCGTACTCGGCATCATCCTGATTCAGGCTTTCAATACCGGCCTTATCATGGTAAACGTGCCCTCTTTCTGGCAGTATGTCGCCCGCGGCGCACTCCTGCTGTTCGCACTTACCACAGACTATCTGCGTAAGGAGAAACGCAACAAGCAGCTGCTCGCAGCAAGCATGAAAAACGCCTGATCTTAACCAATCTGCAGATTAACATGCACGGGCATGTTAAAAATAAAAAACCAGGAGGAAAATGTATATGAAAAAATCGTTATCTCTGATTCTGGCAGCAGCCATGGCAGTCACAGCCTTTACCGGATGCAGCAGCGCATCCTCGAGCTCCGCGGCACCGGCCGCAGCTTCCGCAGCCCCCGCCGCATCGGAAGCAGCTTCTCAGGCAGCTTCCACCGCCGCAAAGAGCGGCAAGCTGACCGTCTACGGCATCTACAAGGCCGGCGACCAGACATGGTTCATCGACGAAGGCAAAGCAGCCAAAAAAGCAGTTGAAGCAGCCGGCGGAGAGTTCATTTACGTCGACGCAAAAATGAGCCCCGAAGAGTACCTGAAGGCAATCGACAATGCAATCGCCAACAAAGCTTCCGGCGTTGTTACCTGCATCCCCGACCAGACCATGTCCCAGTCCGTTCTGGATAAGCTCACCGCGGCAAATATCCCTGTTGTGGCCGCCGATGATGCGCTGCAGGATACAAGCGGCAAAAAGATTGCTCCCTGGGTCGGCATTGACGCTTACAAAATCGGCCAGACGAACGGCAAATGGCTGGCAGATTACGCAACCAAGAACAGCCTTGCCGGCAAGGCCGACGTCGGTCTGCTGATTATGACCATGGACACGGTCTCCAGCTGCGTACCCCGTGCCAAGGGCGAAGAAGACGAATTCACAAAGGATTGCTCCGGCTTTAAAAAGAGCAATATCTTCAAAGCGGACTACGACGGAACAACCGATAAGGGCAACACCGCAGCCGCAGCCGTATTTACCGCACATCCGGAAATCAAGACCTGGCTTGTAACAGGCGCCAACGAAGAGGGCACCGTGGGTGCATGCCGCGCACTTGAGAGCGCCGGCCTTGACAAAAACGCCTGCGTAGTAGGCCTTGGCGCTTACCTTGCAAAAGACGAATTCAAGAAAGCAAACGGTTCCCCGATGAAAGCAGCCACCTACTTCTCTTCCGATTCCGTCGGCACAGGTTCTGTTCAGGTACTTCTTGACAAGATTGCAGGCAAAGACGTAAAGCAGGAAACCGCAGTCAGTGCAGAAATCGTAACCCCGGAAAACTACAAACAGGTAATGGGTGCTGCTGCAAACTAAGCGGAATGCTTGGTTGCAATACATAAATCACTGTGAAACACCAACGCGGAAATTTCAGGCAAAGCACGTTCATGAAACGGATCAGTGATTAAAAAAGAAAGCCGCCCTGTCTTAATTTTCTGCAGGGCGGTCATTTTTTGAAATTTTTGAGTTGCTGCCCTTGAATTTCAAAGGCGTTGTACCGGTAGCTTTCTTAAATGAGGTACAAAAACTGCATTCGTTTTCAAACCCGCTGCGAAACGCGACCTCCTTGATCCGGGCATCCGTTGATGTCAGCAGGAACTTCGCAAATTCAACGCGGACCCGGATAATATACTCATGCGGCGTAAAACCCGTTTCCTTTTTAAACACCCTTGTAAAGTAAAAAGGACTCAGGGAGGCCTTCTTGGCCAGCTGCTCCAGGGTCAGCGGTTTATCCGCGTTCTCAGAAATGTAAGCAAGGACTTCTTCAATCATACTCCCGTTATTGTCTCTGGAGACTACCTTATTGGCGCACAGGATCAGTTCTGTCAGCAAATCCGTAATAATCTTTGAAACAACTACCTCGCTAACCTTCCTGTGCCCATGGTAGCCCTCAAAAATCTTCGTCATGCAGTGCTCGGCATTATAGGGGTTCTGCGGGGCAAACACAATCCCGCCGCGGGTGGCGGTCTCAAAATACCGCCGGGCAAGGACTCCGTCAAAGTGAACCCAGTAAATTTCCCACCCGCTCTTTGTATAATACTGATGGGGCTGATAGCAGTCTATAAACGCCAGGGAGCCTTCGTACAGCGGAATGTGACGTCCATTCTGCTCCGCGAAGCCGGTGCCCTTGCGGACATACATAATCAGGAAGCTGTTATAGCTTTGCCGGTTCACAGCATAGGTGCTGTCGCAAAAATAATGGCCGGTGCAAAGCGGGTAAAAATACATTTCCTTAGCCTGCGAGCTGTGCGTATGGAAATAAATATCGGAGGTTTCCAGAACGCCCTGGTCATTTATTTTCACGTCAGCATTTCCCCTTTAATTTGAAATAAACAGAAATCTTTTCTTTATTATAGATATTTGAGCCATAATAGTCAAACGCGTATCTTGAGAAATCGTTTGAATCTACAAATCAGGAGGCATTATCATGAAGCATATTGAAAAACAAGTGGAAGTATGGCAGGAAAAAGTGACGATACCGACCTACGGCGTCGGCGCCGCCGATAAAAACCCGATGTTCCTGGAAAAACGTGTTTACCAGGGCAGCTCCGGCAAGGTTTATCCGCTTCCTGTCATCGATAAAATATACGACGAAAAAAAGGATCAGGACTATAACGCTGTTTTCCTGGAAAACGATTATCTTAAGGTCATGATCCTTCCGGAGCTGGGCGGGCGTATCCAGCGCGCATATGATAAAACAAACGGTTACGACTTCGTCTACTACAACGAAGTAATCAAGCCCGCGCTCGTCGGCCTTACCGGGCCGTGGATCAGCGGCGGAATCGAGTTCAACTGGCCGCAGCATCACCGCCCCTCCACCTTCTCCCCCGTGGATTATACGCTCTGTGAAAACCCGGACGGCAGCAAGACCGTGCGCGTCAGCGAAACGGATAAAATCAACGGCACAAAGGGCATGGCCAGCTTCACGCTTTATCCGGACAGGGCTTACATAGAAATCAAAGGCCAGCTTTACAATCCCACGGATATGCCCCAGACGTTCCTGTGGTGGGCAAACCCCGCCGTCAGCGTAAACGACCATACCCAGTCCATTTTCCCGCCGGACGTCCACGCGGTGATGGACCACGGAAAGCGCGACGTTTCCAAATTTCCGATTGCAACGGGCGTGTATTACAAGCATGACTACGGCGCCGGCGTGGATATCTCCCGCTATAAAAACATTCCCGTGCCGACCTCCTACATGGCGTACCGTTCGGACTTTAATTTCGTCGGCGGCTACGACTACGGCGTGGAAGCGGGCATCCTGCATATCGCCGACCACCATGTTTCGCCGGGCAAAAAGCAGTGGACATGGGGCAGCGGCGAGTTCGGAAAAGCGTGGGACCGCAACCTTACGGATAAAAACGGCCCCTACATCGAGCTGATGACCGGCATGTTTACCGACAACCAGCCGGACTTCACATGGCTCAAGCCCTTTGAGGAAAAATGCTTCACCCAGTATTTCATGCCTTATAAAAAGGCCGGCAGCGTCAAGAACGCAAGCACCGAGGTCGTTCTGAATCTGGAAGCGGACGGAAAGACCGCAAGCATCTGCGTATATGCCACCGGCGTTTACAATAATACGAAAATTATACTGCAGGCGGGCACCAAAACGCTGTATGAAACCGTTCAAAAGATTTCGCCCAACGATGTTCTGACCGCGGAGATTCCTGCAGTCGGCATAAAAAAGGAAGACCTGACCCTGTCCGTTTATCACGAAACGGGGCGCTTGATGCTCGGCTATACCCCCGCGCCGGAAAAGATCGAGAAACTCCCGGAGCCTGCGCAGCCTGCAAAAGACCCCAAAGAAATCGCAACCAACGAAGAGCTGTACCTGACCGGCCTGCACATCGAGCAGTACCGCCACGCCACCTATCTGCCCGACCCGTACTATCTGGAGGGGTTACGGCGCGACCCGGGCGACAGCCGCATCAACAACGCCTACGGGCTGCTGCTGTTCCGCAGGGGGCTGTTCGGCGAAAGCGAAGCGTATTTTCGCAAAGCGGTGGAACGCATCACCTGGAAAAACCCCAATCCGTACGACAGCGAGCCCTACTATAACCTCGGCCTCAGCCTTTTGTACCAAAAGCGTTACGACCAAGCCTTTGACGCGTTTTATAAAGCGACGTGGACCAGCGCACAGCAGGAAATGTCCTTCTATCACCTTGCCGCCATTGCCGCGGGCAAGGGCAGCTGGCAGGAAGCCCTGACCTACGCGGAGCGTTCTTTGGTAAAAAACCTGCACAACATTAAGGCGCGCGGCCTGAAGGCGCTGATCCTGCGCAAGCTCGGAAAAGCCGGGGAAGCAAAAGCGTGGCTTGCGAAAAACCTCCGCATAGACCCGTTTGATTATGTCTCCCATCTGGAGCTGGATTCTCTGACCGGCACGGGACACGCGGAAACACTCGCCCTGATGCGCAATGAGCCGGAAACCTTTCTTGAGGCCTCTTCCGAATACGCCTCCTGCGGCTGCCTTGACGAGGCAATCGCCGTCCTGCGTCTGTGCACCGCGAAGCATCCGATGCTCGCCTACTACGAAGCGTATTATTTGGCCCTGAACGGCAGCAGTGAAGAGAGCAAGTCCGCTCTTGCCGAGGCCGCGAAACGCAGCCCGCTGTACTGCTTCCCGAACCGGCTGGACGACATCGCCGTTTTGGAATATGCCATTGAGGCGGCGCCGTCGGACGCAAAGGCCCCCTACTATCTGGGCAACCTCTGGTACGACCGGAGACAGTTTAAAAAGGCGCGTGAACTGTGGGAAAAGTCCGTACAGCTTGATAATCAGTTCCCGACCGCATGGCGCAACCTTTCCCTTGCCTATTACAACAAGGAACACGAACCGGACAAAGCGCAGAAAGCGCTGGAAACCGCTTTTGCGCTGGACAGAACCGACGCGCGCGTATTTCTGGAGCTCGACCAGCTCTATAAAAAGCGCGGTGTGTCCCCCGCGGAGCGCATTAAAAACTTTGACGCGAACAAAGACGTCTTCGAACAGCGCGACGACCTCTGCGTGGAATATATTACGCTGCTGAATTTGCTCGGACGCCATGAGGAAGCTTATCATCACATCCAAATCCGCAAGTTCCATCCGTGGGAGGGCGGCGAAGGCAAGGTGACCAGGCAGTACACGCTCGCGCTGGTGGAGCTGGCGCGGAAAGCGCTGGCGGAGGACAACGCGGCAAAGGCGAAAGACCTGCTGACCAGAGCGCTCATCTTCCCTGAGAATCTGGGGGAAGGAAAACTGGAAGGCCAAAAGGACAACGATATCTACTACTACCTCGGCTGCGCCTGCGAAGCGCTGAGCGATACGGAGGGCGCAAAGCAGAACTGGAACCGTGCTTCCATCGGCGACCAGGAGCCGGCCGGAATGATGTATTATAATGACCAGCCCGCCGACATGATTTTCTATCAGGGGCTCGCCCTGCAGAAGCTCGGCAAAACGGAGGAAGCGCTCGGCCGTTTCCACAAGCTTGTGGATTACGGTGAAAAACACATCTTCGACAGCGTCCGCATCGACTATTTCGCGGTTTCCCTGCCGGATTTACAGCTGTTCGACGAAGACCTGAACCTCCGCAATAAAGCGCACTGCCGCTACCTTATCGCGCTTGGATGCTGCGGTCTGGGCGACCGGGAAAGAGCCGTAAAATCCTGTGAAGAAACCTTAAAAATAGACTGCGCCCACATGGGTGCCGTGCTGAACCAGAAGCTGTTTCAGGAGGGAATCCGGAAGAACAAATAATCCGAACTCAGCATTAACAGGGAATTTAAAAAACAGGAAACGGCGACAACCAAGATAGAATAAAACAAATGCCGCGGGAGAAAGCGATTTCTTCCGCGGCATTTCTGTATGGAGGGAACTATTTTACGGCAGGATACAACGCAGCCGGTCAAGCGGAGCAAACCCTGCGGAGCGCGGGGCTTTTCGTTATAAAAATATAAAATAGCGCCCTGTCTTCTTTTTATATTCCAGATATTTTTCACCGAACCTTGCTTCCAGAAACTTTTCTTCCTCCAGAATCTGCAGATGTAATGCCATGACTGCAAAGAGGGAAGCCGCCAGCAGTATCACATTGTCAAACGCGAGGTATAGTCCGATGTAGGTGAGGTCAAAGCCCAGGAACGCCGGGTTTCGGCTTAGCCGGTAAATTCCGCCCGTTATCAGCTCCGTCTTATCCGTTTGCGGAATTCCCGCCCGCCAGCTGTCGCGCATGGTCCGCATGGCGAGGATGAAAAAAACGTCCCCTGCCCATACAAGTGCCAACCCGAAGTACCTTAAAGGATTGCCGAAATACCGGGATGTATTCAAAAGGATGCTGGCCAGCTCCACGGCAGGCACGAGGAGGGTGGCGATTTCCAATATTCTTTCCACTCTCCTCATTTCCGCAGCTTTGGAGCTTCCTCCCATCTGTCTGGTCTGAATCCCCTTTCCGCGCTGAAGGATTGCTTTTAAAAAATAGGCAAGGTAAAACACAGCCATTCCGGTTATCGCGATCATTTGAAACCGATTCATCCCAACACCCCCTGTAAAGAAAGAATATACGGGCCAATGTAAGCCGATTTATGCCTGTGAAACTCTGCCGCGTAAAACCGGTTACAGGGATTTGTTCAGCCTGCCCGGACGCGTTGCCCGAATCGCGTTCAGGACCGCGATCACTGTGACGCCCACGTCCCCGAACACCGCCGCCCACATGGTGGCGATTCCGAAAGCGGCCAAAATCAGAATTGCAGTTTTTACGCCGAGGGCAAAAATGATATTCTGGCGGACAATCGACCGCGTCCGTTTTGCAATGCGGATGGCGTCCGCCAGCCTGGAGGGCTCATCCGTCATCAGGACGACGTCGGCCGCCTCAATCGCCGCGTCCGAACCGAGCCCGCCCATCGCCACTCCGACGTCGGCGCGGGCCAGAACCGGCGCGTCGTTGATGCCGTCCCCCACGAATACCAGCTTGCCGCCCTTTTCGGCCTGTTTGCTCAGGGCCTCCATCTGTTCCACCTTTTGCTGCGGGAGAAGCTCGGCGTAAACCGAATCCAGTCCAAGCTCTTTGGCAACCTTTTCGCCGGCTGCGCGGCTGTCCCCGGTCAGCATGGCGGTGTGCCGCACGCCGGCGGCTTTCAGGCTTTGAATTGCCACGGCGCTGTCCGGTTTGATTTCATCGGAAATGACAATCGAACCCGCAAAAGCCCCGTCAACGGCAAGGTAAACGACGGTTCCGGCTTCGGAGGAAACCTGCCAGCTTATTTTTTCCTCTTCCATCAGCTTTCCGTTCCCGGCAAGCACGCTTCTGCCGTTCACGGTTACCCGCACGCCTTTCCCGGAGATTTCCTCATACCCGGCAATTTGCGAAGCTTCCGGCTCTTTTCCGTAGGCTTCCCGAACGGAAACGGCGATGGGATGGTTGGAATAGAATTCGGCGTGCGCGGCGTAACGCAGGATTTCGTCCCGCGTCCAGCCCTCGGCGGCACTGATCTGCGTAACCGTAAAGTTTCCTTTTGTCAGCGTGCCGGTTTTATCGAATACTACGGTATCCACATGATTGAGCGCTTCCAGATAGTTGCTGCCCTTAATCAAAATTCCGTTTTTGGAAGCGCAGCCGATTCCCCCGAAAAAGCTGAGCGGAATGGAAACGACCAGCGCGCAGGGACAGGAAACAACCAAAAAGGTGAGAGCGCGGTTAATCCATACCGAAAAAGACGCGCCGGGAATCACCAGCGGCGGAATTACGGCGAGTGCAAGGGCGGAAAACACGACGGCGGGCGTGTAATATCCCGCGAACTTCGTGATGAAATTTTCTGTGGGAGCCTTTCGGCTGCCCGCGTTCTGAACCAAATCCAGTATTTTCGTAACGGTTGATTCCCCGAATTCCTTCGTTACCTCCACCGTTAAGAGCCCGTTTTTATTCACCGAGCCGGAGAGCAGCTCGCTTCCCGGTTCCACGTCGCGCGGGAGGGATTCGCCGGTGAGTGCGGCGGTATCCACGGAAGAGCTGCCTTCCACAACTTTTCCGTCCAGCGGAACTTTTTCGCCGGGACGGACAAGGATCAAATCGCCGACGCCCACTTCCTCCGGGGAAACCTTTTTGATTTCATCCCCGATTTTCAGGTTGGCGTAATCCGGGCGGATATCCATGAGCGCGGAGATCGACCTGCGGGAACGGTTGACCGCCAGATCCTGAAAGAATTCTCCGATCTGATAGAAGAGCATGACCGCGACGCCCTCGGCGAATTCGCCGGTTGCAAACGCGCCGATCGTTGCGACGCTCATCAGAAAGTTTTCGTCAAAAACCCGTCCTTTTGTAATGTTCTTTAATGCCCGCAGCACCACCTCGCCGCCCACCAGCAGGTAGCTGACGAAAAACAGAGCGAATTTTCCCGGTAAGGGAAGTTCAAGAACCATACCGATAATAAAAAGTACCGCACCGACCGCAAGGCCAATCTTCCGCAGCCGCTGTTTTTTTTCGCCCTCCGGCGATTCCACGGCAGCCTTTCCGGTGTAGGAGATTTCCACGTCCGGTTCGATTTCGTGAACGATCTGCGCGGCCTGTCTTGCAAGCACCGGCAGGCTCTGTTGATCCGAAGCCTCTATGGTAAGCTTCTGCGAAACAAAATCAAGATCCGCGGACTGTACCCCGTCCATATTCCGAATTGCGGTCTCAATCTTTTTTGCGCAGTCCGCGCAGTTAAGCCCGGCAAGGTACATGACTTTTTTGCCGGACTGCGGCAGCTCCCTTTCCCTGAGTTCAATATCGGCGTCGTGCCGCTTTGCGATATTCTGCGCCTGCTCCGCAAAGCTTTCCGCAGCCGGTTCCGCCAGTTCAACGGTCAGCAGCCTTGAGGCAAAATCCACGTTCGCCGCAGAAACGCCGTCCAGTCCGCCGACCTCCCGTTCAATTTCCGCCGCGCAGTTCGCGCAGCAAAGGCCCTCAAGCTCATATCGCTTTCTGATTGCCATCCTATTCCCCAGCCTTCCGTAATGTGATTAATTGAGCAATTATTCAACTATTAAAGCAAGATAGTATGCAAATTCTTTTATTATTTGGGCTTGTTTGCAAATTAAAAACCGATTTTCGAGATAAATTTACCTGCGCGGAAAAGGTGCTGCGCGCTGCAGGCTGCGACAAACCGTGCAGTCAACGAGTATCGCGCGACTTCGTCTATTCCGATACGTGCGCCAAACCCTGATCAAAGATATTTTTTACATGCTCGTCATCCAGCGAGTAGTAAACGACCTTTCCGTCCCTGCGGCTCCGGATGAGTTTCGATTGCTTGAGTACGCGGAGCTGGTGGGAAATCGCCGATTTCGTCATCCCCAGAAGCGCGGCGATATCGCAGACGCACATCTCCGATTTAAACAGGGCGCAGAGGATTTTTACCCTTGTGGAATCGCCGAAGACCTTGAACAAATCCGCAAGGTCCAGCAGATTTTCCTCTTCCGGCATATGCCGGCGGACTTCGTTGACCGTTTCCTCGTGAATGATGGTGCAGTCACATTTATCAATATCCGGTGTATAAGGATTCATTAAGAACGCCTCCTTTGGTTGAACAGTTGATTGTATGTTCAACTGTATTATAGCGCTTTCCCTACAAATGTCAATAGATTATGCTGCATTTTATTTCGCATCCGGTCCATCCGCCGCTTAAAGGGATACCGGCGTCGGCTCATGCTCTACATAAGGGAGGAATTTTTCAAGCAGGTCGGCCGTCCGTATTTTCAGGCTGGAGGTATTGATGCAGGGGTGGCACCCGACGTATTCGGCCTCTGCCACATCGCGGTCGATCAGCAGCCGTACCTTCCGCTCCGTATCGTTCATCAGGCCCATTACGCTCACGGAGCCGGGCGTGACATTCAGAAATTTTTCCATAAACTCCTCGCCCGCAAAAGAAAGGCGGGCGCTGTTGATCTGGCTGGAGAGGTCTTTGGTGTGGAATTCCTTTTTGCCCGGCATCATCAGCAGGTAGAAATCCGTTTTCTGCCGGTTGCAAAGAAACAGATTCTTGCAGATTTCAACGCCCAGAATTCCGCCGACCTGATCGCAGAATTCCACATGGCCCGCCGCGTCATGGTCTACGCGCACATAGGGGATACGGAGCCTGTCCAGCAGATCATAGACCGCCATTTCTTTTGGGAGGCGGGCGTCCGCAGGCTTCTCCGTATAGACTTTTGTATCGATTTGAATATCGCTCATCGCAGTAACCGTCCCATACAATTAATAAATCCGCCGCCCGGCAGGACTGAACTGGTCTTATCGTACCACTTTTTTTCGGAATTTACAATTCTATGGAAACACTGATTTATTCCAGATGGCAAAAACAATTTTTATTTCTCTGTTTATATATAATAATAAATGTGCTATTATATATACATATATGAATTTCAAATATTATCACTACAATAATTTTAATATGCTAATTATGGAGGCAAAACATGTCAAGAATTAATAACAGCTATTACGCAATACTTGGAATTCTTGGCTTCGGGTCTATGTCCGGGTATGGGATCAAGAGCTGGGTTGATGAAGGCGTAGGATATTTTTGGGAGATTGATTACAAGCAAATCTATCCCACGCTGAGGAAACTGGTGGATTCAAATCTGGCCGTATATAAAACGGAAAAGAACGGCAACCGGCCGGAAAGCAAAGTATATACCATTACGGAAGACGGCCTTGACGAGCTGAAAAAATGGTTGCTTACTCCGATAAATCCCGGTAAGCAGGGCAGAAGCGAACTTCTGCTGAAGCTGTTCTTCGGGCACCATATCCCGCTGGAAGCGAACCTGCAGCACATTAAACGGTTCAAAGAAGGGACGATTCAACGGCTGGAGGCGCTCAAAGAAATCGTGAAGAAGATGGATGAGTGTCCGGTAAAGGATGCCGACTGGCATTACCGCAGAACCACGGTGATGAAAGGCGAAACCCAGTACCGGGCGGATATCGAGTGGTGCGACCAGGCGACCGATTATCTGGTGAACCAGAGAAATTTAGTTTAATCGCAGAAGACAAAAGCGGCCCGGACTTTCGTCCGGGCCGCCCTACGCAAATACAACGAACTGATTTCAGGAATTTAATAATTCAGGATTTCAGTATATTTTATGAATCCTCAGCCAACTTTTGCTACAAAAATTTTGCTGCCGTTTACATAAACGCCTGCAGCCGCACCGTTTGCACCGGCAGAGGTAAGCTTATAGAAATAAGCTTTGCCGCTCTGGAAAACCAGCGCAAGTTTGAACACGCCGGAGCCGATTGTAACAACCGGAGCGGTATCGGAGGTAACCTTGAAGGTGTACGCGCCCTTAACGGTGGTGTTGGTTGTCGTATCGCTGGTGAAAGCAAACGCTTTTACCGTGGCGACAAAGAGCTTTCTGCCGTTGAGGTACACGCCGGTTGCCTTGCCCGCGTCACCGGTAGCGGTGAGCTTGTAGAAATAGTCGTTTCCGTTCTTGGAAACAAGTGCTGCGGAGAACACACTGCCGGTGCCGAGTGTTACGGAAGGAACTGCTGCGGAAGTAACCTTCATGGTGTATCCCGCGCCCTTCGCAACGGTGAGAGCGGCATTTGTGTCGGAAACTGCGTCCGGTGTGGCAACGGCGTTAACCGTAGCGGTCGCCGCGTCATAATCGTCGAGAGCATAACCGTCGGCATCCTGCAGGGTTGCAGTCAGTGTGCCGGCGTTCTCGGAAGAGAAGGTGGAATCGGTCTTAAGGACAGAAACGGTTGCGGTGTTGCCGGAATAGGTTACCGCAAAGATTTCATCGTTTCCTTCAAAGTCCCAGGAAACTTGGGAACCTGCCGGGAGGGATGTTCCGGTCGGATAAGCAACTACCGTGAAGGTCTGCTTCTGTCCAACAGCAACATTAATATCGGACTTGTCGATGCCGATGCCGCCGAAGTAGATGGAAGCGATCTTGAAGGTATCAACGGAAGTACCGGCCGTCTTTGCAAGGGTAAAGCCGAATGTATCCATGTCTTCCACGTCAACCATGTCGGTATCCGCTTTGAATGCTGTCATTCCTGCGGAAAGGACAGCGTCGGCAAGCTTCAGCTTTACGCCGGAAGCGCCTTCTGTAACGTAGAGTTTGCCGGCATAAACCTTAAGGGTGCCGGAGCCGGATACCGTGCCGACCTCAACTGCGCCGTCAAACGCAAGGGTCGTGTACTCGGCGATATTAATTGTGCCGATGTCCACGGCACCGGTAACGGTCGTGAGAATTTGGGTATCGTTGCTTGTTTCATAGGAGATGGAGCCGTTCTGTGCGTTTACCGGGGCTGCGATCTTGCCGCTGAACTCCGACAGAGTCAGAGCGGTATCGCGGTAATCGAAGTTAAAGCCCTTTACGGAAAGCGCATAATCGCCGTTCTCCAGAGCGATGGTGGAACCGGCGGCTGTGGACTTGATGGTGCCGACGGAAACCTTGCCGTTGGTGGAATCAAGAGTTACCTGTTTTGCAGAGATATCGCCGGTGACAGCCGGAGTCTCTTCGTCGCCCGCGGCAACCGTAACAGTACCGTCTGTTGCGACGGTTCCGACTGTGCCGCCTGTAACCTCAACCGTGTCGTTGCCGTCGGATGCGTCGGTCGTATCGATGTTTCCGACTTTACCGGCGTCGACCGTAACTTTACCGGTGTTGCCTGCGGCGCCGCCGTTGTCATCGGTCGTAATATTGCCGACCTTCGCGTTGTCGTCGCTGACGACGACGTCGCCGGTGTCGAGGTCTATTGCATTTACGGTCGCTTCCGTAACGGTAAGGG
>JAEWUH010000242.1 GCA_023397245.1 Bacillota bacterium | reverse complement strand
AGCCTGCCGAGCCCGCCGTTGCCCAGCGCAGCGTCTTCGATCTCTTCAAAAATTCCGATATCGATATTGTTTTCATTAAACAGTTCGGAAAGCTGATTGAGAAGGCCGAGGTTCAGCAGATTGCTGTAAATCAGCCTGCCGATCAAAAATTCGGCCGAAAAATAGCAGGCCTTTTTGCCCTGTGCCGGCTTCTCCCACTTTGCACGGACATTTTTCATTGCCGCTTTGGATACCGCGTTGTAAAGCTCCACGGTATCGGCATCCTTAATGTTTTTTCCATAGTCAAGGTCCAAAATCGTCAGGATATCGTTTTTAAAAGTATTCATAAAAACCTCCTAAAATATGGATTTTATCTGCCGTAAATATAAACCAGACGGCTCAGTTCTTCCGCAAGTTTCCGGTTAAGCTGGCCTTTCTCAAGCCGCCACTTCCAATTCGTGCCGATGGTAGACGGAAAATTCATTCTGGCGCTGTTCGGCAAAAGAAGAAGATCCTGCGCCTGAAAAATTACTGTATCGGCAACGCTGGCGTAAGCTTCGCGGAGCAGCGCCCCGGGAATACCCTTTTTCCTTTTGACGCCCAAATACTCCTTGATAAACTGGGTTTCTTTGTGTTTCGCTTTCTCCAGGTATCCTAAAAGCGTATCGTTGTCGTGCGTACCGCCGTAAACAACCGTGTTATTCGTATAGCGGCATGGAAGGTAATCATTTTCCGGGCCGTTGCCGAAAGCAAACTGTAATACTTTCATCCCCGGATAACCGGTCTTTTTCAGCAGCCTTTTTACGTCCGGCCCCAAAACGCCCAAATCCTCGGCAATCACCTGCGCGTTGCCTATGACTGAATCCATCGCATCGGTCAGCTTTTTCCCGGGGCCGCTTTGCCAGGAACCGCCTGCCGCGGTGGTATTCTCTGCGGGAATCGCGTAATACCTCACCACGCCGATAAAATGATCGATCCGGATGATATCATAGATTTTTGCGGAATAATACATCCGTTTCTTCCACCAGTCAAAATCATCCAGTTCCATTCTATCCCAGTCGTACAGCGGATTCCCCCAGAGTTGGCCGTCTTTTGAGAATGCATCCGGCGGAACTCCGGCTACCCTGGTCGGCCTGCGTTCTTCGTCCAGTTGGAAAAGTTCACTGTGCGTCCAGACATCCGCGCTGTCCGGCGCGGTATAGATCGGGATATCCCCGATAATACGGATTCCTTTTTCGTTGGCGTAGCTCTTTACTCTTCCCCACTGCTCAAAGAATTTAAACTGACAGAATTTCCAGAACCGGATTTCATCCGCAAGTATGTTTGAATAGCTTTCAACCGCGTTTTTTTCATAAAAACGGATGTCTTGCGGCCAGCCTTGCCACGACTCATTCTGAAAATAAAATTTCAGCGCCATAAACAGGCAGTAGTCATCCAACCAGTATTCGTTGCCTTTCAGGAATTCCTGAAACGAATCCGTCTTTTCGTGCGCGCTCCGCGCAAAAGCAAGATGCAAAATTTGAAATCTGGAAGTAAAAATTTTTGCGTAGTCCACTTCGGAAGCATTGCCGCCCCAGTCATAAGAAGCCGCTTCCCCGGCCGTGATGAGCCCTTCCTGAATCAGCAGGTCAAGATCGATAAAATAGGGATTCCCCGCAAAAGCGGAAAATGACTGGTACGGGCTGTCACCGAAACCGGTCGGGCCGATTGGCAGTACCTGCCAGCAGGACTGCCCCGCCTCCTTCAGAAAATCGATGAACGCAAACGCTTCCGCGCCAAAGGTACCGATTCCGTAATTGGAAGGAAGACTGCTGACCGGAAGCAGCACTCCGGCGCCGCGCCCCAGCCGCCTGGTTTTTCTTATTGGCATTAAGTCTCACCCTAATTCTGAATTTCTTTTTTCTCTGCCTCCAATATAAATTTTATAAAAATCAATGCAATTTTTTGTGAATGTCTCCCATTTTTAGCTATCCTGTTTCATATTTTCGTAATATTTCGAAATTCATTTTGAATAATACCATTATTTACGTTATGTGTCAATAGAATTTGAAGATTTAAATAGATCAGAAATTCTTTCTCATGAATTATTGTAAAAGTCTTGAAAACCGTATTCGTTAAAGTATATACTGAATCTGAAACAGAAACGGGGGATTACATGGCAACAATAAAGGATATTGCAAATAAGCTCGGCATTGCGGTAAGCACGGTTTCAAAGGGCTTGAACGGTGCAAGTGACATCAGCGAACAAATGCGGCAGCTCGTACTGGATACCGCCGTTGAAATGGGATATTCCTCAAAAAAGGTTCAGAAATTAGGCAACCGCAAAGTCTGCCTGATGATTGAAAATATGGAATACGAAAACATTGATCAGTTCGGCTATGAAATCATTGTCGGTTTTAAACTGAGCGCGGCAAGACGCCACTGCGATGTTACCGTAATTCCCTCCAGCCTCAGTCTGCAGACGCAGGAGAAGTTCGATTCCTTTATGCTGCGGTACGGTTTCAGCGGCGCTTTTCTCCTGGGTTTTGAACTTCATGACGATTATATTAAACAGCTCTATAAAACTACGGTGCCGACCGTACTGCTTGACAACTATATCCCGAACAAACATGTCGGTTATGTGGGTACCGACGGGTATAACGGAATTGATTTAGCGGTAAAATACCTCGTGGATAACGGTCACAAAAAGATCGCCCTGCTGAACGGCTCCAAAAACAGTATGGTAACCAATGAACGGTATCTTGCCTTTACGCAAAGCATGGAACGGTACTCGGTTCCAATTGAGCCCGCGCTGCTTGCCAACGGCTACTATGTTCCCGGCTGCGCAAAAGATCATGTGGGCACATTTATTCAGAATGGAGCTACAGCAATCGTATGCGCCAGCGACCTGATTGCTTCCGGCGTGATCGCCGAGCTGAACCGACTGGGAAAGCGCGTTCCCGAGGATGTAAGCGTGATCGGATTTGACGATCTCCCCATTGCCCAGCATTTGACCCCCACCCTCACCACCATCCGGCAGGACCGGGTCGCGATCGGCAAAAGCGCGTTTATGATGCTTGAGGAGCTGATTGGCGGGGTCAGCATCAGCAAGCTGCTCCTGAAACCGGAGCTGATTATCCGCGATTCCGCAGGCAAATGCCCGGAACAAAAATGATTTTCTTGCATTTTTTAATTTATGGTGATATATTATTTAGTAATGATTAACACGATGAAAAAGGAAGTAACCTTTTTTCACCTCACGCAGAGAGAGCGCGCCACCGGCTGAAAACGTGCTTGTGAGAGGAAAGGCGAAGTTCCCTTTGGAGTGGCGCGGCTGAACCTTCAGTAGGCTGCGACGGCTGACGCCGTTATACGTCGCAACGAGTTATAAATTAGGGTGGTACCACGGAGCGTTCGCCTTCGTCCCTTTGCGGGGACGGAGGCTTTTTTTATTTGATAAATTAATTTCGTTTTTGAATGAAAGGAATGATATGCTATGAAGCAGCAGCTCGAAAAAATCCGCGAAAACGCAATCCGGGAGCTGAACGAAGCAAAAGGTCAGCAGATCATTGAAAATCTGCGGATCAAGTATCTCGGCAAAAAGGGAGAACTGACCTCCATTTTAAAACAAATGGGAAGCCTTTCTGCGGAGGAACGCCCGAAAATCGGCCAGATGGCCAACGAAATCCGTGAGTTTATTGAAGCGGATCTGGTAAAGCGCGCCGCCGAGCTTAAGGAAGAAGAAACCGCCAAAAGGCTTGAACGGGAAAAAATCGACGTTACCCTGCCCGGAAAGCATCATGAGCTGGGCGCAAAACATCCGCTCAGCATTGAGCTTGACGCCATCAAGGAAATTTTTGTTGGCATGGGCTTCGACATCGTGAGCGGCCCGGAAGTCGAATACGATTATTATAACTTTGAGGCGCTCAATATCCCGAAGGACCATCCGGCAAGGGATACACAGGATACGTTTTATATCAACGATAATATTCTGCTCCGTACGCAGACTTCTCCGGTTCAGGTGCGCGTTATGGAGAAACAGAAGCCTCCAATCCGCATCATTTCGCCCGGAAGGGTTTACCGCTCCGACGCGATGGATGCCACCCACTCCCCCCTGTTCCATCAAATCGAAGGTCTGGTTGTTGACAAGGGGATTACCTTTGCAGACCTGAAAGGCACCCTGGAAACCTTTGTGAAGCGTATGTACGGCGAGGATTCGGTCGTACGCTTCCGCCCCCATCATTTCCCGTTCACCGAGCCGTCCGCCGAGGTGGACGTGCAGTGCTTTAACTGCCACGGCGAAGGCTGCCGTCTCTGCAAGGGCGAGGGTTGGATTGAAATTCTGGGCTGCGGCATGGTTCACCCGAAGGTGCTTTCCAACTGCGGAATCGACCCGGAAATTTACAGCGGCTTTGCGCTTGGAATGGGGCTTGAGCGCGTTGTCATGCGGAAATATAATATCGACGATTTGCGCCTTTTCTATGAAAACGACGTAAGATTCCTGAAACAATTTTAAGGAGGCGTAAGCAATGAATCTTTCAATGAGATGGTTAAAAGAGTTCGTAACACTTGACGATATGCCGATCCGCAGCTTCACCGAAGCTATGACGATGAGCGGTTCCAAGGTAGAAGGCTGGGAAAAAGAAGGCAGCGAAATTGAAAACGTGGTAGTCGGAAAGGTGCTTTCTCTGGATAAGCATCCGGATTCCGACCATTTATGGATTACGAAAATCGATATCGGCTCCGGCGAACCGGTTCAGATTGTAACCGGAGCGCAGAATTTAAAGGCCGGCGACATCGTGCCTGCCGCACTGAACAATTCTACTCTGCCGGGCGGCAAAAAGATTAAAAAAGGAAAATTGCGCGGCGTGGAGAGCAACGGGATGCTCTGCTCGCTCGGCGAGCTTGGTCTGACCAAGCATGATTTTCCGTACGCCATAGAGGATGGTATCTTCGTCCTGCAGGAAGACTGCAAGCTCGGACAGCCGATCTGCGAAGCGCTCGGCTTTGACGATACGAAGGTAGAATTTGAGATCACCTCCAACCGTCCGGACTGTTTCTCTGTCATCGGCCTTGCAAGGGAAGCCGCCGCGACCTTTGACAAACCGCTTGTGCTGCATAAGCCGGTTGTCAAAGCCGGTCACGGCTCCTGTAAGGGCTTGCTTGACGTAAAAGTGGAAGCAACGGATTTATGCCCGATTTATTCCGCGCGCATTGTAAAGAATGTACGCGTAAAGCCCTCCCCGCGCTGGATGCGTGAAAGACTCCGCGCCATGGGCGTTCGCCCGATCAACAATATCGTGGACATTACGAACTATGTCATGCTGGAATACGGCCAGCCGATGCATTCCTTCGACCTGCGCTTCATTGAGGAAAGCAAAATCCGTGTGCGCCGCGCAAAAGACGGCGAAACCATCACCACGCTGGACGGTGTGGAGCATACGCTTCACGCAAAAAACCTCGTGATTGCCGACGCAAACAAACCGATTGCGATTGCCGGTGTTATGGGCGGCGAATACAGCGGGATCGTGGACGATACCAACACCATTGTGTTTGAATCCGCCTGCTTCAACGGCGTTTCCGTGCGCACCACCGCAAGAGATCAGGGTATGAGGACGGACGCCTCCTCCCGCTACGAAAAAGGGCTTGACCCGAACAACTGCCTGCCGGCGCTGGAACGTGCCTGCGAATTGGTTGAACTGCTGGACGCCGGCGATGTGATGGACGACGTGATCGTTGACGACCATTCCGGTACTGAGCCCACAAGAATACGTTTGGAAACCGGTTGGATCAACCGTTTTCTTGACATCCAGCTCAGCGCGGATGAAATGAAGGTTATCCTGAAAAAGCTTGAATGCACATTTGACGGCGACGAGATCATCGTGCCGACCTTCCGCCCCGACCTGCAGCATAAAGCGGATATCGCCGAAGAAATTGCCCGATTCTACGGCTACAATAAAATTCCCGGCACCTCGCTTTCCGGCGGCGCGCAGGGTAAATATACGCCGCGCCAGAAATTTGAGCGTACCATCAGCGATACCATGCTGGCTCTTGGAGCAAGCGAAATTATGACTTACTCCTTTATCAGCCCGAAATATTACGATAAAATCCGGATGCCTGCAGATTCCCCGCTGCGCAAATCCATCACGATTTCCAACCCGCTTGGCGAAGATACCAGCATCATGAGAACCACCGCCCTTCCTTCCATGCTTGAGATTCTGGCCCGGAACTACAACAACCGCAACGCTTCAGCCTGCCTGTTTGAGCTGGCAATGGAGTATATTCCGACCCAGGACGATAAGCTTCCGTTAGAAAAACCGATTTTAATCTGCGGAATGTACGGCAATGACGCGGATTTCTTCACCGCAAAGGGTATGGCGGAACAAATTCTGGAAAAACTGAGCGTAGAGAATTACGATATTGAAGCATCCTCCGATGAGTACAGCTACCATCCGGGACGCTGCGCGGTGCTTACTCTGGATGGAAAACGCCTCGGCATCATCGGTGAAATTCATCCAAAAGCCGCTGAAACCTATGGAATCGGCGAAAGAGTGTACTGCTTTACGCTTGACGTAGACCTCATGTTCGAATACGCAAAGGATGAGAAAAAATATACGCCGCTGCCGAAATTCCCGGCGGTAACCAGAGACCTCGCTCTCATCTGCGATGACAGCATCCCCGTGCTTATCCTTGAAAAGGCAATCGTACGAGGCGCCGGCAGCCTTCTGGAACAGATCAAGCTCTTTGATGTTTACAGAGGGGAACAGATTGAAGCGAACAAAAAGAGCGTTGCTTTCAGTATTGTCCTGCGTTCAAACGACAGTACGCTGACGGATGAACACACCTCCGGAGTCATGAAAAAAGTCATGAAAGAGCTTGAAAAGGTAGGCGCTAATCTGCGTTCCTAATTTCGAGTTCATAAAATAGCTCTTGAATTTATCCTGTTTATGATGTATTATGACAATACTGGGGGTGTTTCCATGCTGGATAAGACGATGACTTTTTCACTCGGTAATGATCGTGAAGGGGATATCAAAAGAATACTGACCCTTGTTTACGATTCTTTGAAAGAAAAAGGGTATAATCCGATTAGCCAGATTGTCGGCTATATTCTTTCCGAGGATCCCACCTATATTACCACACACAACAACGCACGCAGTCTTATACGCAGGATTGACCGCGATGAATTGCTTCAGGTGCTATTGAAATCTTATTTAGGTGAGTAAATCACAACATGAATATGAAGCACTTTATTAATTGAACAAAAGGAGACATTGGAATGAATGAGAATACGGAAAGCGCGCCGCAGTTTCCCACTTATAAAGGCAAACCGCTGATGCGCTGCGGTGATGTGATTTATTACGGAAGCATGAAGGATAAATATGTCGTAAAGCTTGAAATCAAAAGCAAAAAACAAGTTCAGGATATGGACGTAGCGGATCGGGTTTCAATACAGTTGATGTATACCGACCAGAATATTCGTGCACGCAAGCAGATTGTCAAGTCCAGCGAAAAGAACGGCCTTTATCTTGCAATGGATATTGCGGATGCCTGGCTTTCACGGGCTTTGGCAGAATAACGATAAATTATTAAGGCGATACGGTAAATTCACCGTATCGCCTTTTTCATGCCCAAATAAAAATTGTCTCTCCCCGCTTTTACACGGGAAGAAGCAATGAAATTTTATTCTCCGATATCGTGGCGGTAATGCGCGCCGTCAAAATGGATTTTTCCAACCGCGGAATAAGCCTTGCCTAACGCTTCCCTCAGCGTAGCGCCGAGGGCGGTTACACCCAGCACGCGTCCGCCGCTGGTATAAAACGCATCCTCTTTCCAGACCGTTCCCGCGTGGTATACCGTAGCACCGTCAATCTGGCCGTTTTCGTTCAGACCGGTTATTTTGATGCCCTTGGCGTATTTTCCCGGATAACCCCCGGAAGCCATTACCACACACGCGCAGGCGTCGCTGCTCCATTCAATGGGCTGGGATTCCAGGCGTTCTTCAATGACCGCCTGCAGGATATCCACAAAGTCCGTTTTCAGGCGCGGCAGCACCACCTGCGTTTCCGGGTCGCCGAAGCGGGAATTGTATTCAATAACCTTTGGCCCATCCTTGGTAAGCATAAGACCAAAATACAGGCAGCCCTTAAACCTTCTGCCTTCCTGATTCATCGCCTGAATCGTCGGGAGAAAGATGGTTTTCATACAGGTTTCCGCAACTTCATCGGTGTAATAGGGATTCGGGCTGATCGTGCCCATTCCGCCCGTGTTCAGACCCTTGTCATTGTCGAGCGCGCGCTTATGATCTTTGGAGGAAACCATCGGTTTCACACAGCTCCCGTCTGTAAAGGCCAGCACCGATACTTCCGGCCCGGTAATAAATTCTTCCACAACGATCCGGTTGCCGGAAGAGCCGAACACTTTATCCTCCATAATCGTCTTGACTGCGTCCTGCGCTTCTGCAAAGTCGGTTGCGATGATAACCCCTTTGCCCAGTGCAAGAC
>JAEWUH010000227.1 GCA_023397245.1 Bacillota bacterium | reverse complement strand
TAAATCCTTTTTCATTTTATACCTCCTGCGTTTTTATCAAGAGGTGCCATATAAAAAACAAATCCGAACGCCTCTCCGATAAAGAGTGGGTTCGGATTTGATTGCCGTGGTGGAGGCGAGGGGAGTCGAACTTGCAGAATATGTATTTCAACGTGTCTACTGCTTGTTAACTCGTTCCATTCTGTCTGCAAGATAGCCCTCCTATTTCTTATCTCGTATCACTGAATTTCATTCAATATCAGCCCTTCCAGAGGCCTAATGTCTACTTTTGTCTACTCAGGTCTACTGCTAAACTGAGAAAATTACCCCCTATCGGTTTTGTGATATTTCTTTTAAATCACCCTATAAATAATTCTTTTCTTGGTTTAAACTATTCCTCCATGTGATCTAGCATCTGCTCATTTAAGTTTGCTTTTACCAACCGCCATTTCGGATAAAACCTATCCATATGTGCCTTAAATATATCATTATGGCTTTTTTCAAGAAGGTGAACTAACTCATGAATGATAACATATTCAAGGCATTCTGGCGTTTTCTTCGCTAACTGTAGATTAAGCCATATCCGCTTTTTAGAAGTGTTGCACGTCCCCCATTTTGTCCGCATGTTCTTGATTTTCCATTCGTTCAACTTAACTCCCACGCACTCCTCACATTTTTCAAGCACAGGGGGAATTGTATTCTTTAATATTTCGCGATACCAATTATCAATTACATTGGCACGTTGCTGGGGGGTGCTCTCCTTACGCACCTGTAGAACAATTTTTTGTCCACTGACAGAAACATCATTACGGGTATTGTTGTATACAACATCCAGACGGTACCGTCGTCCCCACAAATAATAGCTTTCACCGTTCACATATTTGCGTTCCGTTTGCCTTGGCTGATCAATAAATTTTTGTCTTTGCTTTTTAATCCATGAAATACGCGAAACAGCGAACATCCTGATGGCCTCCTCAGTTGTGGATTTTGGGGCAGTGATTTTAACCTTGCCATCAGGTGGGATAACACGAATATACATATTTTTGATATGTTTTTTTTCTGCGGCAATTTCAATTCCGCTTACTGTTAGATTTATCATCAATACTCACTTTGCTCATTAACAATTTTCATCAGCTCAAGCGCTTTGGGTTTATCGCCGTGCAAAGCAGCCTCAATCGCACGTCTAATCTTTCTTTCCTTGACGATGTTGCCCCTAAAACCATCCAGCCGTGCATCAAGAACTGCCTTGTGAACATTGATAGCAAGGTCCTCATCACCGTCAAGGTTATCGTAAAGCGCACGCATAGCAGCGCTTTGCCGTATACTTTCAGGGTAACGGGAAGTGCTTTCTGGCTTACGGATATCCTTCGCCAGTTCAACGATTCGCTTAAGATATTCTTCGTAGTTAATTACTTCGTTCTTTCTCTGATCAATCAGCTCTTTGAGAAGCGCGGACATTTTTTCATAGTATTTAGGATTGCTTTGATGCTTTTCAACAATCTCTTTCTGCACATTATTCTCGATGGTTTCAGCAACCGCATCCTGTTGTTCTCTTGTTTTGGCTGGCATCTCTTTTAAAGCATCAATACCACTCTCAACAAGTAGCTGAACAAGCGGCAAATCGCCAAATGAAGATAATACTCTGCTAGGTTGAGCCGAAAGATATGTGTCGATCAAATGCCGCATGTCCGGATCGTACCCCTTTAGGTCGATATAGTCGCCGCTCGCCGCACGAACAACATCTCGAATCCTAATAAACCTCTGTACTTCTTCGTCGAGCGCTTTGATTTTATCAGCTGTATAACCGTATTTCTCATGCAGTTCGCCAGATACTTCGGCAAAAGCGCGCAAGGCCGTCGCCGACAAATCGTAGAGCTGTTCTCGTTTTGGCATGTTCGCTTCCAGTTCGTCCAAATCGAACGCTTCGGAGTTTCTACCGCAAAAATAATGGATATAGTCAATATCATTGCGAGGCAAAGAGATGGGTTCGCATAAAGCGCGTAATGCCTCTAAAGCATCTTCCAATTGGTCTTTTGCCTTATCCAAACGGTAATTCAAAAGGCCAGATACATCTTCCTTGTCATAATTATCAAACGCTTCCGAAGTATAATCACCGACCGCTTTTTCAAGTGAGCGGAACAAGTCTTTATAATCGATAATATAGCCGAAATCCTTATCCTCACCATCAAGTCGATTAACACGGCATATTGCCTGAAACAGGCCGTGATCCCGCATGGATTTATCTATATACAGATATGTAGCCGGCGGAGCATCAAACCCGGTCAACAGTTTGTCCACAACAATCAGAAGCTTCATCTGATCCGGCTGCTCTATAAATTTCTTCTTAACCTCAGCTTCAAAAGTATCAGCATCCTTGCCATCAAGCATTCTTCTGTAGATTCCATATTGCTCAACAGCCTCGGTCTCCCCGTCATCTCCGACAGTTTCGGTTCTAATGTCACCGGGATTGGGCGAATAAGAGGTGATAATTGCGCACTTCTTTAATCCGCTCTCTTGAAAGATTTCATAGTACTTGCACGCCTGATAGATACTCCCTGATACAAGTATGGCATTTCCGTGTCCCTCTTCTCGCAGGCGTGGCTTCGTTTCCATATCAAATATAATATCTGATGCAATCATGCCCAATCGTGCCTTAGAACTGAACACCTTTTGAAGGTTGCCCCAGCGTTTTTTAAGTCGCGCCTTTGATACATCGTTCAACCCGCGTGTTTTTGACTCAAACCATGCATCGATCTTCTCCTGAGAAACAACATCTTGTTCCACTTCTCGGGCTTCATAACGCAGATCAAGCACCACTTTATCGCGAACAGCTTCATCAAACTTGTATTTATGAATATATGGGCCAAAAATCTCAAGGCTTGTCTGTTTGTCCTTTTTCATAAGGGGCGTACCCGTAAAGCCGATAAAGACCGCGTTGGGCAAAATAATATTCATCGCTTTATGTAGCTTTCCGGATTGGGTACGGTGGCACTCGTCTACAAACACATAGAATTTGCCCTTGGGACAAAAGTCTTGCGGCAGCGCATGCTTTACTTCTTCAATGAAGCTCTCATAATCGCTATCTGATGCCTCACCGCCACGCCTGCCAAACTTGTGTATCAATGAACACATTAGAGATGGAGATGTGTCGTTGATCTTATTTACAAGATCACGTCCGCTTTTTGTACGGACAATTTTCTCATCAACGCCTTTATAAACCCGTTCAATCTGCGTATCCAGTTCATCCCGGTCAGTAACAATCAGAATCCGGCTATCCGACACTTTTTCTTTAATCCACTTGCTAAGCCACACCATTGTGAGAGACTTCCCAGAGCCCTGTGTATGCCAGATGATACCACCTTCACGACGCATGATATAGTCTTGCGCAGTCTTTACACCAAAATACTGGTTTGGACGACAGGTTTTCTTCATGCCGTTGTCATAGATCATGAAATTATGCAAAATATCAATAAACCGTTCTTTACTGCAAAGCGAAATCAGATTCTTATCGAGTCGAATTGGATAATTATCATTACACTGCCGTACAGCCACAGAAACTTTATCAGCCGCATTTTCGTCTTCGCGCCATGAAAGATAATACTTTTCCGATGTGCCTGTCACACCGTATCTGAGGCCTTCGGAGTCGTTTCCTGCCATAACAAGACCTATCGTAGCGAAGAACGGCATGATAAATTCTCTGCGCTGGTTGGTAAGATTCTGACGGATACCCTCCGCCATGGAAACCGTGCTTCGCTTCAATTCAATCACGCCAAAAGCGATACCATTGATATATAAAACCAAATCTGGACGTTTGGTTTGTTTACTAATATAAGTGACCTCCTCAGCGATGTAAAAGTCGTTTTTGAGTGGCTCTTCCCAATTCACAAACTGAACAGTCACTTTATGCTTGCCGACATTCTCACTGACTTTTACTCCATATCGGAGAAGAGAATATGTATCCTTGTTGAGGTCATACAGATTGATTTGCTGATTATCTGCAGCATTAACCAGTTCACGAATGGCACGGTCTATCAGTACATCAGAATACCCTTCCCTTTTGAGAAATACGCGCAGATATTCTTGTTCAACATTAGAGTTGTTCAGCCGGTCGGTAAAATCGCCGAGATAAGTATATCCCAGTTCGTTCACGAATAGTTTGATAATCCGATCCTGTGTTATCTTCTCTCTCTCGCCGACACCCATGAATAACCCTCCTAAACATCATTTTTAAAATCAAATTGATTTAAGGCAAGGATGTTATTATAAATTAGCCGTGCTAAAAATAGTGTTCTATCTATTGGTTTGAATTCTTTTGTGCTATATCTTTCAGCAAAATTTCGTGCAGTTTTAAAGGTAGATCCAGAATATATAGCGTACTTATCTTGCAAGGATTTTGTACTGCACCGTTGATTTAGTGCATCCTCTAATGGAATTAAATTACCAATATGAGCGTTCTCTTCCCCATAAGAATCGGGCAAAACATGCTCAATTGTAAATTCTCCAATATCGTTGCGCTGTGATACAAATTTCTCTATTATTTCTAATGTAATTTGAACCCTAGTTTTATTCTTTTCACCTCTAAACATCTCTGAATGATTTGACCATCCTAAATTATCAAAAGAACTTTCAAACCAGGTTAAACTTGGAATTTTACCCTTTAATGATCTTGCAAACAACTCCAAATTCGCCTTATTAAAATCATCTTCTAAAATTGGAGCATATTTTTTCACGATGTCTTGCAGGTTGTTTGAACGTTCTTCTCCAATAATATTATAACAAACGTAGAAGTTATAAATGAACCTTAATGTTTGTTTATAAAGGCCCTCTGTCAGTTTTCCGATTTCTTTTTGATGTATTAGGCTTAAAATAATCGGTCGAAATTGCTCTTGTCTTTTACTTTTAAAGAAATTAAAAATCTCATATTCATATTTCTCGCAATTCGCATCCTCTCCATCCTTTTGAGGACTAATAAATTTTAAATAATACTCAGATTTCAGCTTAATATCATCCAGCAGTTCGTTTATGTTTCCTCCTTTGGTTTGTGTTTTTATAATACGATAATCCGTCTCTTTATTTTCGTTATTTCCAAATCTATGTATCACATAATGACTAATGAACTTCTTTATAAATGGACCTAGCTTCGATTCAAGCTCTTCCCATTTGACTTTTGCATCATCTCTTCTATCAATCGGCTGTATATAGCGC
>JAEWUH010000220.1 GCA_023397245.1 Bacillota bacterium | reverse complement strand
GGGGAGGGCGACTGGAAAACCGCCGCGCTCTGCAGAATTATGAAGCTGATGACCGCGGACAGCAAGGGCGGCACGGCGTTTATGGAGGATTATACCTATAATTTTGACCCGGAATGCGGCATGAACATGGGCGCTCATATGTTGGAGGTATGTCCGTCGGTTGCCTGCGAAAAGCCGAAGATCAAGGTTGTTCCGCTCGGAATCGGCGACCGTGAGGACCCGGCCCGCCTGACCTTCAAAGCCGCCGCCGGCCCGGCCGTACTGGTTACGATTGTTGATATGGGTGACCGCTTCCGCATGATTGCAAACGACGTCATCTGCCAGAAGCAGACGCACGATATGCCGAAGCTGCCGGTTGCCGCTGTTCTGTGGAAGCCCCTGCCGAGCCTTGAAACCTCCGCGGAAGCGTGGATTTACGCGGGCGGCGCACACCATTCCGTGATCAGCTATGCGCTTACCGCCGATGAAATGCGCGACTTTGCCGAGATCATGGATATTGAATTCATCCATATCGGCAAGGATACAAACATTGATGAACTCCGCAGGGAGCTTACCTGGAACGATCTGATCTGGAAGCTGAAGAAATAACCGGTGAAAAAACGCGCGGGGCTTTTTAACTCCGCGCGTTATAAATGAGGTGCTGCTATGTTAGAAAAATTGAAGAAACAGGTTTATGAGGCAAACATGCTGCTGCCCAGACATAACCTTGTGGTTTTTACCTGGGGCAACGTTTCCGGTATTGACCGGGAAAGCGGACTGTTCGTCATTAAGCCTTCCGGTGTGGATTATGACAAGCTGACACCCGACGACATGGTTGTGGTGAACCTCAAAGGGGAAAAAGTGGAGGGCAGGCTGAATCCTTCCTCCGATACGCCAACGCACTGCGAGCTTTACAATCACTTTAAAGACATCGGGGGCGCGGTTCACACCCATTCCCGCTGGGCAACCATCTGGGCGCAGGCAGGCCGCGGTATTCCCGCTTACGGTACGACGCACGGCGATTATTTCTACGGGGAAATTCCATGCACGAGGCATATGACGCCGGAGGAAATCCGCGGGAAATATGAAAAAGAGACCGGAACGGTGATTGTGGAAACTTTTCAGAATATTGATCCGTATGCCATCCCGGCCGTCCTTGTCCGCTCGCACGGCCCCTTTACGTGGGGAAGGGACTGTTTTGAAGCGGTCCACAACTCCGTCGTTCTGGAGGAGTTGGCCATGATGGCGTGGCACACCGAAGCGATTGCAAGGGCCAACCCGCCCATGCAGCAGGTGCTGCTAGACAAGCATTACCTTCGCAAGCACGGGGTAAACGCCTATTACGGGCAGAAAACAATAAATAGATAGCAATTAAGGGCTGACGGAAAATTTATTCCGTCAGCCCTTTTCGTCCTCTGCTATTGAAGAATTCCCTTTGCGGTCGTACAATATACAAAAAGGAATTAACAACAGGAGGAGTAAAAATTGAAATATATCGACCTTGAAAAATGGCCTCGGAAAGAGCATTTTGAGTTTTTTCACCGCATGGACTATCCGCAGACAAATATCTGCATGAATATCGATGTGACACATTTCCTTGATTTCGTAAAGAAAAACCGGCTTTCGTTCTATTATTCCATGATCTTTGCGTCCACGCTCGTCTGCAACCGGATTCCCGAATTCCGCTGCCGTATCCGGAAGGACGGCGTTGTGCTGCACGAAATTACCCATCCGTCCTTCACCGATCTGTCAAAGGGCAGCGAGCTTTTCAAATACGTTACGGTGGATATGAAGGATGATCTCTTTGAGTTTTGCCGCAGTGCAAAGGAAGCCTCGGAAAAGCAGACCGAGCATTTTCCGGCGTCGGCGGAAAACCGCGACGACGTGATTTACATCACCTGTCTGCCGTGGGTTTCGTTTACAGGCGTGTCCCATACAATATCGCTGGACCGGGACGACTCCGTGCCGCGGCTTTCGTGGGGCAAATATTTTGAGCAGGACGGCAAAGTTCTTCTGCCGTATTCCGTGCAGGTGAACCACGCCCTGCTGGACGGCCTGCAGATCGGTAAGTTTGTTCAGAACCTGCAAAGCTACATCGATCAGTTATAACTAGAAGATATAATTGTTCATTGCCGCGCCCATCAGCCCCCAGCAGGTTCCGAGGATTGCACCCGCCAGTACGTCGCGCGGGTAATGCATTCCCATATACATCCTTGTAATCCCGACAATCAGGGCCGCCAGATAAAGCAGGAAAGCCGCTCCCGGGGCGGCGTGGAAATAGTTGATGAAAATAGTGGCCGTGTAAAACGCCTGACTGGTGTGCCCGCTGGGAAAGGAATGTCCCCTTGCCCTTGTGCCCACCACGCGCACGCCGGTTAGCTTTGCGAACGGGCGGGTGCGGCGGATCATTACCTTGAGCAGCTCGACAATCAGCCACATCACCAGAGTACCCAGTATGAACTCATAGGCCAAATGATGGTTTACAAGAAAATACAAAGTTACCGCAATGGCAAGCGTCACAATCCCGTTTCCGAATTCGGTAATTGTCCGCATCGTGCGGTCCAGCCAGACAGGCCGGCTTCCCCGCCGGTTAAAGAAAGCAAAAACAGCGGCGTCAATCGTCTGTCCGGTCGTCCAGATCAGCGAAACAGCGATAAGCCCGAACAGCAGCAGCATGTTTACCAGCAGCGACCGTGCCCGGAAAATTGAGCGGAAATGCACCCAGAAGGAATAAGGAACGGTGGCCGAAAACAGGGCGATCGCCGCGACCAGCGGCAGGAGCCAGTAAACGGGGGGAACGCGCCGGATGCGGTATAAAATCCATCCGGGAGTGATTTTCTCCCTGCCTGCAAGAGTATTTCTGTAATATCCGGTCATTTCGTTTCCTCCGTCTTTTCTTGCCCGGTTAACGGGACTTTGGGTACCATTACCGCCAGTGAATGATGATTGATTTCAACGTGAACGGGGCCTTCTCCCAAATCCCTGCCGTCCGCCATAATGGGCATGGGCGGCTCCGTGTCGATTTCCGCCTTTTTTGCGCGGTACCGCTGGATGCGCGGGTCATCCGTGTTCTCCACCCTGGCGGTTCCTTTCACCGCGCAGCCGATCAGGTTCAGCTTGGAGTTGCCGGAGCACAGCATGATATCGAGGTAGCCGTCCCGGTATGCGTTCTTTGCGCCTACCTGATAATGTTTTCCGATATACGGCATATTGGTTACCAGCACAACATGCCCGGTGGTAATGATTTCCTGCCGCCCGTCCAGCAGCATTTTTATCTGTGAGGGCGCGCAGGCTGCGAACTTTGCCAGAAAATCGCCCACCTTTTCCAAATGTCCGTGCTGAATATCGTCGCTCGCAGAGAAGAGGGAGGACATCAGACCCACGGAGCAGATTTCCACAAAGGACGTTTCGGTGTCTCCGCAGAGCAACCTGCCGGTATCCGTACGGATACGCCGCCCCGTGCGCAGAACGGCAACGGCAGCCGTCAGGTCTGCCGGGATTCCCAGACTGAGCGCCACGTTGTTCTGTGTACCCATCGGGATGATGCCCATTGTTGCGGGTTTGCCCGCAACGGCTTTGGCCACGGAGGAAACGGTGCCGTCACCCCCGCAGGCCGCGAACAGGCGAATTCCCGCCGCCAGCGACTCCTGAACCATTTTTGGCAGATCGGAATCCATGCTCAGCACGCAGACCTCCGGGATAAATCTCCATTTCTCCAGCTCTTTCACCACATCCGCCAGCCCAATTTGGAAATGGTTGGCTTCCCCCGAAGCAGGGTTAAAGAACAGCTTCATCCGTCTGCGCCGTTTATCCGTATAAAAGGTTTTAAAATCCATTCGTGTAAGGGCCTTTCTGTTTTGTTTTTCTTATTATTCGCGTCCTATCCAGAAATTATGAAAAGGTTTTTCCGGGATTCTGTCTCCGGCCTTTTAAAATGCAGTCGGACTGCGGGACGCAATTAAAATTTACTTTTGAACCCGGATGCTATATAATAAAACCAAGATTTTGAAACTGCCGGGAGGAAAAACAATGATTGAAGTACAGCGCGTCAGCGTTATGAATCTGGAAAACGCGATTCGCGGGGCGCGGAACCCGCTGAACAGCTGGGCGAAATCCGACAGCAGCTATGACGAAAACGGATGCTACGTCCTTGGGGAAAACGACCTCGGCCTGGCGCGGAAGCTGTGCCGGGCGGGCTCGGATCACCGGAAATTCATCCGCCAGATTTTCGTTTCGGCGGATATCACCGCGCCGCTTTACTGGTGGAAGGAATACGACACCTACAAGGTGGGAACGGTCGCGAATTCCACAAGCACCATGCACAAAATCCACAGCAACCCGTTCCGCGCGGAGGATTTCAGCTGCGAGAAAATGAACCCGGAAACGCGGGAGTATTTTGAAAGCGTGATTGCCTTTCTGGAACAGCTTCGCATCAAGTATAACGAAACAAAGGACAAAACCGACTGGTACAGCATGATTCAGCTCCTGCCCACAAGCTACAATCAGATGCGCACCTGCACGTTCAATTATGAGAACCTGGGCAATATCTACCACGCGCGCAAAAACCATAAGCTGGATGAGTGGCACGTGTTCTGCGACTGGATTGAGCAGCTGCCCTACGCGCAGGATTTAATCACTTTTGACCGGTAAAAAATGACTTACAGTAAGCCCGCAGACAGGAAAAAACCTGCCTGCGGGCTTCTTTTGCAGTACGGAACCCCGCTTTACCCATCAGGAAGACAGATCTGCCGTGACCCCTCATGCGGTTCCCTTTGGCATGAGAAAGTCCCGGCTTTGACGGGGCGGCTATTGACTTATGAAAAGGTAGAACTATAATGGAATATATTTTTTAGGATGAGGGGTGGGCATACAGAATGGGAAAAAGACAAATCCGTATTGCGGTGTCGGCTGCCCTGCAGGATGCCGGGGAAGCAACCAGGTCGCTGGAAATTTTAAAGGGCGTGCGTGATTATGCTCCGGAGGGCTATTCCGTAAATGTCCGGTTTTTCTCCCACGGGGGAAAATTTGAGCAGAAGGTGCTGGACAGCGGCTTTGAAATCTATCCGGTTTCGCCCGCGTTGGACGGAGTAGGATTCCACAACGACTTAAGGCCGGGTCGGAACAATTTTGTCGGAAGCCCGCAGCTCAATCTGGAGCTGCTGAAAGGAGAAATCTCCGCGCTGGAAGACTGCCGCCCGGACGTTATTCTGTACGGGTTCTGGCCCTTTGCCGGTATTGCCCGAAGAATCGTTCAGCCGCAGATACCGGGAATCTGCTTTTTGCCCCTGCCGCTTGAACCGACGGTCTACGGTTGCTACTTAATGAAGGATGTGCCCGACCAGATCCGGCCTCTGACCTATCTCCCGATAGGGCTAAGACGGAAAATCATGAAGGCCATGCCGGTATCCCTGAAGTTAAAGGCGCCGATTCTCCGGCAGACCAATATCCTCAGCGCGGCGAAAGAATGCGGCTGGCACGGCGAGCCTTTGCGGAACCTTTTCGATATGATGAAATCGGACCTTACGGTCGTAAACGACCTGAGCATATATTATAAAGGGCTTCCCATTCCGGAGAACTTTAAAATTACCGGCCCGCTTTATTCCATGCCGGATCAGAACGAACGGGTGGACCCGGAGATCGTAAAGCTGTTTCAGGACGGACATAAAGGGAAAACCAATATTTTCTGCACAATGGGCAGCTCCGGCAGAAAGGAATGCCTGCTGGAAGCAATCCGGGCGGTTGCGGATTTGCCGCAGGAACGCTTTAGTGCATTGGTGCTTGTACCGCGCGCCGTATGCCCGCTTGAGGAAGCACAAGCCCTTGTGGAGGGGAAGCCCAACATCCTGCTTATCGAGCGGTTCGTGCCGGCAAAGCTGGTCAACGCCATGGCTGACCTTGTAATCTGCCACGGCGGGCAGGGAACCGTGCAGACCGCGCTTGCAAGCGGCACCCCGATGGTGGGCGTCGCCATGCAGCCGGAACAGCAGATTAATCTGGACAACGCTGTTTTGGGCGGCGCCTGCATCCGTATCCCAATTACGCGCTGGCGCGCAAAAAATATCCGCGCGGCGGTGCTTAAGATTGCGGGAGAAAGTTCCTACCGCTCCGGCGCGGAGCACCTCGCCGGATTTATGGCGGAGGCATCCGGCCGGGAAGCAGCCGCCCGGGCAATCTGGGATTTTATCTTGAAGCTGCCTGCAGAAGATACTAATTTACCAAGTTAAAAAAATTAACTGAACCTGTTGAATCTTGGAAATAAAAGTGGTATTATATATTAAATAATAAAAGCAAAGACGCTTTAAAGGTTTCGCCTTTAAAGCGTCTTTTATTTTTTCAAAAGGGATGATGAAAAATGGTGACCTATAAACGCAAAGATTTTCTGGAATTTATGCCGCATGTAAAAAAATACAGCAACAGCATTTCCGCTTTGAACGACCAGTGGGACAATGTGAAGCTCCTGTGCGAGATCGACTGCCCGGTACAGTCCAAAAAGATTCTGCCCAGCATGACCGTGATACAGGACAGTTTTTATAATCTGCAGGATGAACTGATTGACGCGCTGGTTACGGAAACATTAAATAAAATGAACCAGAAAACCGTCTCAAAAGCGCAGGTCGCCGTGGATATCCTGATTCGGAACCTGTACGAACGGACGGCCGACGTCGGATTCCTTGCAACGGACGACGATATCCGCCGTTTTGTCAGCAGGGAGGAGCGCAGCGACGGGGAACGGGAATTCATTCTGAAACGCCTGCGGGAATATGTGGCGAAGTACTCCGTCTATGAGGAAATCATCATTCTGGACAAGGACTTTACGGTTTTGGCCAACCTTGACCCGGGCAACCCGATTGTGGGCACGAAAATTGACGACCCGCTTCTGAATGAAACGCTGACCGCGATCGAAAGCTTTGTGGAATCCTTTAAGCAGTCCCCGTTGCAGGCAGGCAAGAAGAAAGCTCATATTTTTTCCAGCAGGATTTATGAGGAGGGTACGGAAGAGGTCGCGGGCATTATCTGCCTCTGTTTCCGCTTTGAAAATGAAACGCAGGGTATCTTCAAAAAGCTTTCCGGCGATTACGACGGCTCCGTTATTATGATTATTGATGAAAACGACACCGTCATCGCCAGCAGCGACCCGAACCATGTGCCGGAGGGAATCCACGTTGAGCCGGTGGGAGAGGACAAGGACGGGATCGTCTATTACCGCGGCCTTGAGTATGTTTCAAAAACCGTTTCCACGCAGGGTTATCAGGGATATTTCGGTCTTGGCTGGAAGGGCCATATCATGATCCCGCTGAAGCTGGCGTTTAAGGAAAAAGCCGCTCTCCGGGGGAGCGACCCGACCGTGATGGCCGGACTGATGGACAAGGCGGATTCGTTTTCCAAGGAGCTCAACGGCATTGTGGGCAAAACAAAGGAGATCAACCATTCGCTCAAGCGCATCGTTTACAACGGTCAGATTCTGACCAAAGAGGACGGCAACGACGAATTCTACAAGCTCAAGCCGCTGCTCGGCTCCATCGGAAAAATCGGGAGCGGCATCAGCCAGCTTTTTGAAAAGTCCATCCAGAACCTTTTTGCAACGGTGATTTCCACAAGTCTTGTGGACGAAAGCTTTCTGGCGTCCCTCTGCGTGGATATCATGGACCGCAACCTGTACGAGCGGTCGGACGACTGCAGGTGGTGGGCGCTGAATTCCACGTTCAAAACCGTTCTGGCGCAGGACGAGATTACCCCGAAGGACCGGGCGAAGCTGACCAAAGTCCTCACTTACATCAACAGCCTTTATACCGTTTACAGCAATCTGTTCCTGTTCGACCGCAGCGGCCGAATCGTGGCGGTTTCCAACCCGGAGCGCAACGGGGATATCGGCAAGGTTCTGGACGACAGCTATATCCGCAGAATCCTGAACAACGCGCAGGAGGAAAAATACTTTGTTTCCCATTTCGCGGCAAGCGAGCTTTACGACAACCGCTATACCTATATTTACGGCGCGTCCGTAACGGATATCCGCAACAGCCGCATTACCGTGGGCGGAATCGGAATCGTGTTCGACAGCCAGTACCAGTTCCGCGCCATGCTTACGGATTCCATCAAGTCCAAGGACGGCTCCTTCGCGGTGTTTGTACGGAGGAACGGCACGGTCATTTCGTCCACCGCCGAATCGCTCAAGCCGGGCGGAAAGATTAAACTGCCAGCAGAAATGCTTGAGCTGGAAAACGGCAAATCCGCTTCGGAGATTCTGGTTTACGAAGGATGCTATTACGCGGTGGGCTGCGGCTGCTCTTCCGGCTACCGGGAATACAAAAACAGCGACGGCTACAGGAACGACGTGCTCGCGGTCGTTTTTGAAAAGCTTGCGGATTATGACGAGGGAAATTTGTCCGTCGCCGGGAACACGTCGATCGAACAGTCCGATATTGATTTATCCGAGAATGAAGCGCATGCCAAACTGGTAACGTTCCGGATCAACGACCAGCTGTTTGCATTGGAACAGGCAACGGTGGTGGAAGCCGTAGACACCGGGAATATTATCCCGATCCCCGGCAAAAACCGGCTGATCAAGGGCGCGGTTCCGTACAACGATACGTTCCTGGCGGTTCTGGATACCCACGCGCTGTTCGGGCGGCTGGATTCGCTTTCCGCAGCCGCGACGCATCTTCTGATTGTACGGCCTTCCGGGAACTCCCTAGTTGCGCTGGAAGCGGACGAGCTGAACAACGTTCTGGAAATCAACCGGAGCGATCTCAAGCCGGTGCCGGAAATTGGCGGTTCTTCCTCCTCTATCGACGGAATCGTAAGTTTCCCGAACGCGAACAACCGCGCGATTCTGGTGATAAACCCGAAAACGCTGGTGGATAAGCTGGAACAGAACCAGCTTGAAAGCGACTGGGAGGAAATGCTCCCGATGATCGAGAAAATGAACGGGAAGGAGTAATTTTCAAGGAAGCGCCGGCCGTATCGGAATAAAACGGTTTCTAAAACAAACAGCCCGCCAGCAATCCGCTGGCGGGCTGTTTCGTCTCGGTAAGTTTGTCTGTAGCCTGAACCGGCTGCGCCGGTCTCGGTTTATAATTTCTGGCAGAATTCAACGGTTTCGTTATTCGGCCCTACGATGTTAAAGAATTTAACGCCGTTTTCCCAGAACGGAAGGAATTTAACTTCGGTTTCCTTTATGTTGTAATTCTTTTCCTTGGCAGCCTGAAAAGCGGCGTCCACATCCGTTACATCCAGGCAAACATGGTTGATTGCTCCGGGGACTCCGGGCGCGGCGTGGTTTTCAAAGGTTTCGACCGTCAGATTTTTTAATGTTAAAAACGCGATCTTATTGCCGGAAGGACTTACGGTGCGATGCGCAACTTCAAATCCCAGTCCGGTATAAAATTCAATGGTTTTTTCCATTGAATTGGTCGGAAGTCCGATGTGCTGAATCCCGGTAACATAATTTTGCAGTTCCATGATTTTTACCCCATTCCGTTTTTCTTTTCATTATATGATATTTCCGGCCTTTTTTAATTCCAACAGGGGGAGTTCTGCAAGTTCCGGCGATGGACGCCGCGGCGCTTTAGAAAATACTTTGGCGCAGGTACAGCCGGGTTTACCTCGCTACATAAAACTTATCCTTAAAGTTTTTCTCCATTGCGGAAACGGAAGCGTCAACCGCACCGGGCTTTAGCGAAACGATATCCTGCCCTGTTGAGCACATCACATCCCACAGGCCGGTGGGAAGGTACTGCCGGTCAAAATAGGGGTATGTCGCGGTATTCCGGTACTTTTCATAGTCAACCCCGTTGGTCACGCTTTCGGATTTGCCGCTGCTCAGCGCCGCCGGTTTGCCCTCGGAAGCGGCAATTTTACTCACCACTTCCGGCTGCGCCAAATAGTTTAAAAGGGCGATTGCCGCTTCCTTGCGGGGCGAATTCTTCCAGATACCCAGCGCAATTCCCTCGTCGGCAACCAGAGAAGGGGCGTCTTCTTTGCTGCAGGAAGGAATCGGCATCATATTCAGACTGCAGTTTTCTTTGGTTTCCTTAGCGGCTAAAATAAAGGAATTATCGGTGAAGACAAAAGCGGATTTTCCTTCGGCCACGCTTTTTATGCAGGATTCATTGTTCACCGTAAGGAGGTCGGCATTGAAATAGCCTGATTTTCTCCAGCCGCTGACCAGGTTTGCAACATTTTTCCATGTGGCCGAATCAAACTC
>JAEWUH010000175.1 GCA_023397245.1 Bacillota bacterium | reverse complement strand
CATCAAGAATCAAAAGCTTGACGTTTTTGGAAAGTGCCTTCGCAATTTCCACCAATTGCTGCTGGCCTACTCCCAGGTTCTTAATCAAGATGTTGGGGTCAATAGTCAGCCCTACCCTTGCAAGCAGCTCTGCCGTGCGTTTTCGTGCAGCGTCCCAGTCAATCAATCCATGCTTTACGATCTCATTTCCCAAAAAAATGTTTTCAGTAATAGATAGCTCCGGAATCATTGTCAGCTCTTGGTGAATAATCGCAATGCCGGCGTTCTCCGATTCTTTGATGTCCTTGAACGCTATTTCTTTTCCCATGTAGAAAATCTTTCCTTCATAGGAGCCGTGAGGATAAACACCGGAAAGGACCTTCATCAAGGTTGATTTTCCTGCGCCATTCTCGCCGCAAATTGCGTGAATAGTGCCTCGTTGTACCTCCAGCGTCACATCATCTAACGCACGCACACCCGGAAATAGTTTGGTAATACCTTGCATATGTAGAAGCAAAGGTTGTTCCATAATAGCACCTCTTATCGCTTGCACTTTCGCAAGCAAAATAATATACGATTTTCCTAAAAATTCAATTGTCTAAGTCCCGCAAGCACGCCCTCGTGGTCATTGTCCAATGTAACATTTTTCACCAGCCTTTTTACCTCTGCCGGCGCGTTGCCCATTGTAAAGCAGGTACCAGTGGCGAGCAGCATATCCACATCGTTGAAATTGTCACCGAATGATACGGTAGCTTCAATGGGAATATTATAGGCCTTGCAAAGATACTTAACCGCGCCGGATTTTGAGACAGCTCCGTCCATAATTTCAAGATAAGTGTCTTTGGAGCGGTAAACGGAAAGCCCGGAAAATTTTTCTTTCAACGCATTGTTAAGGTCTGCGATCGCCTCGGCTTCCCCCATACACAAAAGTTTATGTATATGCTCTGTTTGTGGAATAAAGTCAGAAATTCTACCTTCTTTCGGCACCGATGCCGTGATGCTTTGTTCCTGCTCGATCCATTTGTCATGAACATTGCCTGAAATCCAGTCATAGTGGCAATAGACGCTGCAACAAACCTGCTTCCATTCTCTTTTAACGAAGTCATCAATAAGAATCGCTTTTTCACGGTCGATGCCAACAGTTTTAACCGTATCCCCGCGTTCATTGAGGATCAGTGAGCCACTGTAGCAAACAATGGGTGCTTTTATCCCCAATTCACGCTGCAGAGGAAAAATCCCCGAAGGCATACGCGCCGAAACAAGTACAAAAGGGATTCCGGCACGATAGAGTTCCTGTATTTTCTGTCTGGTCCCCCGCGAAATGCGATGTGATGAATCTATGAGCGTTCCATCAATATCGCAAAAGACCATTTTATATTGCATTGTTTCGGGAGTAATCATTTTCTGCTCCCCCATTTGCCAGTTGCGGAAAACATACTAGGAAGCTGTAACACTTGATTCGCTGCTATGGCGGCTGCGCCATAAAGAGTGTAATCTACCTTGAGGTTGGATATCATCCTGCATCCCATCATGTTACCTCACTTTTGTCAACCAGTTTTGGGTTACGTCCTGCAACAAATGCTGCGGTGCTTTATGAAGTAGCAGACAGACAGTAAACACCGCCACAAGACCCACAACATCCATGTAAGGCGAATTGATTAACCATACTTTAACAAAAATTTCATAGTCATTCATCTGCACTTTGTCATGATTTTAGGATGACAATTGTCATATTGTCTATATATAATAAAAAGCAGCAAAACTTATTAGGCATTATTCCTAATAAGCTTTGCTGCTTGCTTGAGAGTCGTAGATTTACTGTTGCATATAATTCAGAATATCTCGCTTAAGGGTTGTAAGCGCCGGTCCCAGTTCTTGGCTGCTGTTAATCAGCTCATTGATTCTGCTGTCTTCCAGCTGGATCACGCCGCTGTACTTGCGGAATCTCGGTACGGTCACTGCGCTGTTCATTACTTCATCAAGGGTTTTGACATTGAGCCCTTGTCTGCCGGGCGTATCCTGTCTGAGCAAAGCCCGCGTTTTGGCTGATTCCGTGACATGCTTCAACACCGACACCCCCGGAGAATATTGAAATATCTCTTGCTGTGTGGCTTCATCGGCAGTCAGCATCTTCAAAAATTCCCATGCTAATCTGCTGTTCTTGGTCTTGGAGCTAATCCCCATCAACAATGTACTCAATTCCGAAACATTGCCGCCGTTTGGGCCGGCGGGCATCTTGATGCAGTCCCACTCGAAACCGCTGTATTTTTTAATGCTCCACGGGTATGGTTTATAAGTGCGGTAATCAGAAAACAAAAACGGCCGAAACGCTACTTGCCCCAAATCAAAATCGCGCGAAGTCGGAGGCGTGTTGCCGGAAAGCCCTGTCAAATCCTTGACAAACTGGATTGCGGCCACGACCTTGGAATCAGTGAGATAGCACTCGGTGCCGTCTGCATTAAAAATTGATGCCCCGTTGGAATATGCCGCCGCCTTCCACGTGTAGTCGTAACATCCGAACTGGTCGATGCGACCGTCCCCATTGGAATCGCGCGTCACTTGTTTGCAGATTGTATAGAAGTCTTTCCATGTCCAAGTGTCCGCAGGCACGGAGATTCCTGCCCGGTTGAGAAGCGTCTTGTTGACAAACATCATTGCCGGTA
>JAEWUH010000138.1 GCA_023397245.1 Bacillota bacterium | reverse complement strand
TTGACAATATCAATAACCTTTCCAACGCATTCCGCGAAGACGTCGTCGTCCCTTCCTATGAGCAAGGAAATCCTGAAGAACGCTCCCAATCAGGAAGACGGCTATTTCCTTGTAAAAAAGCGCGCGTAGGAGGGTAATATGGATTACGGTAAAATTAAAAAATTCAATAAGATGCTTAGCTCCAAACAGATTAGCTGTCTGGAACTGACCCGCGCCTATATCGACGCGGCGGAGAGCGAAAACGAACAGCTCAACGCCTACGTCGCTCTGACCAACGATCTTGCGGTGGAAACGGCAAAGCGCGTGGATAAAAAAATCACTTCCGGAGAAACCCTCCTTCCGCTCGAGGGCATCCCGATGGCGCTGAAGGACAATATCTCCACCAAGGGAATCGAAACCACCTGCTGCTCCAAAATTCTGAAGGGCTATGTGCCGATTTACAACGCGACGGTCTGGGATATTCTTCAGAACCAGAACGCCGTTCTTTTGGGCAAGGCCAACATGGACGAATTTGCCATGGGTTCCTCCTGCGAGACTTCCTGCTTCGGCGGGGCGCTCAATCCGCACGATTTCAGCCGCGTTGCGGGCGGCAGCTCCGGCGGCGTCGCTTCGGCGGTAGGCGGCAACCTTGCCGTTTACGGTCTGGGCTCCGACACGGGCGGCTCCATCCGCCAGCCGGCAAGCTTCTGCGGAATCGTCGGGCTAAAACCGACCTACGGCGCCGTTTCGCGCTATGGGCTGATTGCCTACGCCTCCAGCTTCGACCAGATCGGGCCGATCACCACCAGCGTGGAGGATGCCGCACTGGTGTACGACGCAATCTCCGTCTATGACTCCAAGGATTCCACCTCGCGCGGAAAAGCAGCTCCGCCGGCAATTGAGAGCCTTGAAAAGAGCATTAAGGGTATGAAAATCGGAATCGCGAAGGAGTACTTCGACGGAATCCGCGACGACGTGAACGAGGCAATTCAAAAAGCCCTTAAGGTGTATGAATCTCTCGGCGCGGAAATCGTCTATTTTGATATGCCTTCCCTGAAATACAGCCTGCCGGTTTACTATATTCTTGCCTGCGCGGAGGCTTCCTCCAACCTCGGACGGTACGACGGCATTCGCTACGGCTACCACACCGAGCATTATGCCGACCGCGACGAGATGGTGTGCAAAACGCGCAGCGAGGGCTTCGGCGACGAGGTAAAGCGCCGTATTCTGCTCGGCACCTATGTTTTAAGCTCCGGCTACTACGACGCGTACTATAAAAAGGCGCAGAATCTGCGCGGCACCCTTGTAAAGGCATTTAAGAACGCCTTTGAGAAATGCGACGTCATTCTGGCGCCCACCGTGCCGATGACCGCTTTCCCGCTGAACTTTACGGCTAAGGATTCCGTGGAAACCTACCTGACCGACATCTGCACCGTTCCGGTGAATATTGCCGGGCTGCCGGGCGTTTCGGTGCCCTGCGGCTTTGATGCTTCCGGCCTTCCGATCGGCATGCAGCTCATCGGCAACAGCTTCTGCGAGGCAACGATCCTGAACGCCGCATACCAGTATGAGGCGGCGACAAGGGAAGCAACGTTCCGCGCCGCGGATATGGGGGTAAAGCTATGATCAACTACGAACTGGTATCGGGCCTTGAAACCCATATTGAATTAAATACAAAAACAAAAATATTCTGCTCCTGCTCCACCGAATTCGGAGGCGAACCAAATACCCACTGCTGCCCTGTCTGCATCGGTCTGCCGGGAACTCTCCCCAAGCTGAACCAGGCGGTCGTGGAATACGCGATCATGGCAGGCCTTGCCACCCACTGCGAAATCAGCCCAATCTCCAAAATGGACCGCAAAAACTATGTATATCCCGATCTGCCGAAGGCCTACCAGATTTCACAGTATGATATGCCGCTCTGCAAAAACGGATACGTGGAGCTCTCCAACGGCAGAAAAGTCCGCATTAACCGCATTCATATCGAAGAGGATGCCGGCAAGCTGGTGCACCAGCGCGGCAACACCTTTGTGGATTACAACCGCGGCGGCGTGCCGCTGATTGAAATCGTAACGGAACCGGATATTCGCAGCATTGAAGAGGCGAAGGAATATCTGGAAAAGCTGCAGCTGACCATGCGGTATATCGGGATATCCGACTGCAAAATGCAGGAGGGTTCTCTGCGCTGCGACGTAAACATTTCCGTTCGCCCTGTCGGGACGGAAAAGCTCGGCACCCGCACCGAAATCAAGAATATGAACTCCTTTGCCCATATGGCAAAGGCGATGGACTACGAAATCAGCCGTCAGATCGACCTGCTGCAAAGCGGCGAGGCGGTCGTGCAGGAAACACGGCGCTATAATGAAGAGGAAGACTGCACGGAAAGCATGCGCGGCAAGGAAGACGCGGATGATTACCGTTATTTCCGGGAACCGGACCTCGTTACCATCAGCGTTTCCGACGAACTGGTGGAACGCCTGCGCGCAAGGCTGCCGGAGGAACCCCACGCAAAGCTGAACCGTTACATGAGTGAGCTCGGTCTGACCGAAGCCGACGCGCAGCTGCTCATCAAATACCGCAAAATATCCGAGTATTTTGAAGCTGCTTCCGAAGGCGTAAAAAGCCCCAAAACTGTGGCAAACTGCATCATCGGTCCGGTTTTCAGCCGTCTGGACAATGAATCCGCCAAGGAAAGCTTTCAGGTCAAGGTCACGCCGGAAAACCTGAAGCAGCTTGTAAAGC
>JAEWUH010000142.1 GCA_023397245.1 Bacillota bacterium | reverse complement strand
CAATAGAACAGCGTTGTGGCGCTGCCGAATACCAGGAAGAAAATCATAAGCACGCTTTTCGCGTCGATAAACGCTCTTAAAGCCGCCCATTTGGAAATCAGCATGCCGAACGGGGCGAGGAACATACCGGCGATTCCGATAATCATAACGAACGCCAGCTGGGGCAGGCGGACAACAAGGCCGTGCATATCTTCAATGTTGCGGCTGCCGGTCGCGTTTTCAACCGCACCGACGGACAGGAACATCAGGGACTTGGAAACCGCGTGGAACATCATGAGCAGGATGGCTGCCCATACCGCCTCGTGGCGGCCGATACCGGCGCAGGCGGCGATAAGCCCCAGATTGGAAATCGTGGAGTACGCAAGCACCTTTTTGCCGTCGCTCTGCGAAATGGCGAGCATGGAGGTCATGAGGAATGTAAAGCCGCCCACGGTGGTTACCATATAACCGGCCCAGGTGTTGCACATTGCCGGTGAGAGGCGGATCAGCAGATAAACGCCCGCCTTAACCATTGTGGCGGAGTGAAGGAGCGCAGAGGTAGGAGTCGGAGCGACCATCGCGCCCAGAAGCCAGCCGGAGAACGGAAGCTGCGCGCTCTTGGTAAGGCCCGCAAAGGCAAGCAGGATGACCGGGAGAAGCGTAATAGCCGGAGACTGAACCCCAATGGCCACCAGCTTGTCCAGCTCGGAAACCTTCAGCACAAGGTCGCAGTAGACGATTGCCAGCGCAAAGCCGAGGCCGCCCAGCAGGTTCATCCACAAAGCCTTGAAGGAGTTATTGATCGCTTCTTCCGACTGATTGTAACCGATGAGCAGGAAGGAGCAAAGGCTCGTAATTTCCCAGAAGAAATAAATCCAGGTGATGTTTGCGGAGAGCACCAGACCGAACATGGCACCCAGGAACACAAACAGCATTGCAAAGAAAAATGCGCGCCTGTCCTTGCAATCCGTGTGGTGCGCATGATAGTCTTTCATATAACCTACGGCATAGACGCAGATCAGGCACCCTACGATTCCGATGATGAGAGCCATCACAACCGTGAACTTGTCCGCCGCAATATGGGCGCCTTCGATTTCGCCCGCTCCCGAAAGATCCATCCAGACCATAAGCCCTGTCTGTACAACGGAGAGCAGCGCTACATAATATTTCTTGTACTTTGCGCCGTAATAGATCACTAAGCCCATCATACCAAGCTCGGCAACCAGCATTACGAGGTCGATGGACTTCGTTTCATTGAGATAGGTTACACTGGTACCGGAGAGCAAAGTTTGGGTAACAAAGTAGAGTACGGCTGCAACAATCAGAGCGCAGCTGGCGAAGATAAAGTACTTTCTCGGTTTCCCGTGTTTTTTCATCAGCGACAGAATCACTGCAGCCACAAACGGGAAAATGATTAAAAATGCAATAACTGGCAAACGGATACCCCCTCGTAAATTTTACTTGTTTTTGCGAGTTAAAATTGCGTTTTTTATTATACTACTTCTTGAGTAGCCCATGCCACTATTTTAACCGAAAAATGTCACAAGATTTTGCCGCAATATAAATATATATAGATAATGTGTATATATTATAGTTTTTAATGCTCAATTTGTCAAATTAATAACGATTATTTTTTTAATAGGAAACAGCATTTTTCATACGTGTAATATTCCCTATGTTAAATTTTCTACATACTTCCAAAATATGGTTTTTGTTTTGCGCGGGCCGGTTGCTTTGCTGTGATTATAATTCCTTCAAAGATAAAACGACCCGAAAAAGCGTAACAACGTTCTTTCGGGCTCGATTTTATAAAGTTGTTTGCAGCGGCTCCGCGTTTATAAAGCTGCCTCTCTGCGTTTGGGAAACGCCTTTGCGCTGACCGGTATCTCAATTACATGGGTCAGCGGTCTCCAGACGAAAACGGAAATCCCGAAATCGATCATGCTGTGGATGACCGTGCCGACTCCGACCAGCAGGATAACGGAAAAAAGATAACCGCGTGAATAATAGCCCTTTCCCATTGAGTTCCCGAAGTAGAACCACGTTACCACGGCAACCTCGCTCAGAGCGTGGATTACGGCAAGCAGAAAGCCGAACGCCGCCGCGCCCTTTCCCGTAGCCATGAGATTCGGCTGCTTTTTCAGGATCAGCGAACCAACCAGCACAAACACCACATGGCTCAGCGCCCGGAGCACAACCACCAGCGGCAAGCCCGCAAAGAAAAATCCCAGTGTGGTGCCGATGGAAACAGCCAGCGCCACCGGCGGCGATATAAACAGCGCAATCATCACCGGAACGTGGCTGGCCAGCGTAAAGGAGGCCGGCTCCAGCACAATTTTGGGAGCAAACAGAGGGATCACGATCCCAATGGCGCACAGCAGCGCGGCGATGACCAGGCTGATCAGTTTTGTATCTCTTCTCATTTTTTCGCACCTCAGGCTTTCAATCATTGTTATGTCATGATATGTGTCTTGACACCTGTTAACAATATTGTAAAGTAAAGATGCGAAAATGTCAACCGCAATTTAAAATTTTATTCTGCCGCCGGTTCGCTCTCAAACAGGATGCCCGCCGCCCGCAGCTCCGAAAGCACGCGCGCGTAGGCTTCCTCCGAAGGGCAGACCACGGTGTGCAGGTGGATGCCCCCCGTTAAATCACAAAGCGGCGAGGCGTGGTCCCTTGCAAGCTTTTCCATAAAGCTGTCGGCGTCATAGCGCGAAAAGATATGAAGCTGCCCGGAAATCTGCCCGTAAACCGCATGCTCCACGATCACGTCAATCAGCCCGCAGCCATTGTCGGCTATGATATACAGCTCCCGCGCGAGATTTTCCCGGTCATGCCTGCACGCGATGGTATGGGTGATCCGGCCGTCCTCCTCGCGCTGATCGATCAGGATGTACCCGCGCGGCGTTGCCGAAATGGCAACGTTTGCCGCGCGAAGCAGCGCGATATCGCCCACAATCACCTGGCGGCTCACCTGAAAACGGGCGGCCATTGTACCCGCACTGACCGGCTGTTTACCGGATTTCAGGGTTTCCATGATCTCCCTGCGCCTTTGTGCCGCGTCCATCTCAATTCCTCCCGAACATTTTACTGATACTATCATATCATAAACCCGGCAAAAATGTATCCCCAATTTGTCTGAAATCGCAAACAAAGCCGGGGCCGTTTTGCCCGCGTTCGCACTCAGCTCGGCTCATATCAAAGCACATCCCTATGAATTTGCCGGAACGGTTGCAAACCATCGGCCCGCGGGACTATAATTGGAGTATAAATCCAAAGGAAGGCTGAGGAGCCGCTGAACAAATCCTGATTTTATCCCGATTGAATCAGTGCTTCCCTGACGGTGCACAGATGTTTGAAATTGAAAACCTGAAATATAAAGATATACTGGATATTCCGCGGCTGACCATCGGCGGGCAGGTCACCTGCATCGTGGGAGCTTCCGGCAGCGGAAAGACCACGCTGCTGCGCATGCTGAACCGGCTGAACGCGCCGGATTCCGGCACGGTATGCTATAACGGCGCCGACCTGAGCCAAACAGACGCGGTAAAGCTGCGGCGCAGCGTGGTCATGCTGGGGCAGACGCCGGTTCTTTACGGCGGGACGGTGCGCGACAACCTGCAGATCGGCCTTGAATTTTCGCAGAAACCGCCCGCCTCCGAGGCGGCGCTGAACGAGGTTCTGGAGCGGGTCAAACTGGGAAAAAGCCCGGACGACCTTTGCGGCTCGTTTTCCGGCGGGGAAAAGCAGCGGCTGTGCCTTGCGCGCGTCCTTCTCATGGACGCGGACGTCTATCTTCTCGACGAGCCGTCCTCCGCGCTTGACCATGAAACCGAGCTTTTTATTATGCAGAGCCTTGCGGAGTTCGTGAGCAGCCGGAAAAAACAGCTGATTATCGTGACACACTCGGAACAGATTGCCTCCGCATACCCGGATTCCCTCATCCGGCTGGAAAACGGCAGAATCGCAGGTGAAAAGCATGAGTGATAAGGTAATGGATTTGAGCGTCCTGCAGCTTTCGATATCGTATATCTTTGTCCTTGTTCTTTTGATTATCTTCAAAGCGAGGGGCATCCGCAGGGAAAAACAAATCCTGATCGCTTCCCTGCGCATGACGGTACAGCTTACCGTGATGGGCTATATTCTGATGTATGTCTTCGGGAATCCAAGCTGGTGGCTGACTTCCCTGATGATCCTTGTGATGATTTCCTTCGCCGTGTTCAACGCGCTCAAGCGGGTAAAGAGCACGATGTCGCGGCGGCTGAAATTTATCATGGGGCTTTCGCTGGCGGCGGGCGCGCTTTTCACAGCGGCGTTCTTCATTCTGGTGGTGCTGCAGGTGCAGCCGTGGTTCAACCCGCAGTACTTTATCCCGATCTCCGGCATGATCGTAGGCAACTCCATGACGGCCATTTCTCTGGGAGCCAACCGTCTCTGCACGGATATGCAGGAAAAGCGGCCGGCCGTTGAAAATTCCCTGATGCTGGGCGCAACGCCTGCGCGGGCCGTCAAGGAAATCGTAAACGACGCGTTTGACTGCGCCATTCTCCCCACGATGAACAATATGCTCACAATGGGAATCGTATCCCTGCCCGGCATGATGACCGGCCAGATTCTTTCGGGAACCTTCCCGCTTACCGCCATCAAGTACCAGATCGGGATCATGATGGCGATTCTGGGCAGCACGGCGCTTTGCGTGGTGCTGTTCGTAACGCTCGGGTACAAAACCTTTTTCACCCGTGACGGCCGTCTGAACAGCTGAAAAGAACGGTATGTGGCGGTACGCCATTCATCCCGCTTTGTGAAAGTAAGATTTTACCCATCGGAGAGATATAAAAAACCGCGCCGGAAAAATCCTTTCCGGCGCGGTTTTGTTGCGTATAATTTGCATATAAAATGATTGCTGGGGTAAAGCTGCATGATTTTGTCTGTGCGGTTTTCTATGCTTTTTTTATAAACTCGTTTTTGCAAACGGGACAGGTAATGCTGATTCTGCCCCTGCCGCGCGGCACGCGAAGGGTGCTTGAGCATCTTGGGCACTTAAAGTAGCGGTGCGTTTTCCTGTCCTGAATCCGGTATTTTAAATTAAGAAACCATTGCTTCACCGGGTTCCAAAGCGAGAGGAAACGGACGTTTTCCCAGTAACGCTTCTGGGTGTTCCGGGAGAGCATCCGGAAAAAGCACAGTCCCAGCACCACCAGAGAAACCAGCGCCAGCACGGGCAGGCGGGCAATCTGCGCGGTTAATGACAAGATCGTATAAAAAACCAGCATCGCAATGGTAAGCTGGTCGACGCCGTATCTTCCAATCAGCATTCTTCTGAGCCAATCCATAGTACCGTCTCCATTCCGTTCCGCCCGCTGTTTCAGATAAAGCAGACGGAAAACCGCAAGTAATTTTATATCCAAATTGTAGCACAGGGGCATTTCCGCCGTCTGAATAAACAATGAACAAACTGTTATAATTTTGCTGCGAACTAACCGGAAAGCAGGGTCCGTTCTGATTTTTTGTAAAATTTTTTCAAGGCAAAGCATATCAAAAAAGCAGCCGACCGCTGTACGCGAAAGGCTGCTAAATGTTGAATCGGTGCGGACTGCTCCGCTATTCGGCAATCGCCGCGGCCTGCCCGCCGATGAGGTCAAGCAGCGCGCGCGGGCTCAGCTCCACCTGAGCGCCGATTTTTCCGCCGCTCACAATGATCGTTGTGAGGCTCTCGCAGCTGCTGTCGATGACGGTCTTAAACTGCTTTTTCATTCCGATGGGCGAACAGCCGCCGCGGATATATCCGGTCGTTTTGTTGATCTCATCCACATGAATCATTTCCACCGACTTTTCACCCACGCTCTTTGCCGCGGCCTTTAAATTCAGTTCCTTCGCGACCGGAACGACAAACACATAGAATTCCCGGCTCGCGCCCCGCGTGACCAGCGTTTTATAAACCTGCTCCACGCTCTGGCCAAGCTTGCCCGCAACGGAGACCCCGTCGATTTTACCGTCCTCATGGTCATAGAAATAAAACTGATACGGAATCTTTGCTTTATCCAAAATACGCATTACATTGGTTTTATTGTTATCCTTCGCCACTGTGTTACACCCTCCGTACGGATTACGGTTCGACGATTTTCCACTTGATGCCCTGCGGAGTGTCCTCCAGCACAACATGACGGGCTTTCAGTTCGTCGCGGATGCGGTCCGCGGTCGCCCAGTCCTTGTTCTTTCTCGCCTCGGTGCGCTCCGCGATCAGCTTTTCGATTTCCTCGTCAAGAGTATCCTCTTTTGCCGCGTAAAGCAGGCCAAGCACCCCGGCAAGCTCGGTGAACAGGTTGAGCGCAAAGGAGCACAGCTCCCTGGAGGGCGCCGCGGCGGCGTTCAGGTTGGAGTTGATATCGCGCGCGAGGTCAAACAGCGCGGAGATGGCGTCGGCGGTATTCAGGTCGTCCTCCATCGCCTCGATGAAGTGGTCCTGATGCTCGTCCAGCTTGCGCCTAATCTGGCGCTCGCCCTCCTTTTCGCCGGAGGGGGCGTTCTCCATGAGGAACTGCAGATTGTCGCGGCAGTTGTAGAGCCGCTCCAGCGCCGCCTTGCACTGCTCGATCACTTCCACGCTGTAGTTGATCGGGGTGCGGTAATGCGACGAAACCATCAGGTAGCGGATGGGCTCGTAACCGTATTTTTCGGCAACGTCCCGCACGGTGAAAAAGTTGTTAAGGCTCTTGCTCATCTTACGGTTGTCCACATTGATGTAGCCGTTGTGCATCCAGTAGTTGGCCAGCTGGACGCCGTTGCAGCATTCGCTCTGGGCAACCTCGTTTTCATGATGGGGGAAGATTAAATCCTGCCCGCCGCAGTGGATATCGATGGTATTTCCAAGATATCTGCGCGCCATGGCGGAGCACTCGATATGCCAGCCCGGTCTGCCCTGTCCCCAGGGGGATGTCCAGCTCGGTTCGCCGGGCTTTGCACCTTTCCAGAGGGCAAAGTCCATTGCGTCCTCCTTGATTTCGCCCGTGGCGATGCGCGCGCCCTTCTTCAGGTCGTCCAGCGGCTGGTGGGACAGCTTTCCGTAATTCTTATCCTTAAGTGTACGGAAATACACGTCGCCGTTGTCCGTGGCGTAGGCGTAGCCTTTTTCGATCAGGTCGGAGACCATTCCGATGATCTCGTCAATATTCTCGGTCGCGAGGGGGTGAATCGTCGCGGGACGGACGTTCAGCCCCTTCGCGTCGGTTTTATACTCTTCAATGTAGCGCTGGGAAACCGTGAGGTAATCGCTTTCCTCTTCGTTCGCTTTGCGGATGATCTTATCGTCGATATCGGTAAAATTCTGGACATACGTCACCTTTATGCCGCGGTATTCCAGGTACCGGCGCAGCACGTCGAACACGCAGATAGGGCGGGCGTTTCCGATATGGATATAGTTGTAAACGGTGGGGCCGCACGCGTAAATCTTCACTTCGCCCGCGGTAATGGGAACAAATTCCTCTTTCTGGCGTGTCAGCGTGTTGTAAATTTCCATTTTACTTTACCTCTCTTTGTGATAATAGTTCATTCAGCTGTTTCTTGACTCTTTCGAGGTCTACATCCACGCGGCAGAGCTCCTGCGCAACCGGGTCGGCCACATGAATCTGATCCAGATAGCTCGGGCGCAGCCCGTTCAGCCGCGCGATCCTTGCCGGAACGCCCACCGCCGTGGCATTGTCGGGCACCTCATCCAGCACCACCGCACCCGCCGCGACACGGGCGTTGTCACCCACGCGGAACGGCCCGAGAATTTTGGCCCCGGCGCCAACCATCACATTGTTGCCGAGGGTCGGGTGGCGCTTGCCGTGATCCTTGCCGGTACCGCCGAGCGTTACGCCCTGGTAAAGCGTGCAGTTGTCGCCGATTTCGGAGGTCTCGCCGATCACCACGCCCATGCCGTGGTCAATGAACAGCCCCTTCCCGATTGTGGCGCCGGGGTGAATCTCGATCCCCGTTTTATGGCGCGCGCGCTGGGACAGATACCGCGCGATAAATTTCATATTGTGACGGTAAAACCAGTTCGCCTTCCGGTAGGCGCGCACCGCCTTGAAACCGGAATACAGGAAATAAACCTCCAGCCTTGATCTGGCGGCCGGATCCCGTTCCATAATAGAATCCAGTTCCTCTTTGAGCTTTGTAAACATGATTCCCTCCAATCAGCAAAAAAGGCAGCCTGCGCCCCAAATAAGGGACGGAGGCGGCCTTAATTCCGCGGTTCCACTCCGTTTTATCACTCATAGGCCTTTAACGGTGCCTGCCGTGCGGGGATACTCATTTCCCCCCGCCTGCTCGCGGATGCATTTCGCCGCCTGCCCTGCCAAAAGCGCTTCCAGCCCCGGCGCTTTCTCTCTGATGCCGGCTTCGCGGTTACTTCTTCCGTTCCTCGCATTTTTCGCCCGATGTTGTATGTTCATTTACCGGATAATACTACAGTATAGCACGATTTTGAAAATTTGCCACCGGTTTTAAACCGGTATTAGTATATACCAAATAAAAGGCGAAGTAAACCCCATCGTTTATTTTAGGGTGTTTATCACGTTAATATTCTGCATGATATAAATAATGCCGGAAAGCACAGTGAAAAAGGTCGCAATCAGAATCAGCGCCGTGCCGAGGAACTGGAAAATGAAAGCGCTGTCCGCCCCGCCGATCTGAAACGCGGCAAAAACGCCCATACCGATCAGCTCCTGAATGTACTGGAACAAAAGGATGAAGACCGTCGCGATGATCTGGCTGACGGTTTTCGTTTTTCCCCAGTTGTTCGCCGCAAGCACCTTGCCGTTATCCACCGCAACAAGCCGCAGGGAGGTAACCATAAATTCCCGTGCAATGATCAGCAGGACACACCAGGTTGGCGCAAGGCCGAGCTGCACAAAGCACACCAAAGCGGAAACGACCAGAATTTTATCCGCGATAGGGTCAAGGAATTTGCCGAAATCCGTGATCTGGTTGTATTTGCGCGCGATCTTGCCGTCCAGATGATCCGTGTATGCCGCTATCCCGAACAGGATACCCGCCCAAAGGTAGTGGTGGGGGATTCCGGGATTCAAAAGAAACGCCACAAAGAAAGGTACCAGAATAATACGGAATAAGGTAAGTTTATTCGGAAGGTTCATTTCGCCGCCTCCTTCAGTCAATCATTTCCCCGGTCAGGTCGCAGTCGATACACTCGGTAATTTTTACGCGCACAAACTCGCCCGGATGCGGTTTTTTACCCGAAACGGTAAAGAAAATCTTTCCGTCAATATCGGGGGAATCCGCCCACGAGCGCCCGTACCAGCAGCCGGCACAGCGATCGTAGCCTTCCGCAAGCACTTTCAGTGTTTTGCCGGCCATACCCTCGCCCCACTCCTGCATGATATTCATCTGGTCTTCCATGATGATATCCATACGGTGCTGTTTTACTTCCTCGTCAATCTGGTCCGGCATTTCTGCGGCGGCGGTTCCCTCCTCCTGCGAGTAGGTAAAGCAGCCGAGACGCTCAAAGCGGATTTCACGCACGAACTCAGCAAGCTCGGTAAAGTCCTCCTCTGTCTCCCCGGGGAAACCGGTGATCAGCGTGGTGCGCAGAATCAGGTTGGGGATTTTCTCCCGCATTTTTTGAATCAGCGCGGTCAGCTCTTCGCGGCTGCCCGTGCGGCGCATCGCTTTTAAAAGGCGCGCGCTGCAGTGCTGGAGCGGAAGGTCGATGTATTTTACAATTTTATCCTCGGACGCGATGGTATCGAGCAGTTCGTCCGTAACGGAATCCGGGTAGGCGTACAGGATACGGATCCACTCGATGCCGCCGATTTTGCACAGCTCCCTCAAGAGTTGCGGAAGCATCAGCTTGCCGTACAAATCCCAGCCGTAGCGCGAGGTATCCTGCGCAATGAGGATGATCTCCTTCGCTCCGTTTGCGGCAAGACTTTTCGCTTCCTCTAAGATATCCTCCACCGTGCGGGAACGGTAGTGCCCGCGGATGAACGGAATCGCGCAGTAGGCGCAGCGGTTGTCGCAGCCCTCCGCGATTTTCAGGTATGCAAAATATCCCGGCGTGGAAAGCGCGCGTTCGCCGCTCAGCGGCAGCAGCGTCTTTTCCGGGAACAATTCGGTCTTTTCGCCGCCCAGAACCTTTTCGATCATGGCCGCAATCTCGCCGTCCGCGCCGATGCCGGCCACGGCGTCCACCTCCGGCAGCTCTTTTAAAATCTCCTCGCGGTAACGCTCGGCCAGACAGCCGGTGACTACAATCGCCTTAATTTTGCCCTTTGCCTTCAGTTTGGCAAGCTCAAGGATTTCGCCGATGGATTCCTTTTTGGCGGCGTCGATAAAGCCGCAGGTGTTCACGATTGCGACATCTGCAAACGCGGCGTCATCCGCCAGCTCATAGCCCGCCTTTTTCAGCCTGGCCATGATCATTTCGGCATCGACCTGATTTTTGGCGCAGCCAAGGCTCACCATTCCGATTTTATATGCCATTTATGCTTCCTCATCCTCTATTTGATTCATTGCGGTACGGATATCGTCCCAGCGGTAGCCCAGCCTTTGCAGGCCGGCGATGCTGCGGCGGCAGGTCTTTTCGTCCTCCGCGTCCATCCGGTACTTTTTCCGGATCAGCTCTTTGATTTTTTCCACCGGGTCGGGCGCGGCTTCTTCCAGAATTTCTTCCGCCAGTTCCCGGTCGATTCCCTTTCGCAGCAGTTCCTGCCGCGCGCGGGAAGCGGAAAAGCCCCTGCGCCCCAGCAGCTCCGCCGCAAGGCCGCGCGCGTAGGCTTCGTCGTCCACAAGACCGATTTCCGTCATGTGCCGCGCGGCGGCCTCGGCAGCCTCGCGCGAGGTAGTGCGCGCAATTTTCTCCGCCAGTTCCTTTTGGGAATGGCTGCGGTGTTCCAGAAGATAAAGCGCTTTTTCCCCTGCCCGCCGGGCTTCGCTTGACTGAATCAGCTCGTGGAGCTGTTCGTCGTCCAGTTCTTTCCCTGCTTTATAACCGGATTGGAGGAGCGTTTCGGTGTCTACATTCACGGCGAACTCGCCGTCCAGAAACAACGCGGAAAGCCCCTTCCTACGAGGTTCTATTGCCGTAATCAGCATCAGTCGTCGTCCGCTTCAATATCGATATTGACGGACTTGCCCCTGCCCGTGGCCTTGGCCGGAGCCGCAGCGGGCGCCGCGGCTTCCACCGGCTTTACGGCGGGCTCCGCGTTCGGAAGCGTTTTGGCGAACAGCTTATTCACATTGGCTCTTACCTGTGCTTCGATTTCTTCGGCTATTTCTTTATTATCCGCCAGATAAGTCTTTACATTGTCGCGGCCCTGGCCGAGACGGGCTTCCTTATAGTAAAACCATGCGCCGCTCTTCTGGACAACATCCAGCTTTACGGCCATGTCGAGCAGCTCGCCCTCGCGGGAGATGCCCCTGCCGTACATGATATCGAATTCCGCCTCGCGGAACGGCGGGGCAATTTTGTTCTTGACAACCTTTGCGCGGGTGCGTGAGCCGATCATGTCCGAACCGTTCTTCAAGGTCTCAATTTTACGAATATCGATTCGTACGGAGGCGTAGAATTTCAGCGCGCGGCCGCCGGGCGTTACCTCCGGGTTGCCGTACATGACGCCGACCTTTTCACGCAGCTGGTTGATAAAAATAGCCACGCAGTTCGATTTGGAAATGGCTCCGGCCAGCTTGCGGAGCGCCTGGCTCATCAGGCGGGCCTGCAGGCCGACGTGGCTGTCTCCCATTTCGCCCTCAATTTCGGCGCGCGGCACAAGCGCGGCAACCGAGTCGACGACGATCACGTCGATCGCGCCGGAACGCACAAGCGCCTCGGTAATTTCCAGCGCCTGTTCGCCGGTATCCGGCTGGGAAACCAGCAGCGAATCCACGTCCACGCCGAGCGCGCGGGCATAAACCGGGTCAAGCGCGTGCTCCACGTCGATAAAAGCCGCGTTTCCGCCGTTCTTCTGTCCTTCCGCGATGCACTGCAGGGCAAGGGTGGTTTTGCCGGAGCTTTCCGGCCCGTAGATCTCAACGATACGGCCGCGCGGCAGCCCGCCGATGCCAAGCGCAAGGTCGAGTGAAAGCGAACCGGTCGGGATTGCCTCCACATGCATTGCCTCATTCTGGCCCAAGCGCATAACCGCGCCCTTGCCGAACTGTTTTTCAATCTGCGCAAGCGCAGTTTCCAATGCCGTTTTTTTATCGGTCGCCATGATAAAATCCCTCCGGTTTTTATTTTAATAGCCGCTTCAGCGGCCGATGGATTTCGCCCCTACTGAAAATCCTATAAATTAATGCTCTCGGTATAATCTCTCTGTCACCTGCGGGTGACATCTCCCTTTAACAAGGGAGACAGGGGAAAGCATAAAGCTAAATGTTTATGTTACCGGGTGTAACCGTCAATGAAAATCTTACAGAAAATTGACATAACCGGGTTGAATGGGGATACCCCGGGGGATACAAGGGGGATTGGATGGAGCCCTCCCGCCGGGAATTACCAATCCCCCTTGCCGGGACTTTGCATACTTTCGTCCCGGAACGAAAGTATGGGCCTGCCCGACCTGAGGGCAAAAGTAAAGTTTTTCTCTTTGTTCCGGGTAATCGCTCAGATAGATAAGTGCAAATCTTGCCCGGCCTGAGGGCAGCTAAATGCTTTATCAATTTTGCTTAGGGGCAAAGAGTATAAGGCGATAACATTAAAAGCTCTTTTTACAAGCAATAAGAAAATTATATCTGATTTTGATGATTAAATCAATACATCCGGCAGAAATTCTCGAACAAATGTTTAACAATAAATTCCGGAAACGACCCGTTCAATCCCGTTAAAATCCGTATGAAAGCGAATTTGCGAAAGCCCGGCGGCCTCGAACAGCCGCTTCACTTCCGGCGCCTGCCCCTCGCCGACCTCCACCGCCGCAAAGCCGCCGCGTTTGAGCTTTGGCAGCCAGTATTGCGCGATTGCCCGGTAAAAATCCAGCCCGTCCGTTCCGCCGGCCAGCGCCGTGCGCGGTTCGCGCCGTACCTCGGTCTGGAGCGAGGGGATTTCCTCCGCCTTTACATAGGGCGGGTTGGAAACGACGCCGTCCAGCCCGGAAAACCGCTCCGCGCTTTCCGGATTCAGCACGTCCAGCCGGACGGGAGTGACATTCGGAAAGCCCGTTTCCTTTTGGTTCAGCACAAGATAATGAAACGCTTCTTCGTAAAGCTCCGCCGCGGTAACCCGGACTTTTGGAAGAAGCGAAGCAAGCCCGAGCGCGACCGCACCCGTTCCCGCGCAGAGGTCGACCACATTCGGGCTTGCAGAATTTTGCAGATAATCCGCCGCCGTGCGGACAAGCAGCTCCGTTTCCTCGCGCGGAATCAGCACGCCCTCGCCCACCTGCAGCTCCAGCTCCAGAAAAGGCCATCTGCCCAGTATGTACTGGAGCGGCCTGCCGGAAGCGCGCTCGCCGACCATGCGGAAATATTCCGCGGCCTGCGCTTCTTCGGCGGCTTCGGCGGAACGGAGAATCAGCGCCTGACGGTCAAGGCCGAACACCTTCTGCAACAGACAGGCGGCGTCAAAGGCGGGGCTTTCGTTTTTCGCCTCCGCCAGTATGCTTTTCCCCTTATGATAGACCTCTCCGTACGTCATCGTTCCAAAAGCTCCCGTTCGCCTTACAGGCTGATTTTATCCTCGCCGTTTTCCGGTATGACCTGCTTCATCGCCTCAATCGCGACCTCGATCATACTGTCGTCCGGTTCCTTTGTGGTAATGCGCTGCACCCAGAGGCCGGGCGCGGCAATGATACGGGTAAGGGTATTGTCATGCCTGCCGCAGAGGCGGATGCATTCGTAGCCGACGCCGACAATCAGCGGGATACACAGGATTTTTGTAATCGTGCGCAGAAGCGGGTTGGAAAACGGAATGAAGAACCCAACAATAATTCCCAGAAGCAGCATAATCACAATGAAGCTTGTGCCGCAGCGCGGATGGAACCGGCTGTGGCGGCGTACGTTCTCCACCGTAAGCTCTTCGTCATTTTCATAGCAGAATATTGTTTTATGCTCCGCGCCGTGGTATTCAAACAGCCGATGAATTTCCGGCATACGCGAACAGAGGACGACATACGCAATAAAAATTCCGATACGCATCACGCCCTCCACTATGGAACGCCATTTTTCAAGGGGCGCTCCCGCAAAGCCGCGGATAAAGTTGAAAATGACGGTAGGCAGCATAAAGAAAAGCAGGATGGCAAGCAGCAGGCCCAAAACCGTGGAAGCTCCCATAATGACCTGCATCATTTTATCGCCGAAGGTTTTTTGCACCCATAAGTCAAATTTGGAAGGTTCCTCATCGTCCTCCAACCCGGCCTTGTCCACGGAAAGGGACAGCGCTTTATAGCCGACGCTGAGCGAATCAATAAATGTGGCAATACCGCGCAGGAGCGGCCATTTCAGAACGGGATATTTTTCCCGGATGGAATCGGTCTTGACTTCCTCCGTGGAAATAGTGCCGTCGTTCAGGCGGATTGCAATGCTGGTCTTTTTAGGGCCGCGCATCATAATCCCCTCGATCAGCGCCTGTCCTCCGATGGAAGTGATGCATTTGGTTCTTTCTCTAGCCATTCTGTTCTGTGTTCCTTTCTTCGTTTTCCTCTTTATTTGTTGTGAATTTGTTTTCAAGATGTTTTAGGGTAGGGATGCGGATGGTGACCGCCGTGCCTACGTTTTCCTGACTTTCGATCTCAAGGCTGCCGGAATGCAGCGCCATAATCTCATCGGCAAGCGCCAGCCCGATTCCGGAACCGCGGACGGTCTGGTTTGCCTTGTAAAACTTCTTTTTTACGTTCGGCAGGTGCTCGGCCGGAATGCCGCAGCCGTTGTCGCTGATGACTACGCGGATAAAGCCGTCCGCTTCAAGGACGGTCACGCTGATGGTTCCGCCTTCGCTCGTATATTTTAACGCATTGTCGATGACATTGACGAACACCTGGCGCAGGCGGTTAATATCGCCCAGAACCGGAGAGAGCATCGCAGGCTCCTCATACAGCAGGAACTTACCCTCGTTCTTCGCGCGCTCGCTGAACATATAGACCGCCTCGCCCAGTTCGGCAAGGATATCGATCCTATCCATGGTAAGCGTCATACGCCCGCTCTGCATCCGCGAAAAGTCAAGGAGCTCCTCCACAATACCGGAAAGCCGCTCGGATTCGTGAATGATAATTTTCATGCCGCGGTCCATCGTTTCCTTATCGTTTTCGCCGCTCTGCATCGTTTCCGCCCAGCCCTTGATGGCGGTGAGCGGCGTGCGCAGTTCATGGGAGACCGATGAGATAAAGTCGTTTTTCATTTTTTCCGCCGCGCCGAGCTCGACGGCCATATCGTTGATAGTATCGCAGAGGCGGCCGACCTCGTCGTCGTTGGATTTGATGATCCTTGCCTTAAAGTCGCCCTGCGCAATCCGCTTTGCGGTAGCGCCGATCTCCGCAATCGGCGTAAGAATCGATTTCATAAAATAGTAGCTGGAAAGGATAATAAACAGGATGATGATCAGCCCGGTGAGAATCAGCACGGCGATGATCAGGAACACCTGCCGGTCGGCCTCCTCCAGCGAAACCACGTAGCGGACAGCGCCCACAAAACCGCCGTTGTCGTTGCGCATCACGCGGGTGACGGCCATGACCTTTTCTCCGCTGGTCAGGTTTCCCGTCCATGTACCGTAGCCGTTTTTATCCGCCTGCGCCAGCTTGTAGTCCGGCATGGGCTGCGTTTCGTCCGGCGCAAAACCAACGGAGGTGATGATGATTGAGCCGCTTGAATTAAAAACCATCAGCTCCATGCTTTCCTTGTTCGGAAAGTTTTCCACGTAGCTGCGTGCCGCCTCGCTGAATTCCTTCGGCGACTTCCGTCCGTAATCGGCAAACACGTTGGTCAGCTCGCCGGAACGGCCGTTGATCGCCTGCTGGATGCCGTTATAGACGTAGCTCTGTATGACAATGGAAAGGGAAAGGATGAGCGTGACCAGAATCAGCAGGATAACGCCCAGGCTGTTCAGCAGCCAGCGCCTTGTGATGCCTGTGGTTTTCATGCTCCTTCCTCCCCCTCAAAAAATTCTGTATGCCGGGTTCTATCCGCACGGCAGCCAAGCCCAGGAGGTCAGGCCTCCCATTTATAGCCGAGTCCCCATACCGTGACGATGTGCTTGGGGTTGGACGGCTCATCCTCCACCTTCATGCGCAGGCGCCGGATGTTCACATCCACGATTTTTTCCTCGCCGTAATAGGCATCGCCCCATACATGCTTCAGCAAGTCGGAGCGGTCGAGCGCCGTGCCCGGGTTGGAAAAGAAATATTCCATGATTTGGAACTCCACCTGTGTAAGCTCAATGGGCTCCCCTTTTTTCATCAGGGTACGGTTGCGCAGGTTCAGGGAAAAATCACCCGAACGGATTTCTTCCTTAAAGTTGTTTTCGTTGCGCATCTGCTCCAGCGCGACGCGGCGGTAAACGGCGTCCACTCTGGCAACCAGTTCGCTGGGGCTGAACGGCTTTGTAACGTAGTCGTCCGCGCCCATCATCAGGCCGCTGACCTTATCCATTTCCTGTGTGCGCGCGGTCAGCAGGATAATCCCGATGGAACCGTTTCTCTGACGCAGCTCCTTGCACACCGCAAGGCCGTCGTATTTTCCGGGCATCATGATATCCAGCACGGCGACGTCAATATTTCCGTCTTCCCGGTTGTAAATTTCAAGTGCTTCTTCTCCGCTGGACGCCTCATAGGCATCATAGCCCGCGCGTTTCAGATTGATCACTACAAATTCCCGGATCGCCTGTTCATCTTCGGCAACAAGGATTTTTTTCATGCCCGTACCTCCAAATAAATTAGTCGGAACCAATCAGTTTAAAGCTGTTCTTTACATCGCCCGCGCTCAGGGAAAGGGCGTGGTCCGGGGAAGGACAGTTTGCGGCAAACACCAGGTTGTCGGAATCCATCAGTTTAAAGAAGCCCGCGGTTCCCAGTCCTTCCTGCCATTCCTTCTGCGAAAATACCTGAATTTTCAGAAGAGGATCGCCCAGTGTTCCCGCCGATTTTTTCTTTGCTGGAATCCACTCATAAAAGGTGATCGTCCTTGTGGCGGTATCCGTTTTGGTCGTGATCCTGCCGCGCCACATATCCGGTACCAAAAACCAGTATCCGTCCGAATAATTCAGCACCATGCTCATCACGCGGACAAAGGTGTTGGTCTGCGTGTCGTAGCGGTGCCAGTTGGTAAGATAGGCGGCGTCCACCGCCGTAGCGCCCGTGTAGCCCGGCATCAGGTTTACGATAGGCACCTCGATAATCCGGTCTCCGTTGATGTCCTTGGAAACGACCGAAGTATTGCGCAGCGTGGAGTTGGCGTTCTGCGCGTTCGCGTCGTAAAAAGGCGACCGCAGCACTTTACTTTTCTCATCCCAATAAATCAGTTCGGTAACAAGCGTGTTGGCGCTCTTCATCCCGTCCAGCACGATGCCGCTCTGCTTTTCATTGATTAAACCTGTTTGAACCGAGGCATATTTGGTGACTCCGCTGTCCAGCCGGCAGGAGCCGATGATCTCCGCCGCGTTGTTCCTGAGCGAATAGAGCCGCGCGAGGGCGGGCTGGTCGCCGACGCTTACGTTGGCGGTAAAAATTTCATCCCGCTTGTTCCCGTCAAAGTCCATAACGGCCATTTCGGTGTAGCTCTGGTCGAGCTTAAGCTCGTTCATTTTCCCGTTTTTATAGTAATAGACGCATATGGTGCTGGTGTTGCTCAGACTGTTCCCCCAGCCCACGATCGTTTCATCCTTGCCGTCCCCGTTTAAATCGCCGAAGCAGACCTTATCCACCTGTGCGGCGGGGTTGTTGAAGAATCCCATATCCGTCCATTTTCCGTCCTTTTTCATGAACATGATATTGGTTCCCGAGGTGTCGTCGCCCTTCTGGTAAATCGCCATGGCTTCCTCGCTGAGATCCCCGCAGAGGTCGTGGGTAATAATCGCCGAACGGTAGTCTCCGCTGCGCGGATATTTCAGCGTCATTTTATCGCCGGCTTTGCTTGCCAGCAGGGTGTGGATATCCGCTTTTTCGCCGGTCGGTTTCGGCGGCTTCATCAGCGTCTGCGCGTCCAGCCCGGCAAACGAACAGCCGGAAAGCAGGAGCGAAAGCAGCAGCGCTACCGCGGCGGCCCTGCGCTTCATATTACCACACCCTTTCTACATAATATTCATTAAACATTATACCATCACGCATGGCAAAAAAACAGTACCAAAACTGTAATAACTGCATACACCAATTTAAGGAACCGCGGAATAAATCCCGGTTTCCATGCCGATTTATTCCGTAATTTCTTA
>JAEWUH010000058.1 GCA_023397245.1 Bacillota bacterium | reverse complement strand
TACGCGATCGCGGTATATTTCGGCGCGGTCGGCATCCGAAAAACGCGGCACGCCATTCCCGCGGCGCTCACGGCCGAACTGACGGCGTGTGTGTTCTCCGCGCTGGCTGTGCGCTTATTCTTTTATTAAGGACAGATTATGAGCAGTGAAGCGGGAAAAAGACATCTTACTTTTGCGCTGGCGGGGAACCCGAACTGCGGCAAGACGACGCTTTTCAACGCCCTGACCGGTTCCTCCGCCTATGTGGGCAACTGGCCGGGCGTGACGGTGGAGAAAAAAAGCGGCCGCCTGCAGTACGGGGATGATATCATTGAAGTCATCGACCTGCCGGGCGTTTATTCCCTTGCGCCCTATTCCCCGGAAGAAGCTCTGGCGGGGGACTATTTAAGGAGGGAAAGGCCTGACCTTATCATTGATATCGTCGACGCCTCCAACCTGGAACGCAACCTGTATCTGACGACCCAGCTCATGGAGCTGGGCATCCCGATGGTTGTCGCACTGAACATGATGGACGTGGTGGAGCACAGGGGCGACCGCATCGACTGCGGCCTGCTTTCCGCTCTGCTTGGAATTCCGGCGGTCCCGCTTTCCGCTTCCAAGGGCTCCGGGCTGCCCGCACTGCTGAAGGCCGCCGCCGAGACTGCCCGGAAGCCGGCGGTTTACCGGCGCATTGCAAAGCCGGACGCAGCCTGCCGCGACCCCGATCTGGAGCTTGCGGAAGCGCGGTACCGCTACATCGGCCGGATTACGGGCAAAGCGGTCAAAAAGCATGATTCGGCGGCGAAGAGCGTGACCGAACACATCGACACAATCGCCACCAACCGTTATTTCGCGATCCCGCTGTTTTTCCTTACCGTGATGCTGATTTTCTGGGTCACCTTCGGCCCGGCCGGTTCCTGTCTGGTAAGCGCAGTGGAAAACTTTATTTCCGGCTGTCTTTCCCCCGCGGTTCAGACCGGGCTGCGCGCCGCCGGGGCATCTGTCTGGGTACGCGGCTTCGTTGTGAACGGCGTAATCGCCGGAGTGGGCGCGGTACTGAAATTTCTGCCGCAGATTCTGCTTTTATTCCTGCTGCTCTCTCTTTTGGAGGACAGCGGCTACATGGCGCGCGCCGCCTTTATCATGGACGCGCCCATGCGGAAAATCGGACTTTCCGGCCGGGCGTTCGTGCCGCTCCTGATGGGCTTTGGCTGCACCGTGCCCGCCGTGATGGGAACACGGATTCTGGAAAGCGAAAAAGACAAGCGGCTCACCGTCCTGATTACCCCGTTCATGTCCTGCAGCGCAAAGGCTCCGGTCTATTCCCTGTTTATCGCGTCGTTTTTTGTCGGCGCGCGGCCGCTGGTCATGCTCCTTTTGTACCTGTTCGGCATCCTGATGGGGATTTTATCCGCGCTGCTGTTCAAAAACAGCGTGTTAAAGGGCGAGCCTGCCCCGTTTGTAATGGAGCTGCCGGATTACCGGCTGCCCACGCTGAAAAATGTGTGGCTCCATGTAAAGCGGCGTATGAACGATTTTCTGCAGAAAGCAGGAACCACCGTATTTGTCGCAACCGTAATCATCTGGCTGCTGCAGTCGCTCTCCGCCGACCTGCAAATGATTGCCGACAGTTCACAGAGCATCCTCGCGGCGGTCGGCCGGCTGATTGCACCGGTCTTTACGCTCTGCGGGTTCGGCTCGTGGAAGGCCGCGGTAGCGCTTTTAACCGGTCTTGTTGCCAAAGAATCCATCGTCAGCACGCTGAGCGTACTGAATCCCGGCAATCTTACCGCTGCCCTGCGGGCAGATTTTACTCCGCTGAGCGCCTGCTCCTTCCTGATATTCGTTCTCCTCTACACGCCCTGCGCGGCGGCGCTGGGAGCCATCCGGCGGGAAACGGGCAGCCTGAAATGGACGGCGGTAAGCGCCATATACCAGCTGATTACCGCATGGTACGCATCCGCCCTGTTTTATCAGTGCGCCCTCCTGCTTCAAAGGCTTTTTTACTGAATGTCTCCCCGGCAAAATATCGAATAATTTCCGCCGTATTCGGAATATTTTGAGCGGATTCGGGCGACAGTATTTCCATCCCGATTACTCCGCTCCTTTGCGCAATATTCCGAATTGGATTATTATATGGCTTATTTCGACCTGTTTTAATAATCGTTAAACTTTTATCAATAAGTTATTGCATATTGTTAAAAATATTGGTATAATTTCCTTAAAAATTTGATGGAGGTCATCGCATGATTCTGGCGCTGGATATTGGAAATACCAATATTACAATCGGTGTATATGACAACAAAGAGCTGCTTTTTGTTTCGCGTATGGCTACCGACCGCTCCCGTATGGAGGATCAATACGCCATTGAACTGCGCGATATTCTAGATATTTACGGCATTTCGCTGAACGATATTGAAGGCTCGGTCATCAGTTCCGTGGTGCCGCCGGTCACGTCCTATATTGTCCGGGCCATCCGGCGCCTGACCAAATCCGAGCCGATCTGTGTGGGGCCGAATACGAAAATGAACGTAAAAGTAAAGGTGGATCACCCGGAGCTCACGGGCGCCGACCTGATCGTGGGCTGCGTGGCAGCCGCGGGAATGTTCCACGGCCCGACCATTATTCTGGACATGGGCACCGCGACCACCCTTGTTGTTCTTGACGAAAACAAAAACATGCTCGGCGGCTGCATTATCCCCGGTATGGGCATTTCCATGGATGCCCTTGTGCAGCGCACTGCGCAGCTCCCGTCCATCAGTCTGGAAGCACCCGCGCATATTATCGGCAGCAATACCGTGGAAAGCATGCGTTCCGGTATCATCATCGGCACGGCCTGCATGATCGACGGCATGGTGGAGCGCATGGAGGAGGAATTGGGGCGCAAGTGCCACGTGGTTGCGACGGGCGGGCTTTCCAGAGAAATCGTAAAGCACTGCCGGCGCAGCATCCACTTCTGCGATACCCTTTTGCTGGACGGGCTCCGCATCATATACGAGGACAATAAATAAGTTTTTTTACCCTCCGCGCCGCGCAAATTCGCGCGGCGCTTTTCTTTTTGTGGGACGCCGGGATACATTAATACAATCAAGGGGTAAATTGGAACTATTCAATGGTTTCTCGGTTAAAATTACATTTTTCGCTTGCCATCCGCTCTGAAAAGCGATACTATAAAAAAGTAATTTCCAGGGAAATATCTTATTGGAGATGAAACTTGATGGCATTATCCAAAGGAGAAGCACAGTTTTTTCAGAATTGTGCCTCGGAACTTTTAAAATGCGACGATGTTCAATTAATGGACACTTTTATTCAGCACGCAAATGTTTCCACCCTTGAGCACAGCGTTTCCGTGGCTTATTACAGCTACCTTGCCTGCCGGAAGCTGAATTTAGATGTAGATTACCGGAACATGATACGGGGCGCCCTTTTACATGACTTTTTTCTTTACGACTGGCATCTGAAAAGCGACCGGAAAGGACTGCATGGCTTTACCCACCCCCAAACCGCGCTGGAAAATGCCGAGGAGCATTTTGCACTGAACGATATGGAAAAGGATATTATTATAAAGCATATGTGGCCGCTTACGCTTACCCCTCCGAAATACAGGGAAGCACTGATCGTGAGCCTTTCCGACAAATTCTGCTCGCTGATTGAGACCCTGCGGATTTACCCGGGAATTATTTCGCGTTCCGCAGTAAATTATTGATAGATTATGTTTAGGGGAAGCTTTCTTTAACTAAAACATATCCCTTAGAAAGATTATGAGTATAAAGAAAAGGAGTATCCGTTGGAGGTACTCCTTGTTTTTTTGAGTAAAATTCAACGTGTCAACAATCAAGCCCAACCACTGTCACCACAAAAAATGACAAGAGCGCACCGCCCACCTAATCCGCATTATTAATCCCCCAGTCATACATAACCTGAAGAATAGGCAACAGGGTTGCACCCTTCTGCGTCAAAGAATACTCTACTTTGGGCGGTATCTGCGGATATTCCTTTCGCATAACAATACCGTCGCTTTCCAGTTCCTTTAACTGCATACTCAGCATCTTATGCGTTATGCCGTGAATACAGCGTTTTAGTTCGCCATACCGTTTTATCTTGTCTATCATTAAGTAATAAATAATCAAGAGCTTCCATTTTCCCCCGATGACACTTAATGTACGCTCTACAGGACAAGTATGATTCTGATTATTATCCATATCCATATAGCGCTCTCCTTTTATATAGTATATTACAAAATAGTGCATACTTGCAGTTTTAAGAATTCTTAACTATAGTAAGTATAAATTATTTTTGTATTAACGTAAATAGGAGGCAGCCACAGTTGAAAAAAATTATTTATTATTTCTCCGGAACAGGAAATTCGTTACAGGTTGCTCGCGATTTATCACAGCTTCTGGGGGATACGGCTTTATGTGCAATACCGAACGCCGCTGAAATAAATTTATCTGCAGAGGTCATGGGAATCGTATTTCCTGTATATCTATGGGGCGTGCCAGAAATGGTGCTGAAATTCACTGAGAGAATCAGGGGCGATGTCTCCGACAAGTATTTTTTTGCAATAGCAACCTATAAATCAGACGCCGGTGATGCCATTGGACAGCTAAATCGAGAGATGAAAAAAAGTGGAATAGAGTTGTCGGCTGGATTCACTATACCAATGCCCGGTAACAACATTATTTATTATGATGTCGAGCCTCAGCAAGTGATAAATGACAAATTGAGCGTATGTCGCGACAAGTTCACTGAAATTGCGCATTTCATAAATTTGAAACAAGAAGTCATGCCTTCCGCTGCATTAGCCGACCGATTTATCAAAACCAGACTGCTGCACAACGTATTAGTGCGTACCTTCCATAACGCCGACAACCGATTCTGGGCAGAGCCCGTCTGCACCGGCTGTGGCATCTGCTCGAAGATATGTCCTGCTCACAATATAACGATGGTAGATTATCGTCCAGTATGGCAGCATCATTGTCAGCAATGTACAGCATGTATCAATTTGTGCCCCAATATGGCGATACAATACGCGAAGACCACAAAAGCCAGACAAAGATATGTCAATCCAAATGTAAACACTTCGGATTTATACAGATAAATCGCGGGTTCAGCGTGCCAACACTTGAGTCCGACCACACTTCCATAAAAAATCCATGTGTCAGAATTTAAACCTGCACATGGATTTTGAATCCTCCCGCCTGAAAATCAGCGGGAGGATTTATTTTTTGTCCGTTATAGCAGCCGGGTCTGGTTGATGATCAGCTCAAACTGAAGACCGAGGAACTGCGCCGCCTTGCGGCAGAGAACCATGCGGCTCATAAAGATTTCAAAATACTCCATCACCGGGCAGATCTGCGTATCGATGGTGAGGTCAAGCGTAACCGTTTTCCGTTCGGCGTCAATCTGGGTCTCGGCGCGTTCCACCGCATAATTCACGCGGTCATGAATATCCGCGCTCACCGTTTCCCGGTTCCGGACGCGGGTCCGGCGCACGTCGCCCTTGTCGGAAAGAATCAGTGCGGCGGCAATCGGGTTTACCGGAGCCGCGGTGCTTTCGTCATGGTTGCCGATCGCCGCAACGATCAGCGCGACCTCCTGAGGCGGCATACCCAGCCGGTTCAGAATCTGAAACGCCATCAGCGCGCCGCTCTGCGCATGGTCGACCCGGTTGACCACGTTCCCGATATCGTGGATATAACCCGCGATTGCCGCCAACTCGCACATGCGCGCATCATAATTCAGGCTGCGCAGAATAGAAGCCGCATAATCGGATGAACGCTTTGCGTGGGGAAAACCGTGCTCCGTAAAACCGATCGCCCCTAAATTCTCGTTGCCGTTGGTGATGTAGGCCTTGATTTCTTCGTTCTTTAAAATATCTTCCAGCGTAATGTGCGTGTAGTTTTGCATAGAATCCCCCATTCCGGTTCCGCCCGTTCTTTTAAGCGGTCAGCATACGGTACATTGCTTCCAGGCAGACCTGTGCGTGGAGCATAAAGTACTCAATATCGATGTGTTCGCCTGTATTGTGCAGGCGGCGGTCCGGCTCGCCGGGGAAAAACAGACCGAACGCCACGGCGTTGCCCTTAAATGCGCGCGCGTAGGTTCCGCCGCCGGTCGCGTAAAGCTCCGCCTGCTTTCCGGTTACCGCAGAGTACGAATCCTGCAGCAGGGTAATAAACGGACTGCTTTCCGGCAGAAACAGCGGTTTTGTATCGGCGTTCAACGTTGCGTCCAGCCCGAACTCCGCAGCCTGAGCGGAAACAGCGGCGAAAATCTGTTCCCCGCCGGAGGTTACCGGATACCGGACGTCAAAGCCAGCGGAAGCGGAATCCGCCCCCATATTGAAAAGCCCGAGGTTCAGAGTAAGCGGGCCGGAGTGCTGGTCCTCCTGCTTTATTCCAACGGTGCTGCCGTCCAGCTCGGTGCCGATACGCTCGCTTACAAAGTGCGTAAGGCTGCCAAGTTCATCGGGCGAAAAGACCTCCGCCAACAGCTTAATAAGGTGTGTGGCCGCGTTAAAGCCCTCCTGCGGCTGCATGGCATGGGAAGCCTTGCCGATGGATGTAATGCGCGCGCCGTCATGGTTTTTTTCAAAACGAAAATCGCCTTTCGCTTCCCTTGAAACTCTCTGTAAATCGGCGTACTGCTCATCGGAGCAGCGGATTGTGCAGACTGCCTTAGACGGCACTGCGTTTACCACGGTACCCGAAAGAAACTCAGAGATCACTTTTGAATCATTTTTTGAACTTGAAACACAAAAACGCAGAATTCCTTTTTCCCGGTTGCAGATGCCGTAATCCGAATCGGGGGTAAAGGCCATGACGGGGAGCTGCTCGGATGCAAGGTACATCTCAAGGTCTTCGCTTCCGGTCTCTTCCCCTGCGCCGAAGATTGCGCGCAGACGGCGCCTGCCCTGAACGTGTTCCTCTTTCAGAACCTTCAGACAATAAAGTGCAACAATCGCAGCGCCCTTGTCGTCAGCCGTACCGCGTCCGAAATACAGATTGCCCTTTTGTGTCAGTGTAAACGGATCGGTTTCCCAGTCCTCTCCGGCGGGGACGATATCCATATGCGTAACCACGGCGGTTACCTCATCGCCTTCTCCGTATTCGGCGTGGCCGGCGTAATTGCCGACATTTTTTGTGGCAAAGCCCATTCTGTCCGCCATATTTAAAATGCAGTTCAGTGCATCAGCGCATTCCTTTCCGAACGGCTGGCCTTCTGCAGCTTCGCCGCGCACGGACGGGATGGCGACCAGCTCGGCTAAATCTTTCATAATATCATCCTGATATTTCAGTATTTTATTTCCAAAACTCACTTCAAGTACATCCTTTCTGATTCAGTAGTTTTATTATAGCACAAATAACAAAAATTACATATCACAATGAGCCTGTCCGGAGAATCGCCGTTTCCGTTAACGCCTCCAAAGGCATGCTTTTATTCACAAAAACCGAAAGCCAAGCCTGTTCTTTTATTCCTTTTATGTTTTCTTCCGGACGTTTCTTACCGAATCCGGTCGGCTGTTTCAGTCATTATAAGAATTTGAAACAATGTAAATTCAGAAACGAATTGAGTGAAAGTATCTCACAACAGAATAAATGATATCTCCCTGCAAACAATTCAAATGGGAAATGAATTTGGAGGGAGCAATCATGAAAAAATACGCATTTTTATTTTTAACGGGAGGAACGATTTATCCTACACTGGAGGTTGCCTGCCGCGGCAGGACGGATATTTCCATGGCAGCGGCGGGCGGAATCTGCTTGTGCCTGATCGACCGTATCTGCAACGAAAGGATCAAAAGCAAGCCGCTGGCGCTGCGTTGCTTTACCGGTTCCGTGATTATAACCGGCGTTGAATTCGCGGTCGGCGTGCTGGTAAACATTGTTCTGAAGCTGAACGTCTGGGATTATTCGGCGCTGCCTCTGAACATTTTAGGGCAGATTTGCCTGCCGTTTTCCTTTCTCTGGTTCCTGGCAACCATTCCGGCAATGGGCATCTGCAGCGTAGCGGACAAATCGAAATACCTCACAAAATAATCCGGCGAAGCCTTCCGAAATTAGATTTTTCGGAAGGTTTTTTTACGAAATTTATTGACAATGGGCTACTTTATATGATATTATAAAACACAGTTTGTGAGTGGAGAGGTGTCCGAGTGGTTTAAGGAGCTAGTCTTGAAAACTAGTGATCCCGCAAGGGACCAAGAGTTCGAATCTCTTCCTCTCCGCCATCCTTTTTGAATAATCAGGATTTATTCACCAAATGGAGAAATACCCAAGTGGTGAAGGGGCTCCCCTGCTAAGGGAGTAGGTCGGGTAACCGGCGCGAGGGTTCAAATCCCTCTTTCTCCGCCAAAGCCGCATGAACACTGGGTTCATGCGGCTTTTCTTTTTGCCCGTTTCGGTTGCTTGTTTTAGGAATTGTGTTCGGCAGCCATTGCATCTGCTTTTGTTTGTTGAACCGTCCCCTTTGGATGCTGTGGGGGAGCGTAAATTGAATATAGTTTCAAAGGTACGTTACCGGTGTTGATCAGGTTATGCCATGTTCCGGCAGGTATGATGATCGCATAATCATCGGAGAATCTTCTTTGAAAATCAAGCTTATCTTTGCTGGAACCCATTTTTGCAAGCCCCTGGCCTTGCTCAATCCGAATAAATTGGTCAAGATTCGGATGAATTTCTAATCCGATATCTTCTCCGACATTGATACTCATCAAGGTCACCTGCAAATGATCTCCCGTCCACAGTGCGGTTCGAAACGTATTGTTCTGCTTTGCGGCCTGATTGATATTGATCACAAACGGTTCCGGCCCGTAATCCTTTATCACCATACTGTTTGAATTCATATTATCTGGACAAAGGCACCTTCTGTACAAATTGCTCAACTCCTTTCTTGCGCATATATATCATCATATGAACCGGATTTTACGTGTGTGTTTAATTGTTGATCAATATTGTGATAGGAGCGGTATTCCCGGCTGACGGAATAAAGCGCAAAAGCGGTTCAAGCCCGTGAAGGCTTGAACCGCCATGAAAGAAGACCGATATTTATTTTAGCAGTCCTTGGAGCGAATGCACAAAGCCCTGTGGACAATTTCATCAAGGATACGCAGGTCACGTTCATTTAATTCGTCAAGCAAAGAGAGGATCTTTTTAAGAGCTCTGGCACTTTCCGGATCACAGAATTCCTCTTTTTTCTCTTCTCTTTTGCTGTATTTTTCCTCGTTTTCATAACGTTTGGTATCATCGGAATAACGGTATAAACCCATGATTACACCCCCTCTTTTAAAGATACTACATATTATGTAGCTGTTTAACAGCTTGTCAATATGTCTGTAAGGAATGTCCTCCATGCATAAACGCAGCGCCTTTATTTCAAAATTAAAATTTTCCTATTAAATTCACACTTTACTTTTATAGTGTTTCTGCCGTAAAATCAGTATCAGAGGACACTTTGGAAAAGTCAGGCGGGCCCCCGAATGTTCTGATTTCAGTCTCAACAGCCCGCTAAGGCGAAGATACAAAATAATAAGTGACGGAGTGTTAACATGGCTAAAGCAAGGCGGCATTTCGGCGACCGGAGGGACGGCAGAAAAATCCGATCGATGAGTCCATACAATACGGTTTCGCCCTATATTATGGTATCGCGCAACGACGCGCAGAATTTTCTGGCCGACAAATTCGAGACGTCTGCCGTGGACCGGTATGTTAAGAAGAAGCGTGACGGCGGCCTGGAGGGCTTTGGAATCCTGCACGTAATTCTGGCAGCCTACGTTCGGATGGTCTCCCAGAGGCCGGGCATTAACCGCTTTATTTCCGGCCAGAAAATTTACACCAGAGAGCAGATCATTATCAATATCGTCGCAAAGAAAAGGCTCCGCGCGGATGAAAACGACACCGTAGTCAAAATAGCGTTTGAGCCTTCCGACACCGCGGAGGATGTTTATCGGCGATTTAAAAGCGCCGTTTCAAAAGCCCTGGGCGATGAGGAAAACAACTTTGATAAAACCGCCCGGATCATAAATTATATTCCCGGGCTGGTCAAGAAGTTTGCCGTCTGGCTTTTAAAAACGCTGGATTACTTCGGCCTGCTCCCTATGTCCCTGATCAACGTCAGTCCTTTTCACGGCTCCATGTTCATTACCTCAATGGGCTCGCTGGGGATCCCGCCGATTTATCATCATCTGTACAACTTTGGCAATGTACCGGTGTTTCTGGCGTTCGGCGCAAAGCGGTCTGAAAATCAGATCAGCGATCAGGGCAACGTGGTGAAAAAGAAATATATCGATTATACCTTTGTCACGGATGAACGCATTTGCGACGGATTTTATTACGCCTCCGGGCTGAAATTATTCCGTTCCTGTTTAGCTCATCCGGCGGTTCTGGATAATCCCCCGCAGGAAATTATCCGCGATATGGAATAAGCGCGGAGCGAAATGAAATTCAGACAAACAGTTATACATACTGAATCAAGTGGAGGCTGACAAATACTATGAAAATTGAAAACGCCGCACTGATCGGAATGGGCGCGATCGGGACGGTTTACGGCAAGCTGCTGCATCAGAAGTACCGTTCCGATTTCGCCGTAATCGCAGACGGCATGCGCGGAGAAAAGTTAAAAACGAACGGCGTTATCCTGAATAAGGAACCGTTTTATCCGCGTGTAATTTCCGGGCAGGAGGAAAACTTTAAGGCTGGTCTGATCCTTGTCTGCGTGAAGAATTATCAGCTGGATCAGGCGATTGCAGACATGACAGATTTCGTCGGCGAAGAAACAGTGATACTGCCGCTTCTCAACGGAATCACGGCCAGAGACCGGATTTTGTCCGCATTTCCCAATAACAGGGTACTGTACGGACTTTCCATTTACATCGACGCTGTGAGAACAGCCGATGGCGTTTCGAATACGGTGAACGGCGTAATCCAATTCGGAAACGCCGACAATACCGTTCCGGCTCCGGAGGTTGCCGCTGTAAAAGAATTTCTGTCCGCCGCCGGGATTGAAGCACAGGTTTGTCCGGATATGATACAGACCATATGGAGAAAGTGGATGCTTAACATCGGGTGCAATCAGGTTTCCGCCGCTACCGGCGCGGCCTACGGCAAACTGTGCAGCATTGAAACGAACCGGATTCTGTTCCATGAAGCAATGATGGAGGTCGTTGCTCTGGCAAAAGCCTCCCGTATTGATCTGTCTGAAAAAGACGTGCTCCAATTTGAAAACATGATGAACACGTTCTCTCCGCAGGGCAAGACTTCCATGCTTCAGGACGTGGAAGCGAAACGGCGCACCGAGGTCGATTATTTTGCCGGTACCGCAGTGGAGCTTGGAAAAAAGCTCGGCATTCCCACTCCGGTCAATCACGTGCTGTACTGCATCATTAAATCGAGAGAACAGTTATACTGATGGAACGGAGAAATATCAAACATACCGGTCACACAGGTGTCTTCCCCGCGGATTTGCCAAATAAATACTTATCCAGAACGACCCCGAGTATGACCAGCAGAATCCCCGCTATTTTAAGCGGAGCAACTTTCAGCGTAACGATTGAATCAATCAGCAGTCCTGCGCCCAGCTGGCCGACCAATACAATAATGGTGGAATAGGAAATTTGATTTTTTGACATACCGAGCAGAATAAGTATCATGGAAAGCAGTCCAAAAAATCCGCCTAAAAAACATAGAAACGGAATGGATTTAAGGTATTCGGGATTTGTCAGTCTGGATTTTCCCATAATAATAATGACCAGAAGAGAAATAAACGTTCCTTCCAGATAATTGATCAGCGTTCCGTTTGCCATTCCGAGCTTCAGCTTTGCCTGTAAATTAATCATTTTGTTTATAATGTTTATGATGCCGTTTATAAATGCAATTCCAATAAAAATCAGCATAACATCCACTCCTTACGAATAAATCATCAGTACCAGCCCGGCCGCAATCACCAGATAGGCCGGAATGCGTTTCCAGCTGAACCGTACACGCGGAACATGAAACATTCCAAAATGATCGATCACTGCCGAAATAACCATCTGACCGGCTACGGACAATGCCATCGTCAGGGTTGCCCCTATGTTTCCGGCGCAGATACTGCTTGTACCGACCAACGCGACGCCGAAAAAGCCGACAAGATAAACATAGGGCGGCGCGCCTTTTAAACTGAGCTTTTGCTCCTTTTTCAGCAGAATATATCCCAGCAGGACAACGGCGCCGATACTATGTACAATAAAGCTGATTTCGAATATGTTTAAGTAGGAAGCCAGCTGGCCATTCAGACTGGTCATTAAGCCCAGACAAATGCCGCCGAGCAGCAAAATAAATAAACTCATACGCATCTCCTTTTTATCTGTTCATGACGGTCACGTCATAATGATTGTACACCAATTTGTTAAGAATCTCATCCGGAATATTTATTAAAAAAGCTTTCTTTGGAGCAAATCAGCCCCAAAGAAAGCTTTTCGTCTTATTTTATAGCTTACATAACTCACAGGCAACTTTTGCGCCAAGCGCCGCGTTGTTGTAAACCAGATGGATATTTGCTTCAAGGCTCTTTCCGCCTGTAATTTTCTGAATTTTATCCAGCAGATACGGCGTGGTTTCCTTCCCTTTGATTCCGAGCTTTTCCGCCTCTTCACAGGCTTGATCAATGGATTTTGAAATGTAATCCGGGTCCATTGCATATTCCTCCGGAATCGGATTGGTCACCAGCAGACCGCCCTTCAGGCTCAAATCCTCTTTCGCCTTGAAAATGCGGGCGAGCTCTTCCGGCGTATTCACACGGTAATCAACCTTGAAGCCGCTCTTTCTGGTAAAGAAGGCGGGAAGCTCCTCCGTCTGATAGCCTAAGACGGAAACGCCTTTGGTTTCCAGATATTCCAGCGTGAGCCCCAAATCCAAAATGGATTTTGCACCCGCGCAGACAACCATCACCGGGGTGACAGCGAGCTCCTCGAGGTCTGCCGAAATATCCATGGTCGTCTCGGCTCCGCGGTGGACGCCGCCGATTCCGCCTGTGGCAAAAATCTTGATTCCGGCCAGAGCGGAAATGATCATGGTTGCCGCTACCGTAGTAGCGCCGTCTTCGCCTCTCGCGGCAAGAACGGGCAGGTCCCGGCGGCTTGCTTTTGTTACTTTTAAGCCTTTTTTACCCAGATGGATAATTTCTTCCTTTGTCAATCCGGCACGCAGGCGGCCGCCGATGACCGCTATGGTAGCGGGAACCGCGCCGTTATCGCGGATAATCTTCTCCACACTCAAAGCGGTTTCCACATTCTGAGGATACGGCATACCGTGCGAGATGATGGTGGATTCAAGCGCTACCACCGGCTTATTCGCGGCAAGTGCCTCTTTTACTTCAGGGGATACGTCAAGATATTTTTCCAGCTGATTCATAGAACAAACTCCTTTAAATAATGTTTAAGGTTTCTCGTGCCTTTTTATCATGTTAAGAATGTTGTCACGGCTGAGCTCGGCGCTGATTGTTTCCTCGCTGCCGATACAGATTGCCGCGGCGGCCAATCCGGCGCGGGCACAGTCCTTTAAAGAAAAGCCCTGCAGCCAGCCCCATGCAATCGCCGCCATAAAGCTGTCCCCGGCTCCTGTCGTATTGACCGTTTCCACAGGGAAGCACGGAATGCAAAGGTGCTCATTGCGGTTGGCGCAATAAACCCCGTCGCTGCCCAGAGAAATGAAGACCTGTTCCAGTCCGGTTTCCAGCAAGGTATCCGCCGCTTTTTCCAGAGACTGCGCGCCGTCAATTTTCACACCGCTCAGCATTTCCGCTTCAATCCGGTTCGGTTTCAGCGTATTCAGATGTCCCAAAAGGCCGGACAGCTTTCCGGCTTTCGCGGTTGAAACCGGGTCGCAGAACAGGGGGCAATGAAACGTTTCGGCGATATAGCGTACTGTTTCGGCGGTCAGGTTGGTGTCAAAAATACACAGCTCCGCATGCTCAATCAGGTCGGCTTTTTTCTCCAGGTACTGCGGCGTCAGCTTTTCATAGATTTGCATATCGGAGATAGCGAGTTCCATATCGCCGCTGCTGTTTGCAATGTAAGCATAGGTGGAAGAAGACCCTCCCGGCACAGTCAGCGTGTCGGTAATGTCAACGCCGCACTTGAGGCAGCTTTCCGCCAGCTGTGATGCATACGCGTCTTCTCCGAAAGCGGTAATAAACTTGACCTGCTCTCCGAGCTGTGACAAATTCTGGGAGATATTTCTCCCAACGCCGCCGGGTGAAAGAGTCACCACGCCGGGGTTTGAGTCCCGCTTTACCAGCGGTTTAAAGGGCTTGCCGGCAATATCGATATTTGCGCCGCCGATTACTACGACATACGGTTCCTGCTGCAAGATATAGCCTTTGCCCCGGATCAGTCCCTTCTTCATCAGGTTCGAAATATGAACGGCGATGGAGGAGCGCGTAATGCCGGCTTTTTCCGCCAGCTCCTGCTGCGAAATCAACGGGTTTTTCTCAATCCAGCGGAGAATCTCCCGCTCTCTTTCCGTTATCACTTCTTCACCTCTTTATAATCATATGATTAGATAGTATAATCTTATGTTTATAAGAATAGCAGATTGCTTGACGTATGTCAACAAAAATAAACAAAGTGCCGCTCTGCTTTGCGCAGCCGTACACGGAAGGTCGCGAACTGCCGATTCCCGCCCGCTTTCTGTAAATTCCGCGGGAAAAGGGCGCAAAACCCGAACGATGCTTTTGAGATGGGAAAGCCTATCATTCAAAGAAAAACAAAAATGCAGCAGGTAGTTTTACGCTATCTGCTGCATTTTAATAGGATTATGACAAATCGTTTCACTGTGGCAAAGGAAGCAGGACAAGGCGGCGAACGCAGTAAGCAGCTTTGCCGTCAGTCCGAATTACTTTATGATGCTGATCTTACCGATAAGCGGAAGTTCTTTTGCCCTGCCGCCGGCGGCATTGATAATTCCCATGATTGCAAGGACAAGGAACACCAGGCCCACAAGGCCCAAAATGCTTACAAGAATGCCAAGCCGCCATGAGATGGAATAAATGACAGAGGTCAAGATCTGATAAATAATGCTGTACGCCACTTCGCAAATAAAAAGTACAAGCCCTTGATTTGCGTGATAACGCGCGAATCTGGAATTCGGCACCGCCAAAATCGGGATAAATACAAGAATTCCCAGATACGCCACAGCGGCCATCGCCCTGTTCTGCCGAATATCCTCCTGCGTGAATGCCGACGTGGTGTCCGGGGTATCCCCCAGCTTTTCAAAGCTCTGCTGCACGTTGGGCGCTGCAGACTGAACCGGGGCTTCATCCGTAGCCGCTCCGCAACCGGGGCAGAATTTTGCCCCGTCCTCGATCTTGGAACCGCACTTTCCGCAATATGCCATGTTATGTACCTCCATTCTTATTTTACAAAAAAATTCGATTGCCTGATAAAATCACTGTAAGGTGTTTTGGGATTTCGTATGCCCTTTCCCTGAAATTTCAGCTACTGCCCAAACACGAAGGCTGTTACATTCGCACCGGCGGGCCCGTCGCTTATCTCGATATAGATCGTTTTATCTCCGTAGCGGAATACCATTTCCATGGTATTATGACCGCCGCTGTCGCCCTCCCGTACAGAGAACCCCCGCATTTTTGAAAAGCGTTTGGTATAGATCGGGCCGATAGTATCCAGCCACAGCCCGTCTTCGGTATAACTGAAAACAGGGGCAGTGCTTACATTCTGCTCAAGACAGTCCATCGGCGATGTAAGGGGCAGAAAGCCGGAAGGAAGCCACAGGCATTGGCCGTCCAATTTGCTCATGAAACCGGATGTTCCCCGTATCATGTTAAGCTGTTCTTCGGTCAGTTTAATGCCCGCCGCTTGAGCGCCCTGCTGTGCGGCTGCTTCCAAATCATCCCCACTTTTTGAGTGCGGCGTGGCGGAATACGTATATTCCGCGCGGCACAGTGCCATGCTCTCTTGATAAACGCGGGCGGCCTGCCCGTCATTCCCGGTGAGTCTGCCCTCAAGAACACCCTGAAAACCGCTTCCCGGCAGCTCGGCAAAAACCGTATCGCCGGCCGCGGTAAACAAAACGCTCTGCCCCTGACATTTCACCGCTGCCATATGGGAAAGGCGTGCGGTCTGAATGCTTTCCATCCGGCCTCCGGCCTTCCGGTAGGCCGCCTCGTCAAACGGCTGAAAGTGCAATTTAACCGAAGCTTCATACTTACGGCAGCTTCCCGTAAGGGATACGTTGCCCGGATATGCTCCGGTTTTTTCCTCAACGCAGGAAAGATACATCCCGCCGGAAAAAGCGTCCCCGCTGTTTTTGCCAAGGAACAGCAGCCGCCAGCGTTCCTGCAGATTCCCTGTTTTGGAATGGATCGCCGTATCATTGATATATACGCACGCCGCGTCCGTTTTAGCCGGAATACCGGAAGAAATCCCCGCGGGCAAGTCCTTCCGTTCGCCCTCAACGACCGTAACCGCCAGCTCGTGAAAATACAGGTAGAGCTTTGCATGATTGCCGTTTACGCTCAGGAGATAGGGAATCTCCTGCGTGTTGGCCTGCTTTTTTATAAAGTCATAGGGAATCCGGAAATCAAAGGTACCCGTAACGGTGCGCTGCTCCTGCCGGACTGCTGTGGGGAGTACGCCGTAAAACCGCTGCCCTTTGTCGCTTTCCGCCAGCTTGTTCAAAGCTGTTTTCGCCTCCGCCGGTACCGCGTCTCCGGCTGACTCACCGAAAAACGTGCTTTTGTAGGAAAGCATCATATACCCGTCCGGTTGCTTTTTTCCGGAGGCTTCATCGTAGCCCTGTGGAAATTTACGGGTAATTTCGGCCGTTCCATCATATCCGCCGGATTTCTGCGTAAAAACAGCCAACACATTGCAGGTTCCCTGTTCAAAAACCGGAGCCATGCTCTGCGGGTCCGTTGTGCCGGTATCAAATACCAACGCCTGCGCGCCGGATTTCTGACTGGCAGGCGAACTGCCTGCGCTGCTCTGCTTCTGTTGCTGCTGCGCAGAACTGACCTGCGCAGCAGCCGGCACCGCGCTTCCCTGCTGTCCGCAGCCGGCAAAGGCCAGCATACAGAAAGACAAAAGCAGCGCCAAAGCTCTTTCCCTGCAAATACCGCTTTTCATTTACTGTACCTTAAACTTAATATTCTTCAGAATTGTTTCATAATCGGCGGAAAGGGAATCAAAGCTGTCCGCCAGATCGCCGAACGTAATCACCTGGGTCTTCCCCTCCACCGGAACGTACACATAGAGATATTTCATCTTCATTTTACTGATTTCGCAGGTAAAGGTCAGTTTTTTGGCCTCTTTGCCGTCGATGGTGACCGATTCGGCGCTTCCCTGAACAGCAAGGTTGGCAAAGGACTTTTTATAGATTCCAAGTGCCTCGTCAACGACCGCGTCCGGCGTGCCACCCGAAAAATTTTCCTCTTTTACCATGAAACTGGCGGTATTCTTCATATACTGTACAGCCAGCACCGAACCCGTCACCGGTTCCCAGCCCTCCGGCGGGGTAATCTCAACGGTAACTTTCTTTTTCTGTCCGTTTTCAGCCGGAACGGGCGCAGAAACGGCCTGTTCCTCCGGCTTTGTGCTGGCGGCGGAGGCGGTGGGAGCAGAGGTCTGCGGCGGAGCGCTCGCCGCCTTTTGGCTGCAGGCACTGACTGAGACAGCCATTGCCAGAATAAGAAACAGCGTTACAGATTTTTTCATAAAGCACCTCCAAGAAAATAACGGCCTTTGGCTGCAGACAGCCCGGTTTTATTCCTATTGCGCGGCTTTTGCAACGGTGACTGTGAGCGTTCCCTCCGTATATTGGAGCGTTACGCCAACCC
>JAEWUH010000245.1 GCA_023397245.1 Bacillota bacterium | reverse complement strand
AGATGTGTCAGATATGAGTAAGACACAAAGCCAGCGTTTAGCATACGGGGAAGAAATTGTCGCACTGGGCGCTGAAAATCCAAACGTAGTCGCTCTTGAAGCCGATCTTGGCAAATCCACTATGTCCTGCCTGTTCCAGCAGGCATATCCCGACCGTTACTTTGAAATGGGTATTGCGGAACAGGACATGCTCTCTACAGCAGCCGGACTGGCTGCCAGCGGAAAAATTCCGTTTTGCAGCACTTTTGCGGTTTTCGCTACTGGCAGAGCTTATGACCAGATTCGGCAGACGATTTCCATTGGAAAGCTGAATGTAAAACTTTGCGGATCCTCTTCCGGTCTTTCCGATTTCGGTGACGGTTCCACCCATCAGGATATCGAAGATGTCGCACTGATGAGCGTAATTCCGAATATGACAGTGTTGACCCCTTGTGACGCTACTGAAACGCGTCAGGCGGTTCGCTTAGCAGCGGAGATTGACGGCCCGGTTTACATCCGCGTTGTCAGAAATGATCTTCCCGATTATATCCATGAAGATGATAAATTTGAAATTGGAAAGCTGCGTGTACTGAGCGAGGGCTCTGACGTTGCGATCTTTGCGCAAGGCTCCATGGTCAGCGCTTCCATGAAAGCCGCCGAGCTTTTAAAAGCACAGGGCATTTCCGCAAAAGTAGTCAATGTTTCCACAATGAAACCATTTAATTATGCCGGTGTGGCTAAAATCGCGGAATCTGTTAAGGCGGTAGTAACCGCTGAGGAACATAATTACATCGGCGGCCTTGCTTCCGCTGTTGCACTGTCCCTGCGGACATCCTGTGTACCCATGGATTATGTTGCGGTACAGGATGTTTTTGGTCAGTCGGCTTATGGTGAGAAGGAACTCATGGAGCACTATGGACTGACTGCGGAAAATATTGCAGATAAGGCAAAGAATCTGCTGTAATTGTTATTAAAAAAGGAGAACTGATTTTATGAAAATAGGTTTTATCGGACTTGGCATTATGGGGAAACCCATGGCAAAAAACCTTATGAAGGCAGGACATGAATTAGTCGTGTTCGATGTAGTACAGGCAAACGTTGACAATGTAGTGGCGGCCGGCGCGAAATCTGCTGCTTCCTCAAAAGCAGTTGCCGAGCAGTGTTCTATGATTATTACAATGCTTCCTAATTCTCCCCATGTAAAAACAGTCGTGATGGGCGAAAACGGCGTATTGGAAGGCGCAAAGGCCGGTACCGTCCTCATTGACATGTCTTCCATTGCACCGCTCGCTTCCCAGGAGATTGCCAAAGCCTGTGCTTTAAAAGAAGTCAAAATGATCGATGCGCCGGTATCCGGTGGTGAGCCTAAAGCGGTCGATGGTACGCTTTCTATTATGGTTGGCGGCGACAAAGAAACATTTGAGAGTGTCAAAAACGACATTTTGCTGAAGATGGGTGCTTCGGCGGTGTATTGCGGAGCAATCGGCGCGGGCAATACTACCAAGCTTGCAAATCAGGTTGTTGTAGCCTGCAACATAGCCGCATGCGCAGAAGCATTTACGCTGGCTAAAAAAGCCGGTGTAGACCCGCAGCTTGTTTTTGAAGCAATTAAGGGCGGTCTTGCGGGTTCCACCGTAATGAACGCAAAGGTCCCTATGATGATTGACGGCAACTTCAAACCCGGCTTTAAGATCGATCTGCACATCAAAGACCTGAACAATGCACTTGACACCGGGCACGGCGTCGGTTCCCCGCTGCCGCTGACGGCTGCGGTAATGGAAATGCTGCAGACGCTCCATGCAGACGGACGTGGTCAGGAAGATCACAGCAGTCTGGCAAATTACTACGCAAAAGTTTCCGGGACGAAGATCGGCAAATAAATCAAATTGCTACTCCTGATTTAAATTATTTCTACAGAGGGGCGCGTCCTATTGTTTTCAATACAATGGAACGTGCCCTAACTGTTTATTTGCGTACACTATATTGCAAAGAAGGTTATGGAAATATTGCGTTCAAGTCAGCCCCCGAAGTATAATAGACTAGAGTAACAAGGAGATTAAGAACATGAAAAAAGTCATTTTAATTCCTGATTCATTCAAAGGGACCATGGATTCCGCCGCTATCTGCGGAATTATGGAAAAACAAATCAAAATCCATTATCCTGAAGCGGAAACAGTCTCCATTCCGGTGGCGGATGGGGGCGAAGGAAGCGTGGATGCGTTTTTGACGGCCGTGGGCGGAGTAAAGAAGACTTTGACCGTTACCGGACCTTTTTTTGATCCCGTTGAATCTTTCTACGGAATGATCGACAACAACACGGCTGTTATAGAGATGGCGGCGTGTGCGGGGCTTCCACTCGCGGGCGATCATCTGGACCCGGCCGCGGCAACAACTTATGGTGTAGGCGAGCTGATTTTAGACGCAATTAAGTCCGGCTGTAAAAAAATCATCATTGGGCTTGGCGGAAGCTGCACCAATGATGCCGGCACAGGAATGGCAGCTGCTCTAGGCGTTAAGTTTTACGACGAAGAAAATCGCGCGTTTATTCCTACGGGCGGTACCCTTTCAAAAGTTAGGCATGTTAATAGTGAAAGTGTTTCTGAGAGGGTTTCCGGTATTGTTTTTACTGCTATGTGTGATATTGACAATCCGCTCTACGGTCCGGCAGGCGCCGCTTATGTTTTTAGTCCCCAGAAGGGTGCCGACGCGACTATGGTTGCTGAACTTGACAAGGGCTTGCAAAGCATTGCACACATCATTCGCAAAGACCTTGGAAAAGATGTATCCAATATCCCGGGTTCCGGTGCCGCCGGCGGGTTAGGAGCAGGCTTGGCGGCTTTTTTGAACGCAACGCTGCAGCCCGGCATTGATATTGTGCTGGAAACCGTACACTTTGACGACTTGTTAAAAGAGGCGGATATGATTTTTACGGGCGAAGGAAAAATGGATACCCAGAGCCTTCGCGGCAAAGTCGTCATCGGCGTTGCGAACCGTGCAAAAGCAGCCGGTGTTCCGGTCATAGCTGTTGTTGGTGACATCGGAGATAATATTGAAGCAGCATATGATATGGGGGTCACTTCCATTTTTAGCATTAACCGTGTCGCAGTCCCTTTTAAAGAAGCTAAAATGCGCAGCCAAAATGATCTTGCCCTGACTGTCGATGATATTATCCGCCTTTTAAAACGCACACATTTTTAATTTTAGTTATTCTGCCGTGGTAATGCGTAACGATTGCTATATCATTGAATAAAAAAATAAGCAGACGGTTTTAGCCAATAGAAAAGTTAGTCACAATATGATAAAATGTAGATGGAGTGATTAACATGAAGAAACGGTTCAGCGAGGAACAGATCATCAGGATTCTAAAAGAGCATGAATCTGGAAAAAAGCTACAGATATTGTTCGGGAATCCAATGTTTCCGAACAAACATTTTACCGTTAGAAAAGCAAATACAGCGGGATGGATGTCAGCGAAGCAAAGCATCTGAAGCAGTTGGAAGAAGAAAACCGCCAATTAAAGAACGTACTTGCAAAAAACGCATAAAGCCTGCCCAGAAGCGTCGTATTGCGGAAGAGATACAGCAAACGTACCAGCTAAGTGAGCGCAGAGCGTGCAGGCTGTTGGATTTTGACCGAAGCAGCAAATGATATGTTCCGGTGGATAAAACAGAAGATAAAGAAATAACAGACCGGTTAACACAGTTGGCAAGTCGATGGAAACGCTTCGGCTACCGGCGTTTGCATGTTATGCTCCAACGAGAAAACATCCATATCAACCATAAAAGAACATACCGACTGTACAAGAAGCCGGATTGGCCTTAAAAAAGCGGAGTAAAAAGATCATAAAGATAATAAAAGGATTCGAACCATCATGGTTTGAGTCCTTTTATTTTATTATTTTGCTATTTATGGTATGTTCAGATCATTTATGCAATTTTATACTTTACTTGTTCCATAATTGGCATTATAATCATTATTGGTACCAAAAAGGAGGGCTTGTTGTGAAAGATATAACAGATATAATGCTCAATGCGGTTCGCATGAGAATCATTCAGACGCTTGCCGCCAGTCAAAATATGACTGTGACAGAAATTTCCAAAAAAATCAGTGATATTCCGCGCACCACTCTGTACCGACATATTAAAATATTACTAGATAATCATATTTTGTCGATCGTTTCCGAACAGAAAATTAGGGGGAGCCTTGAAAGAACGCTTGCTATAAATGTCAAAGAAATAGCAAACCCCAATACACTGGAAGACGCAACTCAAAACGCGTTTGCTTTTTTAATGAACAAGTGTGCAGCTTTCCAAAAGTACTTTAATGGTGAAAATCCTGATCCTGCAAAGGATAAATTATTTTTGAACAATACGATATTGATGACCACTGACGAGGAGTTTGATCAGTTTTTATCGGAACTAAAGGAACTGATTGCCAAGTATAATTTTGATTTTTTAGAAGGAAGAAAAGCCAGAGACATTTCGATTGTGTCTGCCCCGGGGCAAGGGTGACGTTATGAAATAGTGTTTACATTGAGTTTACCTTTGAGAGCTTAAATATATTGATAAATAACAAAGCCGCCATTCGGACATGGCGGCCGATGTGACTTGAATAAAGGGGAACATTGATTTTAACGCAGGAGGGTGCGCCAATGGCTACGATTTTAATCGCAGAAGATGATAAAAGCATTCAGCTGCTTGTTGCGGCAAGGCTTAAGCCGCATTACACGGTTATTTGTGCAAATGACGGGCAGGAAGCACTGGAGATGATCGAGTCGCAGCGAATTGACCTGCTTATTGCAGACATCATGATGCCGCGAATGGATGGATTCCGGTTGGTAAAAACCATTCGTGAAGATGGCTTCACACTGCCGGTTCTGATGCTGACCGCGAAACAGTCTTTTGATGATAAGCGTACCGGATTTTCCTCCGGTACGGATGACTATATGACAAAGCCGGTGAATTATGAAGAGCTTCACTGGAGAATTGAAGCCCTTTTGCGCCGCGCACGCATCGCTAGTGAAAATAAGATCACCTTGGGCAGTGTTGTTTTGGATTCTTACACATATACCGTAAAAAGCGGAGAGCAAGTGATTGAGCTGCCGAAAAAAGAGTTTGAGCTGCTTTATAAACTGCTCTCCTATCCGGGACAAATATTTACAAAAAATCAACTGCTCGATGACATATGGGGCTATGACTCAGACAGCGGAGAAGATACCGTGAAAACGCACATCAGCAGACTGCGAAATAAATTTCAGGCTGTTGAGGAGTTTAAAATTATTACAATTAAAGGATTGGGATATAAGGCAGAGATAACGGGGGATAAAGCAAATGTCTGATAAAAAGATAAAAATCAATCAGAAACTGAATCGATGGTTAATTATTCCGACTGTAATTGTCATGATTTCATCCGTGTGTATCTATGCGTCGGTTGACTTTGTAGACAATTATATTGTGTTAGGGAATAGACACTATGATGCTATCCGTGCCATCGGCATGTTTTTCCCGATGGGCGTGGTAGTGGGAACCATATCCTATTTCGGTTCAAGAATGGTCATGCGCTTTACTGCCAGACTGACCAGAGGAATCAGTCAAATAGCGAACGGAAACTTCGGATTCCGTCTTGATCCGGAGAAAGCAGGCCCAATGAAAGAAACATTTATCAATTTCAACAAGATGGGAGCCGAACTGCAAAGTGTGCAAACTCTGCATAACGACTTTATAAATAGTTTCTCACATGAATTTAAAACGCCCATCACATCCATCAACGGATTTGCAACACTTTTGCTTGAAGAAAATGTTACAGAGGAAGACAAGCGGAAATATCTGCATATTATAGCCGATGAGTCGGAACGGCTCTCGGCTATGTCAAGCAATACGCTTCTGCTGTCGAAGCTGGAGTCACAGCAAATTATAACGGATAAGAAACCTTATTCACTTGATGAGCAGATCAAGAGATGTGCAATTTTGCTTTCAAAAGAATGGGGCAGGAAAGAAATTAACTTTTCGGCCGAACTGGAGCCTGCAATTTATAACGGTAACACGGACTTGATGCAGCAGGTTTGGATTAATTTGCTGTCAAACGCAATAAAATTCACTCCGGAGCACGGCGAGATAACTGTTAACCTGAGAAAAGAGAAGGATTGCGTTAAGGTAGAAATATCCGATACAGGCAGAGGCATGAGTGAAGAGGAAATGGCCCGTATCTTTGTCAAGTATTATCAGGGGGATGCCTCTCACTCCAACAAGGGGCTAGGGTTGGGTCTCTCCATTGCGAAAAGGATTGTTGATTTGTGCGGTGGTAAAATAGAGGTAGCGAGTGTAATTGATGAGGGCAGCACATTCACGGTGTACTTGCCCTGTTCCAGCTGATAAGGTCATTTACACGGAGTTTTGCATCCGATAGGTGCTGTCCGGGCTAGTAAATACTCTGTTAATATCAAAGTCCTCATTAAAAAATACAATAACCACCCGGTAAGTCTGCAATCATTGGACTTACCGGGTGGTTTGTCGTTTAATGGAGTTTTGTAAGCCTACGATATCCTTCCTATAAATTTCTAGAATATCTCTTTAGTTTACGTTGAGTTTACGCCGAAAATTTATACTGACATCACAGTTTACAAAATAAAAGTAAACTGAATAATCGAAAGAGGCGATTTATTATGGGTTCCAAATTAACGCTTGAAGAGCGTATTGAACTGCACCGTCGTATGGCATTAAGCTATCATAGCGCATACGACAAAAAGGCAGTAAAAGACGGCGCAACTTATGACGAGTGGAAATTTGCCGAGAATGCCGTCTATTTTTCACCGTATTTTGGGAAGGGTGTCATCGAACTTAAAACTCATCCGATTTCCGTGAAGACCTCCGCAACAATGGAAGCAAAAGCCTATTCGCTCCGGTTCCCTGATTGGGGCCCGGTAGAGTTTAACTGCTGGCCCTCTGATATCGGTTTTGTTATGAAAACCCATTTTGTCGGGCATACAAAAGATGGAAAGGAAATGGATTTTTACGCATACGGTTTTGTGGAAACCAATGAAGATGGCGAGATAAAACGCTGGGAAACCCACGTCAGCCCGGAATATAATGATTTTCTTGACGTGGCAATCGGTGTGCATGGCCCGTTTGGCGACAAGGCCGATGAATACATGAAAGCACTGGCACGGACATTAAAAGAAGCCGGTGTAAATATATCAATGTAAAAATCATTGATTGTTTACCAGCTATCCCAAGCGACATATCTGCACTAAGGGGCGTCGGCAGATGGAGAGGTTATCATAATAGATTCGCTCGGTTATATCGAGCGTTAATGAAAGGAAATGTAAATTATGAATTTTCAAGATAAAATTAAAGACAGACTGCAAAATGGATTTAAAAACTGGAACGGCGGTTACGATGCCTGGCTGGAGTGGTGCAATACCTTGTATGAGCCGGATGCTCATTATAATGTTTACGGTCAAAGGTGGACTCTTCAACAGTATGAAGGCGCCATGAAAAAACTGTTCGAAGTATATGATATGGAATTAGGCGAATTTTACAATATGCTCGTCGTGGATGATTGGTGTGCAATTCGTTATAAGGTTCATATTACGAACAAAAAAACCGGCGAAACGATGGAACAGATGACGATGGAATTCGTACATTTCAAGGATAACCCGGACCCAACTGGTGCCAGAGTCATTGAGGGCTGGGCTCTTTCGGACACTCCTATCAAATAACGTTATCTTCAACGGAAAGCTTGAATGACGGTTGATGTTTAGAACATTTCTTTTGGAATGTCTAAATATCAGCCGTCGTTTTCTATGCCTGAATTCATTATTCATGCGGGTTCGCGTTCTTTAAATTGACTTTTGAACATAAGTGCCTAGCTTATATTCTGCCTTCATGTTCCAACACCCTTATTTTTCCGAACTGTTTCTGACAAGTTCCTGATATCCCTCACCCCAGGCCTGCATAGAATCAAAGACTGGCTTCAGTGTCCTACCAAGCTCGCTGAGGGAATATTCCACACGGGGCGGAACCTCCGCAAAAATCCTGCGGGTCACAAGGCCGTCTTCTTCAAGGGAACGCAGGTTATCGGTCAGAACCTTTTGGCTGATGCCGGGAATGGTGCGGCGTATTTCATTAAATCGTTGTGTTCCGGCGAGAAGATTCCGGATAATGAGCAGCTTCCATTTGTTCCCGATCAGCCGTACGATCGTTGCAACCGGACAGGCGGGCAGTTCTTCTTTGGTAAGCATATGGACATCTCCATCCCTTAAGTTCCAAAATAAATGCAGGTTTTAATTTGAATATTATATATCATATCATACTGTTACGCAGATTTCCTGTCAAGCTGATCGAAAAGACACAGGAATCCAAAAATTATTTTGAGCGGGAAAAGCCCATGAACCGCAAAGGTTATAAAAAGGTAACTGGGTAATAGAAAGGTGCGTACTTTTCAGGGTTGTTCTTGCACGCTACAATGGAATCACAGATAAAGCATGCAGTCAAATCGATGACTGGCATAAAGTCTGAATTCTGATCAGGAGGACTAAGTGATGTCTCTTAAAAATTTGTTTAGCAAGAACGAAACTGAAGGAAAAGCTCCTGCTGCCTGCGGCACGGCTTGCGGTGCCGGTGAGAAAAAGCCGGAAGAAAAACCTGCTGCTTGTGGCACAGCTTGCGGCGCGGGTGACAAGAAGCCGGAGGAAAAGCCAGCTGCCTGCGGTACAGCCTGTGGCGCCGGTGATAAGAAATAATTTCCGGCAAGGCATCCCCGCAGGCATGGCTTGTGGGGATTCTTTTTGCCCCTGATTGGAATCAGAAAGGAAAACCAAAATGGAATATTTTGCATTTCAATGGCACATCACCGAGGCCTGCGACCAACGGTGTAGGCACTGCTATATTTATGCCCTCGGCAGCCATGCCAAGTTCAAGGAAATGGCAGAGCCTGATATGGATACGGTCATTGAAAACATCAAGACCTTTTGCCGAAAAGCAAATCGGCTCCCATATCTTTATATCACCGGAGGCGATCCGATCCTGCATCCGCAGTTCTGGGCGCTTGCTGAAAAACTCAAAACGGAGAAGATCCCCTTTGCCATTCTCGGAAATCCGTTTCATTTGAATGATGCGGTTTGTAAACGCCTGCACGATTATGGCTGCCGGAAATATCAGCTTTCTCTTGACGGGCTGCGTGAAACGCATGACCGTATCCGCCGCCCGGGTTCCTATGGTGAAACGCTGGCGGCTGTTCCGATCCTTCGAAATGCCGGAATCGATGTTGCTGTCATGTCGACGGTTTCCCGTTGGAACTGCAAAGAGATTCCTGACCTCGTGGATGTCGTTGTAGAAAACAACGTGGACATTTTCGCTTTTGGCCGGTACTGCCCGTCCATGTCCGACCGGGACAGCTGCTGCTCCCCGGAGGAATATCACGAGATGATGGAGCGCTGCTGGGATAAGTTTGAGCAATATAAAGACAGCGGCACGACATTTAATTTGAAAGACCACCTGTGGACGCTGTTTCAATATGAAAAAGGGCTGTTTCATCCCTCGGATTATCCCGATGACGAATATGTTTATGACGGCTGCAACTGCGGCAACTGCCACCTGACAATCCTTTCAGACGGCGCGGTATATGCCTGCCGC
>JAEWUH010000221.1 GCA_023397245.1 Bacillota bacterium | reverse complement strand
TCCTTAGCTGCCTTATCGGTTGCAATACGCATTGCGTCCGTATCGGTAGTCCATTGATGCCAAAGGCTCAGTTTGATTTTTTCTTCAGATGCCTGACTGCTTGACCCCGCCGGAGCATTGGCCGGATTGGCCTTTGCACCCTGTGAACTTGCCGCACCCGTACCGCTGCATGCAACGGTTCCCAATAACATGGTGCACGCCAGTGCCGTACAAAGTGACTGCTTCAGAATACTTTTCACTAAAACTCCTCCTTCAAAATCATGAGATTCTTTGAAAAATCATGCATGAACTTAAGACCATAAATACAATACCACAAAAGCTGAATATTTCAGATAAATAATTTTACTTTATAGGTCATTATATTTACCTATTTAAATTCAGGGGAGGTTACAGTATTCTCTGACAGTCAGACCCATCGTTTTCTTAAAACACTGTCCAAAATAATGAGGATCGTTAAATCCCACTTTTTCGGCTATCTGATAAATTTTTAAAGACGAGTCTTTTAAATACTCCAGTGCCTGGGCAACCCGTATGTCGACAATATATTCTGCAACTCCTTTGCCGACTTCCTTTTTGAAAACCCTGCTGAGGTAGCTGTCGTTGATATAAAGAGACCGGGCCAGCGTCTTCAGAGAAAGCTGCGCGTCATTATAATTCATCTTAATGTAATCGATTGCCTGCCCGACTATTTTGCTGTGCCGTTTGCCGCTTTCAAGGCTGTCAACGCATTTTTCGATTAGATGGATGGCGTCCTCAAAACGTATTCTGGCGTTAAAAAGGTTTGACACGGAATTGGCGGAACCGATGAGATTGTTCCAAAGCTCTTCCGGAATGACCACTCCGATGTCACTCAAACATTCAAAACTGATCGTCAGAATGTGCCGGAAAGACAGGCGGAGGAATCCGACTTGATGGGCGGCTTCCGCCTTCTGCAGGTAATTGCAGCCCAAATCCAGGGCGCTTTGCCACTGACCGGCCATGAGCGATTTACTATAACTTTGAAGAACAGCACTCAATTCTTTCGCCGGCAGAAGAGATTTTTCGGAAAAGAGACAACTGTAAGCGCTGCATCCGCATATATTAGTTGTCCGGAGGGCATCCGCCGCTTCGCAGGCCTGACGAAAAGCGCCTTTGATTTCATCGACCCCGAAACACACGGAACTCACTCCTATGTAGTTGTGAGCACTCAAACCATTTGCATTGATTTCATCCATCAAAGCATCTTCTGTCTCTCTCTGCCCCTGAGAGAGCAATACGACCGTTCCGCCGAGAAAATATTCAAACCGTATGCAGTTCCATTCATCAGGGGCAATGAAAGGAGACTTCGCATAGATACAGAACAGCTTCTTTTTCAGGACACTGAGCTCGGCATCCTGTACCAGTTCTTCAAATTCCAGCTGGCTGACCCGCCCGCTTACCAGTCTTTGCAGGAAGCCGTCCCGCACCATGTGATGCAGTTCGCTCTGTACTTTCAGCTTCTCATTTTTTTCCTGCTGATAGGCTAAAATTTCCCCTCTTGCTTTTTCCGCTACCGCCGCCAGCTCATTCCGGTTTAGGGGTTTGAGCAAAAAAGAATATACTCCGATGTTTATTGCACTTTGAGCATAGGAAAATTCATGGAATCCTGTTAAGATTACTACCTGTGTTTTCGGTTCGATTTCCTTGATGCTTCTGGCGAAATCCAGTCCGTTCATCAGCGGCATATTGATATCGGCTATAACAAACTGGGGACGTTTGTCCCGAAACAGAAAGAGGCCTTCCTCTCCGTTGGACGCTTCTGCCACAATTTCAAATCCATTTGTCTGCCATTCGTAGCTTTTTGCGATTAAAATACGCTCCAGACGTTCATCATCAACAATCATTACGGGAATCAATGTTAATCCCCCTCCCCGTTTTCTTTGTCATGCGCGCTCAGCGGCGGCAGGCGAAGATAAATTGTCGTCCCGGCTCCAGGCTGGCTTTCAATTCTTAGAAGGTCTTTATCGTTATAGAAAAGGCTGAGTTTCTCCATTAAGCTGTAAAGTCCGAAGCCGTTCAGCTTTTCGTGGGATTGTTTTCTCAGGACTTCTCTGATCCGCTCCGGAGACATTCCGACTCCGTTATCCTTTACACTGAGGAGCATGCCGAGCCCCTGCCGCTCTGCTGTAATCCAGATGTTACCTGTACCGTCTCTTGGGCGAATACCGTGATATACCGCATTTTCAACCAGAGGCTGTAATATCAGCTTCAGTACCGATTCCTCCCGGAGGCCATCTCCAATCTCATAATGCACGGCAATTTTATTGTCAAACCGAATATTTAAAACCGTCATATAATTTCGAATACATTCCAGCTCGCTCTGCAGGGTTACGATCTCGTATCCGCCGCTTAAGCTGGTTCGGTAAAATGAACTGAGCGACTGTGTTAAGGTGTAGGCTTTTTCATTGTCGTCAATCAGCAAAAGAGCGCTTACGGCATCCAGTGCATTGTATAAAAAATGCGGCTTAATCTGTTCCTGAAGCAGAGCAACCTCGTGCTTCCGCTTCATTTTTTCTTTCTCGATAATTCCGTCCATCAAGGCGTCAATTGCCGTAATCATACGGTTAAAGAAAAGCTGCAGCTGCGTTATTTCGTCCGGTGACTCCTCTCTTGTTTTGATAGGTACAAATTTGCCCTCTTCGGCCATCCTCATGTGTGCGCACATATCTGCAAGAGGTTTTCCCACTCTTTTCGTAATAAAAATCTGGCTCATATAAATCAAAATGCAGGTAAAAATGATAACAAATATTATCATTACAGAAGTATTTTTCAGATTAAAGCTGTTTTCAACCGGAGTAACACTTAAAAGGTATAAATCCGGCTGTTCAGACCTTTTTTTGCATACGATTGTGCTTTTATCATTTGTATTGATGATATTGAATTCCTTTTGATTGCTGATGTAGCTTGACCAGTCCATGTGTGTCTCTTTGGAGTGGGGAGTCTGCGCTATGACTGTTCCGTTTCCGGAATAGAGATACACCTCCGAATTTTTTCCCATCTGATTTCCGATAATTTCTCCCAAACGGTTCGATGTGATATTGAATATGACCGTGCCTATCTGCCTGAAGTCGGCGATGCTGTACACCGGACGTACAAAAGATACAAAGGGTTCTTTGTATTTTGTCATTTCTATAACATCCGCGCCGTTATAGAAATAAGTCATCTCGCACTTGTTAAAGTCCTGATGCACGTTGGCAAGGTCTTTTGATATCATGGTCGGATAAACATTGTACAAATGCCAGGAGCTTGACATCAGGTAGTAATCCTGATCGTTGTCTATGTAGACTACCGAAATCAAGTCAAGGTCGTTAATCAGGATTCTGGTCAGCGTATTGTTAATTGCTATTTGCCTGTCAAGTTTATTGGGATTCCGAACCTGGCTCTCAAACTGACAGTTAAGCATGAGGATATCGATGATATTATTCCATTTATTAATATTTGAGATTAATATGCCGTCCGCTCCCTCTAACTGCTGTGTTACGAGTTTTTGATTTTCTTCCTGAGCGTTTTTTTGAATATAAATTCCCCACGGCAAAACGATCAACAGCAAAATCAGCAGCAAAACTGTGGTAAAATAAATTATTATCCGAGTTTGAAGCTTTTGAGGTATCAGATTTTTTAACAGTTTTTTAATCGCCCTCATTACTCTGCACCCCCCAAATATAATTTAAAGAAAAGCTCATATTGCTACGAACTTTTCTTTAAAACCGTTAGTCTTACCGTTCATTTCACTGTATATCACTGACATTCATGGTACAGATTGAAGTTTCCGGAAGCACCCACTCGCATATTTGCCCTGACAGCCGCAGCGTAACAGGCAAAGCTTTTTTTGTGCGGTTGAGCAAAACGGTTGCTAAGGTACCATCCGGGTTCAGAAACGACGTTGCCTCAATCTCATCGGTATATTTGCTGGTAGCAATCCTTTTGGCACCCGGCATTATGTATCGGCTGAAGTGCCCAATATAAGTGTACGAAAGTTTCTTTTCCAGTTTTGACTGCACGGTGTCGTACATAATAGGCGCGTCACAAAAGTTTCCGGTATAATTCGGGCCGCCGCTCTGGTCGAGCACGATATTCCAGTCATAAAAAATATTCATCCCGGCGTTCAGGTTTCCGATCATATCATGCGCATAAATCTGGGCATTATGGATTTGGTTGTTTTTATCGTGATGGCTGTATTCAACACAGCCTTCCGAAAAAATCAGTTTCTTCCCCGGGAATTGCTCTTTTAGCAAAGAAAGCGCGTCAAAGTGGTCGCCGGAGTACCAGTGAAAGGCAATTCCGCCTACCACTGAGGAGGTTGACTGGTCTATAATATCGCAGGCGCGTTCAAACGCCCGTTCCTTATTGTGATCCCAAATACAGATGCTCACATCATTAATTTTGTTTTTTACCATCTCGGGGTAAAGAAAATCTCTCAGGAATTCTTTCTCCTCCTGCGCTGTAAATTCGCAAGAATCCCATTTTTGAGCTGCCTGGGGTTCGTTTTGAACCGTAAGATACTTTACAGAGAAGCCGCGTTTTTTATATTCCAAAATATAGCGGCAGATGTAACTTGCCCATAAGTGCCTGTACTCTGTTTTTAGGAACCCACCGCCTTCCTTTTTCCCATTGGTTTTCATAAAAGCAGGCGGGCTCCATGGACTGAGCATAATCTCCAGCGGCATACCGGACGCCCGCTGTGCTGCTTCCAGTAAAGGAAATATGTACTGTTCATCTCTGGACAAAGAAAAACTTTTCAATTCCGTGTCTGCCGGGTCATCCATGGCGCTGTAACTTTCCAGAGAGAAATCGCAGCTGTCAATCGGGATTCGCACCATGCGGTAATTGTTGCTGTTTACACCAAAATAGGCATTTACCAATTCTTTTTTACAACCGTCATCCATCTGTGAATACAGATAGCCTGCCGCTTCGGTTATTGCACCGCCAAAACCATTCCATACCTGATAAGATACGTTCGGATACAGATTAACAACATTATTTTCGACTCCGGGGTCGGCCATGAAGGAAATACACTGCTCTGAAGTAACGGCCTTTCCGTCTTGACAGGTTGTGGTTAATATTTTACTGTGCATTGTTATCCCCCAAGCGTTAAATTATTTCCGTTTGACCGGATGACTTCACCAAACCATAATGCACTGTCTTTTAAAGTTCGTTTCTGCGTTTGGTAATCAACATAAATCAAGCCGAATCGCTCGTCATATCCTCTGGCCCACTCAAAATTGTCCATCAACGACCAATGGAAGTATCCGTCAACCTGATAGCCTTCCTCTGCGGCGCGTTCCATCCCCAACAGATAACGGTTGAGAAAATCAATTCGGTTCGGATCGTGTACTTTTCCATCCAGAGAAACCGTATCATGTGCGGACATTCCGTTTTCCGTAAAAATAACCGGTTTTCTGTACTTCTCATAAAGGAAACGAGTGCACCAATAAAGGCAATCGGGCGTCACAGGCCAGCCGAATGCCGTCCTTGCATGCCCGGCGCCAAAGAGAACCGGTTCCCAACCGCTCTCCGCCGCTCTGACCGGTGAACCGTTGTATATATTTTGGCCAAAAAAATCAACGGGCTGAGAAACCAGACTTTGCTCTTCCTTTGTAAAGGGAACGAACCTTCCAAAATACAGTTTTTTAAAGTCCTCGGGATAGTCGCCGAAAAACACAGGGTCGCTCCATAGCGAAACGCTGAACAGAGCCTCATCGGGATCATCCGAAATACAGAAGGTTGCCTTTCGGGCTGCCTGTATATCCGCTTCGCTTGGTGAAATCGGAATTTTTATTCCTCCACACGCAGCCATTCCGATCATTACATCCCCGCCAAGCTCGCGCAGCTTCTTCACGGCACGACCGTGAGCAAGCAGCACATTTTTCACGCAGATAAAACAGTCTTCTTTCGAAAGCTTTATCCCCGGAGCATGTGTTCCCCTGTAGTGGCCCAGACCGATAAAGCACTGCGGCTCGTTGATGGTAATATAATTTCGGATACGTCCCTTAAAATGTTTTGCGATTATTTCAGCATATTCCTCAAACCATATGGGACTGTCAGGATTCATCCATCCGCCGCGATGATATAACTCCAGCGGATAATCCCAGTGGAATAGGGTTACATACGGCTCAATCCCGTTGGCCAATAATTCATCCACTAATTCATCATAAAATTTCAGACCCTGCCCGTTTATTTTTCCCGTTCCGTTCGGTAAAACACGGGGCCATGAGATTGAAAACCGATAGGCTTTTATTCCGATTTTCTTCATTAATGCGATATCCTCACGGAACCGGTGATAATGGTCACACGCTGCGTCACCTGTTTCGCCCTGAAAAACAGCACCGGGTACCCTGCAGAAATCATCCCATACGGACAGCCCCTTCCCGTCCTCCTGGTATGCTCCCTCAATCTGGTAGGAAGCTGTCGCCGCGCCCCAAATGAAATTCTTTTTAAAACTCATGTTTCATATTCTCCTTAAATGATATCGCTATCATTATAAGCAATATGTGAAATAAGTTCAATTAGTGCGGCCTAATTCGTAAATTTTTGTATCTTTTACTATGGTAATGTTATCATTTTTATGCGATTAGAAATTACAGCTTTACGGATTGCCCCACCAGTAAAGTCGGCTGTATTAATTTGCTGATTTTCTCCGTTCTCCCATTCAGTCTTTCCAGCAGGTCAGAGGCCAGCATTTTTCCGATTTTGCAAACAGGCTGGCGTATTGTTGTAATATGGGGAACATTCAAAAAATGATACCCCAAACCGTCAAATCCGATCAGTGAAATATCACGGCCAACTTCCAAGCCCGCCTTTTTTATTGCTGCAGCTGCGCCCAGGGCGAGAATATCGGTCGCGCAAAAAATCGCCGAAAACTCTCCCCGTGAAAGTAATCTGGTACATGCTTCTATCCCACCCTGAATATGGTTTGGCGCATAAACAACACTTTTCCCGCTCAACTCAGCATGGAAATCACTGAGGGCCTGTTTGTAGCCATAAAGCCGGTCTTCTGCGTAATCCCTTTTCTCATCTACGTTAATCATGGCGATTTTCTTATGCCCGTTCTGTAAAAGATATTCTATCGCCATTTTACTGCCGGATACGTTATCGACATCAATGCAGTCCACATCCGGCAATGATGTATGACCAAATAATGCGATCGGCCTGTTCCTTTCCTTCGCATAATTATAAAAGTCTAGGATTTCATTTCTAAGCAATCCGGTAACAATGTAACCGTCGCATAAATGCTCCTGGTTTCGATTCCTTAGAATCAGGAATGAATACTTGTGTTCGCTCAACACTTCGCTTATCCCTGTAATAAAGTACATTACAAAAGGATTGCTCAGATCCATGTTCTCGGGTATAAAGATATCAATGATTCCGGTGCGGTTTGTCACCAGATTTCTTGCCGCCACGTTAGGAATATAATGCATAGCCGCCATAACCATTTTTACTCTTTCACGCGTTTCACTTTTTACCGTGTTCGGAGCGTTAATCACTCTTGATACGGTGATCGGCGCAACATTTGCAGCGGCCGCAACTTCCTTTAAAGTAGCCATACTTTTACCTCCCATGATAGCGTTATCATTTGTATCATGATCTTATCTCCCGAAATAACCGTAACCCGATATTTTTTAAGAATTTTATATAAATTATTATATAACTATAATTTGGATAATACAATTGGCACGTTGAATACCGTAAAGACTTCCGATCCCGTCAAAAATTACTTCCTTAATGTAGTCTTTACGAGGTCGCAGCATCTGCCGCCAAATCCTCATGAATGTCGGTAATCGGATCGCCTTTTACCTGAAGGTATGCCGCGGTGAACGGATGACCGGATGCGTCGGCAGGGTACACGCCGGTTGTATGGTTTACAAAATAAGCGTCAAAACCGCCTGCTTTGATTTGCTCTTCCGTTAAGTTGCGGGTAAGCTGATGAACAATCGTTCCAACCATTTCAAGATGTGCAAGCTCTTCTGTGCCAATATCCGTAAGAATTGCCTTTAATTCGGGATACGGCATGCTGTATCGCTGGCTCAAATATCTCAACGACGCTGCCATTTCACCGTCCGGCCCACCGTATTGGGCAATAATAATCTGTGCTAGCTTTGGATTGGTGTTTTTAATTTTTATCGGGAACTGCAAACGCTTTTCATAATTCCACATTATTCTTTCCCTCCTTCGTCTACATCCCACGGCCACGGATCGGAAATCCAGGCGTAACGACTGGCTTTGCTGCTGCTCATATTCATCGGCCCGTAAGCCGCTTCATACTGGGCGACAAGCTCGTCGGTCATTTTGCGGTATTCTTCCAGCTGCTTTGCTGCTTTGCAGTCGTTGGGATGAGTGTCAAGATAAATGTGAAGCTCCCATGACGCAAACTGATAGGCTTTGATTCTGCGCATCAGTCTTTCCTGTTCGCTCATTTTCTGCCACCTCCCAAAAACGGCTTGTCAAGCTCCGGGAAAATGGTTCCCATTTCAAATCCTTTTTCGGGTGCATATACAGTGTTAAACTGTTGAAACGGAATATAAGCCATTGCCACAACGGTCGTCGCGGGAAGCGGCGGGCGGTTCGGCGCACATGACTCGTCTTCCATACGGTTCACTTGTGCTTCTGCACGATTCATTGGTGTTTCTGCACGGTTCATTTGTAGTTCTACCATTGTCTGTCTCCTTTCATGAAAATACTGAATTTGCACATGCTATATTATGCTGCGGGTTAATGCGGGTGTTACCAAAATTGTCGATTCAAATCCCAGTTTAATATTATCGTTTTTAATTTTAAAATTTGAAAATTCAAGGAAACATGTATGGGACAAAATGTGATGGATAAATACAAGATAACAGAGAAAGATAAAAAAGGGCCATAGTATGTAAATATGGTTTCAATAATCCAGAAAGGAGCAAATGATCATGACGCATCAAAGCCATATTTCCCGTATTGAAGATGTGGATCATCCCATTGAAGAGCATTCCGCATCGACCGTCTTTTTCCGCTGGCTGGGAAGATTAGTGATTATGGCTATTATTTTAGCCATCGTATCATTTGTAACGCCCGGCTTTTCCATTAACGGATTATGGTCATTTTTAATTGCTGCGGTTGTAATCAGTCTGCTTGACTTCTTAGTGGAGACAGTCATGAAGGTAGATGCTTCGCCGTTCGGCAAAGGTCTGAAAGGATTCCTTCTGTCCGCCGTTATCCTGTATGTTGCCCAATTTTTAGTTCCGGGTATGAGCGTTTCCATCATCGGCGCACTGATCGGTGCTTTGGCGATTGGAATTTTGGACGCTATTTTCCCAAGCAGGGTAATGTAATTAAAGTTTATAAGGCAGAATGGTAAGGGAAGCCTGTGCAGGTACTGCGCAGGCTTCCCTGTTTTAATATTGAATTATAATTCGATTTGCTATATAATAAAAATGTAATTTTGATGTTCGGGAGGCGAAATATGAGATATGCACTCATTACAATCGGTTCACAGGGAGATGTAGAGCCGTTTCTCGCACTTGGCAAGGGGCTGCAGGCGCGCGGTCACCGTGTACGCATCGCGGCGCTGCGGCGGTTTGAACCGCTGATTCAGGGAGAAGGAATCGAATACGCGCCGCTGGCCGGGGACGCAGTTGAAGTCATCCGCCTTTTGATCGGCGAAAACGTAACGCCTCTCCAATATTTTTCGAACCTTGACGCCCTGCTGAACCCCATCAAAAGCGAATTTTTGCGGGACGTTTACGCCGCCTGCAAAGGCGCGGACGCAATTCTTTATTCCACGCTCGGCAGCGTGGCCTATCACGCGGCAGATAAACTGGATATCCCCTGTTTCCGTGTGTTTTTCTGCCCGCTTGACCCAACGTGCGAGTTTCCCGATATGACGGCGCCGGCTCTCCCGCTCGGCCCCCTTTACAACCGCCTGACTTTTGGGGTCGGCGACCGGGCCTGGAGCCATGCCACCCGCAAACACCTGAATCCGTGGCGTGCCGAAATGGGGCTTGCAAAAATACCTTGCCTCCGCTTTCCCTACCGTCAGCTTCACGGACGTCCGGTTCCCACCCTCTATGCGTACAGCGCTCTTATATCGCCCAAGCCGCACGATTGGGATGAAGACCGTTATTTGACCGGCTACTGGGTCTGGACTCCGAATACGGAGTGGCAGCCGGATTCTTCCTTAACCGATTTTTTGAATTCCGGAAGCAAACCGGTTTACATAGGTTTTGGCAGCATGGTCGGCGGTTCTTTTGAACAGGCTCTCACCGTTACTTTGAAGACGCTGGAAAGAACCGGGCTCCGTGCTATCCTTTCCGCCGGATGGGGAAACCTCGGCGGAATTCAGCTCCCGGATACGGTTTATCAGGCCGGATATATCCCTCACAGCTGGCTGTTTCAGCATGTTTCCGCCGCAGTGCATCATGGCGGAGCCGGTACGACCGCTTCTTCCCTGCGCGCCGGCCTTCCGACAATCGTGGTTCCTTTCGGCGGCGATCAGCCTTTCTGGGGAGAACGCGTTTACCGGCTCGGTGTCGGCCCGAAAGCGATTCCGCGGAAAAAGCTGAACATCAATAATTTCTCGGCGTCGCTGACACAGGCCGTTTCCGATGATATGATGATACAGGAAGCCGCCGCGCTTGGGGAAAAGCTGCGTGCGGAGGACGGCGTCGCAAACGCGATTCGGATTATTGAAAAATTGACCTGAGTGCTCCGGATGTTCTATTACGCTATTTTAGTAAAGGTTCGATGTTGTGAAACGCTTTGATAGATTTTTCTCGGCCGTTGTTCTGGGAACGATTGCTCCGGTTACTCTGATGCTTACCCTGTGGTGGGGCAGTGTTCCGTTCTTAAAAGAGCAAAGTCAGACGATCCTCTTTCTTGCATTGTCCGGATTCATTTTTGGAGCGGCGCTGGACTGCACTTTGCTGCGCCGGTTTCTGTTCCGGCTGTTTGAACTTCCGCTTTCCGCTTTTGTTGTAATCGAAATATTTTACTCGATTATGGTTTACGGCTTTTTTATGGGGTTCCCTGTTTTCAATATATTTGTGGGGATTCTGGGAGGATACGCCATCGCAAAGCGCAGCGCTCTTTTGCGCACGCCAATGACGGAAGCGACTCGGAGCAGCAGGCGAATCAACCGCTTTTCCACGGTGCTCCTGCTGTTCTTCTGCACCTGTTCCGCGGTGCTTGCGCTCAGGGAGAGCACCATCTGCTCGCAGGTAAAAGGGATGCTGAATCTGCCTTTCCCTGTTACCATGCCCATGATCTGGGCTTTGATCCTTACCGGCGGCGGTGCGCTGCTTCTTTTGCAGTATCTTGTTGCAAAAAGTCTTTCTCGCAAAATTATTGCAAGAGATTGCCCGCTTTAACTACAAATTAACTCGATATATCACAAGGGCGGCCAGCTTTAGCCGCCCTTCTCTGTTTTATTAATTGCCAGACCAGTCCTGCACCCATAATACTTGCATCTTTTGCCAAATCGGTTGAAAAACGGGATATTTCGACGTATAATTTTATAGATTCATTTTACCTTAATGATACTGCGGCAATGTAACATTAAGGGCAGGAGGGTATTTTATTGGAACAGAACCTTGAAATTGAAAGAAAAGGCCGGGATATGAATGTGGAGCTTCTGCGCATTCTTTTAATGCTGATGATTGTAACGCTGCATTATCTCAGCCACGGCGGGATTCTGGATGCCGCTTCCGCCGGCGGCAGAATCTCTGTTTATGTCTGGGCGATGGAGATCTTCAGCTTTATCGGAGTAAACGGCTTTGTCATGATCAGCGGATATTATCTCTCTCAGTCGGAATTCAAGCTGCGCAAGCTGATCACGCTCATCGTACAGATCGTCTTTACTTCCACCGTAATCTACCTGATTTTCGTGGCTTTGGGGCTGGCGCCGCTTACCCGGCATGACCTATTCGGCGCGTTCTTCCCCATTCTTACGGGCAAATACTGGTTCGTTACAAGCTACGTGGCAATGTACTGCCTGGTGCCCTTTTTGAACATGGTTGTAAAGAACGCTTCCAAGCGGCAGATGCAGGGGCTGGTCGCGCTGCTGAGCCTTATGTTCTGCACCTGGAGGGCTTTTTTTCCGCCGCTTACGATGATGAACACGGACGGCGGATACAATGTGGTATGGCTTGTCTGCCTTTACTTCTTTGCCGCTTACCTGCGGCTGTACTGGGATTATAAAATAAACAAATATATTTATCTTGCGGTCTATATTCTCTGCTGCGCTTTTGTCACATGGAGGAAATGTATGGGCGACGGCAATTTTCTCTCCTATGTATCGGTTCCGATCACCGCCGCGGCCATTGCGCTCTTTCTGTTTTTCCGTGAAGTCCGTATCCGTAACACCATCCTGAAAAAAGTGATCGGATTTTTCTCTCCCCTTACCTTCGGGGTCTATCTGATCAGCGAAAATATATGGTTCCGCAAAGAGCTTTATACAAGCATCCTGCATGTAAAACAGCTTATCAACACGCCGTCCGTGGTCTATATGATTCCAGTATCAATCCTCGCCGTATTCCTCGGATGTGCGCTGCTGGATTATATTCGCAGCCTGCTTTTCAAGCCTCTGCTGAACAGCATGGGGTATCGGGGTTTCTGCGAGAATTTTTCGAAGAAGCTGGCCGCATAAGCCAAACGAAGAGCTCCGGTTTAAACCGGGGCTTTTTGATTTTCTTGCCTGTTTTTTCTGCCGGTGCCGAGGATCGCGGCGATTGCGGCGGCGCAGACCAGCGCAAGGATTCCGCCGAACCAGAACGGCGCGTCCGAATTGATGCGGTCCCATAGGAAGCCCGCAATCACCGAGGACAGCAGCAGACCGACTCCCTGCAGCATCCCGTAAATCCCGAGCACCGTACCCTTGAATCCCTCCGGGGAAGCTTCCGCGATAAACGCACGCTCGGCACCGCCGATGAACGCCGTGTAAGCACCGTAGGCAACAAACAGAATGAAAATGAAAAGCTTTGCATGGGCAAGCGCAAAGCCGAGGTAAACCAGCCCGTAGATGAGGTAGCCCGGAACCAGGATCGCACTTCTGCCGTATTTATCAGAAAGCTTGCCGGAAGGGATTGCCAGCATGGAAGCTGAAACATTGAAAATAAAATAGAGCAGCAGCACCTGCGTTGTGGAAAAGCCGTTTTCCTTTGCTTTGAGCAAAAGAAAGGTGTTGGAGGAATTGCCGAGGCAGAACAGGAAAATCACCGCAAGATACCGTTTCAGCTTGCCGTCCAGCTTCAGCCCGCGGAAGGTCAGCTTCTCGCTCTTAGGTGAATCGTCCTTTTTCTCCCGCACAAAGGAAATCATGAGTACGCCGATCACGCCGGGGATGATCGACCACAGAAACACCGTATGATACGCAAGACCGGTTGCGACGAAAGCAAAGGCAAGCAGGGCGCCTGCGGAGGAGCCCGCCATATCCAGCATTTTATGAAGTCCGAAGGAGCCGCCGAGCTTTTTCTCTTCGCTGGACTGCGCCACCAGCGCGTCGCGCGGCGCGGTGCGGATGCCCTTGCCGGTACGGTCAACGATTCGCGCAAACAGAACGCCTCCCCACGAACCGGCAAGCAGCAGCAATAATTTATAAATCACCGAGGCGGAATACCC
>JAEWUH010000132.1 GCA_023397245.1 Bacillota bacterium | reverse complement strand
TTTTTTTGAAACGGTAAACTTATAATTGAGAAAGTAAAGTACATATTCATCCCTGACCGGCCGTCCATGTCTGCCTGAATTCTGTTCGGCGCGGCATTGGGGGGCCTTTCTTCCCGTTTTACAAGTCAAATCACAGCGGAACGGTATTGTAGAAAGATTACAAAAAAATTGCATACATTTGCATACAAATATACAGGTGCAATTTGCATCGCTGTTATTATAAAATTTCTATGATACGATAAAATAAAAATATAATATAAGGTTCATATCCGACACGCTGACAAGCCCACTGTAAAATGTATCAGGGGCTTATGCGGGAATCGCTTCCCCGTAACGGGCCGAGCAGGCATGAGATCGGACGGGCCTTTCGCTGTGGGGCATGTTTTATGGAAGAAATCATTGGCTTAAACAAATCAAACTGCAAAAACTGCTACAAGTGTATTCGCAACTGCCCGGTAAAGTCGATTGCTTACCGGGATGAGCGGATACACATTATTGGCGATGAATGCATTTACTGCGGGAACTGTTTGCTGGTTTGTCCCCAGAATGCGAAATATATCAACAGTGATCTTCCTAAGGTGAAAAAAGCAATCGAAGCCGGGGAAAAGCTTTATGTATCCCTGGCTCCATCCTATATTGTCGCGTTCCCCAACACCGGTATTCTCAAAATCTCGGCAGCTCTGAAAAAGCTGGGCTTTTCCCACGTGGAGGAAACAGCCATCGGCGCGGAACAGGTTACCCGGGAGTATGAAAAGCTCATCCGTGAACACAGGATGCAGAATATTATTACCACGGCCTGCCCTTCGGTGAATCTGCTGATTGAAAAGAATTACCCCTCGCTCATCTCCCAGCTTGCGCCGGTCGTAACCCCGGTGATCGCGCATGCGCATATGATCAAGCAGATTTACGGGGTTCGGGCGAAAGTCGTTTTTATCGGACCGTGTATCTCCAAAAAATACGAATGCAGCGACCCTGACAACGGCAACCTGTTATTTTCCGTCCTGACCTTTGACGAACTTTGGAAATGGTTCCGCGACGAGGATGTGGACTTTTCCCAGGAGGACCGCAACAGCCGTACGCTGACAAACACGCTGCCGCGCTACTATCCCGCGCCGGGAGGCATTATAAAAAATCTGAACCGAAAAGAACGCGCTGCGTATGAATGCCTGAGCGTTGACGGAGTGGACCGCTGCATTGAAATTCTGGACTCCATTGTGCAGGACCGCCTTTCCGGCTATTTTCTGGAGCTGAACGCCTGCTCGGGCGGATGTCTGGGAGGCCCCATCCTAAAGGCAATGCATATTAACTTCCTGAGTTCAAAAAACAGATTGATCCGCAATGTGAAGCAGGTCAATGAAGCCCCGCCCGCGCTTACGGAACGGGTTTCCTCGCAGTTTACAAAAAAATTCCGGAAACGCACCGCAAAGCCGGAGCCGGTGGATGAAGAAAAAATCCGGAGCATCCTGGCGTCTACCGGAAAAACCACGCCGGAGAAAGAGCTGAACTGCGGCTGCTGCGGCTACAACACCTGCCGTGAGAAAGCGATTGCCGTGCTGAAGGGAAAAGCGAATATCAACATGTGCATCCCCTATATGCGTGAGCTGGCGGAAAGTATGTCCAACACGGTCGTTGAAAATACGCCCACCGGTATCCTGATTATCAACAGTCATCTGGAGATTGAACAGTTCAATCCGTCCGCCGCAAAATTATTGAACCTCAGCGAAAATGTAATCGGCCAGCCGATCAGCAATATCCTGCCAAGTCCGGATTTTGAGGAAGTGCTGAACAGCGGGGAGAATATTCTTCACCATAAACAGGTTTACAGCGGGCGGAATCTGATACTGGAGCAGACCGTGGTGCTTGTAAGCAATAACCGGCTGCTGTTTGTCCTTCTGAAAGACATTACCGATGAAGAGCAGATGCTTGAAAAGCATCGGAAGGTAACGGAAGAAACCGCCGCGTTCGCAAAAGAAGTGGTCAATAAGCAAATGCGTGTGGTTCAGGAAATTGCAAATCTCCTGGGAGAAACAACCTGTGAAACCAAGGTTGCCTTAATGCAGCTGACCAAAAACATGATATCTGAAACGGGCGATGAAGATGGCCGCAAAGATTGACGCCTACGGCGCGTGTATTCCTAAATATAACGAGGAGCTCTGCGGGGATCAGGTGGAAATCATCCGGAACGAATCCAGCGTCACGGCAATCCTCGCGGACGGCATAAGCGGCGGGGCAAAAGCAAGCCTGCTCACTTCTTTTGCCGTAAAAATGATGACGGCCATGTGCTTTCGCGGCGCGCCGCTGGACCGGACTGCCGATTTCATCGCGGAAGCCCAGTCGGGGGAACAGCAGGGCGGCGCGGGCAATATCGCCTTTACGCTGATACGCGCCCTCTGCGGCGGAAAAATATATGTGGAGCAGCTTGGAACGCCGGGAATAATCCTGCTCCGCCGCGGCAAACCGGTTCAAATGGAAATGACCCGGAGAAAGCTGGGGGATAAAACGCTTCACAGCGGGGAGATAACCGCAAAGCAGGCCGATACAATCATAGCGGTCAGCAGCGGAATGCTTGCCGCCGGCGCGGAAAGAGACCTGAAAAACGGCTGGGGGACGGGCACCATAGCGGCGTATATGGCAAATGCGTATGACCCGCGGGGCTCAGCCGAAAATCTGGCTCGGCTCCTTCTTGCCGCGGGAAATTCCCTTTCTTTCGGCAGGCCGAAGAACGATTTGTCGGCGCTGGTTTTCCGGGTGGGCGAATGAACCGTTTCCGCGGGAACGACGCAAAATGGCTTTGGGATTGGAATTAAGTTTATGACTTTTAAAACACTGATGCTTCAGTTATATAAGCCCAGTAAACATAAGCGGGATTTGATCGATGCGGCTCTTTTGCGCTACGCGCAGGCCCTGCAGTTTCTTTTGGACCGGTATTGCGGCGAAATTGAGGAGTTGGCGGAATCGGAGACCTGCGTTACGCAGCAGCGGATCCTTAAAATGATCGGAAAAGAGACCACAAAAGACCTGAATGGCTTTGGCGTGCAGCCCTTTAAAGACTCTCTAAAAATAGAATTTGCCGCCGTCGCGGCTTCTTATATCGCCCGGAAAAGACAAGATTCAAAAACAGGATATCCTCTTGCGTTTTTGGATGATTCGCGCTATCGGTCCGCAATCGGGGACTGTATCCGGCAGTTTGACGGCGCGCAGATCGGCCGGCGGAATTTAGAAAACCGCTGTTCCAGGCTGATTCGTCAGACAGGAAAGCTGCGTTCGCTGTATTTTGGCCGATATGCGGTCAACCGGGAATACTGCTTGCTCTATGATGAGTTTAAAGACCGGTTTTATGCAAAGCTGTATTTGATGAACCGCGAGGAAAGTATTCCGGGCGGGAACTGGACAAGCGGGCTGAGCCTGAAATACGTCCGGGCCGGCACGCCCCCTCTGATCAATAAGCCCGGCAATAAGAGATATCTCATCCTGCCGCTGGCTTTTGGAAAAAGGCAGTACACCGATTTGAAAGAAGCCCTGAAAGACCCCGGAGCGCTCCATTCCGCCCGCCTTGTCAAAAAAGAGAATCATTACTACTTAATGATAAACATCGAATGTGGCCTCAACGGTGCTTTCACGGCAGTTACGACGATGGGGATATCCCGCAGCGCTCTTGGGGGACTGAATTATACGGTTTGCGGCGAAGACGGCGCGGTCAGCGAAAACGGCCGAATAGCGGAATACCCGGATCGGAACTTGATCGCCCGGCTTTCCAATAGAATTGCGGAAATCGCGGAGAAGAACCGCTCGCAGGTCGTACTGGAGGCGGACGGATGCAGAAATGACCGGATGCCCGTTCCGCAGGGTGGGGAATCTTGTTTGTCGGGCGGACAGTATGCGCTGCTGGCCAAACGCCTGAATTATAAGCTGCCCGAAAAGGGGCTACCTCCGCCGATTGAAGTAAGCGCGAACGGCCTTTTCCTTACCTGCCCCGGCTGCGGCGCAAGGACGCAGCGCAACCGGGTGTCCGATGAACTTTTCGCCTGTATCCGCTGCGGGTACGCGTCTGAACTGGAATGGATCGGCAGCGAGACCCTTGCGAAGAAGCCCGGCCGGTACCGCGAGGATAAAATTCCGATCACCATACGGAAAAATGAGAACGGCTTCCTCTGTTATAATAAGATTCTCGGATTTGAGTGCGAGCTTCCGCCGGGCGCGGCGGATTATGCGCCAATGTACGAGAAGCTTGACCGGCTCGTCAAAAGCATGGACGGTATCTTTATCAATGATCCGAAAAGATACGCTGTCTGGAAAAAGCTTTCCCAGGCGCCGAATCCGGAAGGAGCCATTCGGCTTATCTTAAAATGATTACAGTCAGGGTGCATTAGCTGCCGCATCATGCTTCCGCGTATGTGGAGAATCCCATATGCAGAGCAAATCCGCTGAGCGGAGACGGTTTTACCGTTCAAGTGCAGCTATTTAATATATGGCCTGTTCCAAAACGGTGAAACGCTGCGGGACAGGCCATTTTTATTGGCAAAAACCCTCTGTTGAAATCCGGGAATTTTAATATCGGTTAAAAACAATAATGTTAAATTATAAGTATTATTTTGAATATTGTGTAGTATTATAAGTGAAAGAAGGAAGGGGCTGTGGAATATGTTAAAAGATGTTGATCTGAATGATGTATATTTCAGTTTACTGTCCGTTGCAATCCTTTTTTTGCTGTTTGTCCTGATAAAAAGAAAGCCCGGATTGAGAAGACCGTTTATTCTTATTACGGTTGTTTATAATCTGGTTTATTTGATTTGGAGAACGCTGTTTACCCTCCCGCTCGCGTACGGTGTAATCAGTGTTATTCTTGGAATACTGCTGCTGCTTGCCGAATGGATGGGCTTTTGGCAGTCCTTTGTTTTTCGCTTTTTATTTTGGAAGCCATATGTGCGTAAATTGCCTGAACAAAGCTTTCAGGACAAGCCTTATGTCGACGTATTCATAGCTACTTATAATGAAAGTGTAAATATTTTAAGGAAAACGGTAACCGCCTGCCTGAATTTAAACTATCCGAAGAACAAACTGAACATATACTTGTGCGACGACGGCAGAAGACCGGAGGCGGAGCAGCTGTGCCGGAGCCTGAAAATACATTATCTGTCGCGAAACGATAATGTGGACGCGAAGGCAGGGAACATTAACCATGCGTTACAGGTGACAAACGGGGAGTTTATTCTGCTTCTGGACGCCGATATGGTGCCGAAAGCCGATTTTCTTGAAAAAACGCTGGACTATTTTACCGATGAAAAAACCGGTTTTGTACAAACGCCCCAAGTGTTTTATAACCCCGACCCGTTTCAATTCAACCTGAAAGCAAATAAAAGCATCCCCAATGAACAGGACTTTTTCATGCAGGATATTCAGGGGGGCAGGGCAAATTACAATGCGGTCCTCCACGTGGGAACAAATGCGGTTTTCAGGAGAAAGGCGATTGACGATATCGGCGGTATCCCCACCGGAACCATAACGGAGGATATGGCAACCGGCATGCTGATTCAGGCAAAGGGCTATAAGTCCGTATTTGTGAAAGAGGTGCTTTGCACCGGCCTTTCGGTAGAAAGCTTTGCGGATTTGATAAAACAGCGGGAAAGATGGTGCCGTGGGAACATACAGGTTACAAAAAAGTGGAACCCGTTAAAGCTGGAAGGACTGAGCCCGGCTCAGCGAATGATTTATATTGACGGCTTTTTTTACTGGTTTTCGGGCGTGCAGAAAATGATTTATATTATATGCCCCATCCTGTATTTGCTTTTCGGCACGGTCATTTTAGATACTTCCATATGGAATCTGGCTGTGTTCTGGCTGCCCTCCTTTGCGGCTTCCGTACTGACCTTCCACGCTTTGTCGGAAAAGAGCCGAACCATTACCTGGAGCCATATTTATGAAGCCGCAATGGCGCCGTTCCTTTCGCTTGCGGCGCTGGCGGAGGCGATTTTATCCAGACCGATTCCGTTTAAGGTAACGCCAAAGGGAATCAATTCGGAAAAATCTGCGTTTTCTTTTCAGACCGCGCTTCCCCACCTTGCTTTGCTGGCCGCTACCGTTCTGGGCTGGCTCCTGACGTCTTGGCGTCTTCTGAACGGTCCGGCGGTAAATGGCAACTCATTGGCCATCAACCTGCTGTGGTCACTCTATAATGTCGCTGCGATTATCATCAGTATTTTAGTCTGCGTGGAAAGGCCCAGAAAACGCGTGTCCGAGCGTATCCGCTCCGATGAAAAAGTAACAATCGATTTGGATGACGGCGCTTCATGCAGAATTGTAGATATTTCGGAAGCGGGTGTAAAAATAGAGTGTGACAACGCTGCCGGGAATAATATGGAAGGACAGAATGTGGATATTTCCGTGGGCTCCATCGGGAAGTTAAAAGGGAGAGTGGTGTGGCATAAAAGCGGCAGCGGCAAAGGAAGCTTCGGAGTGGCATTTCATATGCACTCGAAAAAAACATATAAGAAGCTGCTCAAATACATAACGGAAAAAGATAAAGGATATCGTGACAATTAATTCGTTAAGGCGGAAAGACAATATGAAAAAACATCTGTTTTATGGTATCAGCCTATTGTGCTCCATCCTCGTAAACATGATATTTATGAAAAACGGAATTTTTAACATTACGCAGCATTTATATTACCTTCCAATTCTTCTGGGAGTTTTCTACTACAATAAGGCCGGCGTTTATCTGGCTTCTTTTACCTCCGCCCTCTACCTGCTTACGGTGCTGATCTTTGACAGCAGCAGCCAGAGTATTATCCCCGTTGTGATTCGCTGCTTTATTTTTATCTTCATCGCGGTGCTTGTTTACAGCCTGACGGAGCGGATTAACCGGCAGGAAAGGAAGCTGAGGGAAGAGCACAAATGGCTGGAAACGACATTGCTGTCCATTGGAGACGGGGTGGTTGCCGCGGATTCCCACGGTTTGATCCAGACGGTCAACCGGGAGGCGGAATTGATTACCGGCTTATGCTTAAAAGAGGTATCGGGTAAGAAATTTGCGGAGGTATATCCCATATACCTGGCGTCAAACGGCGGCAAGCCGGAAAAGCGATATGACCCGCCTTTTAACGATGACCATAACGCCCGCACTTCGGACGAAGTTGTTTACATTTTACCGGACGGCTCCCAAAAAGAGCTGGATATTAAAACAGCCCCCATTCTTCTTCCGGACCGGGGCAGCCTTGGAAGCGTGGTGGTTTTTCGGGATATCACCGAAAAAAAGAGGATCGAGAAGGAAAACGTATATTTAACCTATCACGATAAATTGACCGGTTTATATAACCGCCGCTTTTTTGAGGAAGAGCTGCGGAGGCTGGATGTGGAAAGAAGCCTGCCCGTTTCGATTATCATCGGCGACGTAAACGGACTGAAGCTGACAAATGACGCCTTTGGGCATCTGGCAGGGGACAATTTGCTGATTACAGCCGGAAAGGTTATGCAGGAGGTTTGCCGGGATTCGGATATTGTTGCCCGGTGGGGCGGCGACGAATATATTATTTTACTGCCCAACACCGGCCTTGCCGATGCGGAGCAAATTTCGGAACGGATTCGTTTAAAATGCAGCGAAACATCGGTAAACAATATTGTGCTTTCCATTTCGCTGGGCTGCGCCGCAAAAAACAGTGCGAAAGAAGACCTGTTTGCCGTGATAAAACAGGCCGATGATCTGATGTACCGGAAAAAGCTGCTTGAAAGCAGAAGCGTCAAGAGCAGGGCGGTTCAATCCGTTCTGAATACCCTGCATGAAAGCAATCCCAAAGAAGAAGCACATTCTCTCCGCGTAGGTAAATTGTGTGAAAAGCTTGGGGAGGCGCTTCAAATCGATAAAAACGGGATTTCAGATTTAGTTCTTCTGGCAGCCGTTCATGATATAGGCAAGGCTTCTATCGATTCAAGTGTTCTGAATAAGCCGGGAAAACTTACGGCTGAGGAATATGAGATCATAAAGCAGCATTCGGAAAAAGGATATCATATCATCAGCGCTTCGCCCGACTTTTCCTATTTGGCCAATTATGTGCTTGCCCACCACGAAAGGTGGGACGGCGCCGGATATCCGTCCGGCCTCAAGGGAGAAGATATCCCGTACTTATCAAGAATTCTCAGCGTTGCGGACGCTTTTGAAGCGATGACCAGCGAGAAGCCGTACCGACGGGCATTCAGTAAGGAAGAAGCGCTGGCAGAACTGAAAAGCTGCGCCGGCACCCAGTTTGACCCGGAGATCGTCGACGCTTTTTTGAAGATTGTGTAACATACGGGGAAATATCCGCAATCCGGCCCTCCCAACCGTAAAATATGGTTGGGAGGGCTGCTTTTATCACTGAATTATCGAAATGTTGGCTTAAAATGCCTGAAAGGCAGATTGTTGTTCTGCTTTTTTGCACAAATATTCTGCCGTCCGTCCTGCGCGGAATTCACAAACTTTTCGTTTACATAAAATTTTCGCTTGTGCCTCCTTTTTTTAAAGTGATAAAATATTAGTAACAAAAGGAGGTAGTTTTAAAATGAAACGTATTAAATCTGCTTGCTTGGAGCAAACGGTTCACTTCCAATTAAACGAAAATCTTGGCCATGCGGCAGCGGTCAACGATGTAAAGGCAGAGTGTGAACAGTATAAAGCACAGCTGGAGCGTAAGCACATTAAATTCCGCATTGAAGAGGAAAGCCCCCAGCCGGACGGCTCCATTATCATAAAAATCAAAAAACAGTTCAACAGACAGAACTGTGACGAATATTTGGCGTAGCTATTATTTAAAGCGGATGTTCTATTTGGTACTTAACCCTCCAGGAAACAAGATCGCTGTTTCAGAACGGTGATCTTGCTTTTTCATTCGCAGGAAATCTTTATTCCCGATTTTATCGTGCGTTCGGCATCACCGGAGGGTGTGGATCCTTTCCCGGGCCCGGACCTTATAGCAGTGTTTCCGGCAGATCATAAAAAAGAACGGTGATGATATGGCAAATCGATTTTCCGGGCTTGACTTGCTGAGCCTTCCGAACTGTATGGCGCTTTCCGGCAGAAAGTGCGTTTGGCTGAATGTGGAAGCCTGCAGGGGCTCCGGCTGTCTGTTCAAACGTACGGCGGAAGAATATAAGGATATACACAATCAGGCGTTTGAGCGTCTGTCACATTTGAGCAGCTCGGAACAAACGTATATTGCGGACAAGTACTACGACGGTAAAAAAATCTGGAATGAGTGATTTGAAAACAGGAGCCGGGTAAAAAAGGCCTGCCCGCATCATTCTGAAAAACGCTTTGATATGTCCCGTACATAAGAAAGGGGTGAAAATATGATCTTGCTAAATGAAAAAATAGACCATATCGTATTCGGTAAAGGGATGGTCATCGGCCAGAATGGCGGCAGACTGACGATTCAGTTTTCAGAACAGTATGGGATAAAGCAGTTTATGTATCCGGATGCGTTTGAGAAGCATCTCAGGCTATTGAAAGAAGATTTAGAGCAGTCCATATTAAAAGAGCTTAATGACAAACAGCAGAAAATTGAGGCCGAAAAGCTTTTAAAGCTGCAGCAGCGGGAACAGGAAGAGCTTGAGCGGAAAAAGGCGCTGAAAAAAACAAAGGACGAATCCAAGCACAGAAGCCGTACGCGCAAGGCGAAAACCGCGGCCGCCGTTGTCAATGCAAAATAGAGAATGTTTCCCCTGCCGAGGTTTCTTTACCTTGGCAGGGGATTTTCTGTCTCGGGACATTTTAATTCGCCCGCACAGGCCGGTAAAAAGGATAAGACTGTAAAAAAGTATGTTTAGAAAGGCATGTACTACTGACTTGGTTCATACAATTAGGCATAAGAACTTTGTCCGGCTGCATTTCAGCAAGAATATCCGGCCGGCGCAGGTTTTGCGAATGGGACAAGAGCGATTCATTGTCAGGAGGCAGAAAGAAAATGAGCCAGTTCTTTTACGGAGCTATGGAAACGGTCAGAGACGCGATCTGCGGCAATAAGGAATTCCTTACGCAGCTTGACGGGGTAATCGGCGACGGAGACCACGGAATCAATATGGCAAGGGGGTTTGAAGCGGCAGTCAAAAAGTTGGGCGAACACCCGGAAATCGAATTTCCCGCCGGTCTGAAGGAAGTGGGAATGACGCTGATTTCTACCGTAGGCGGCGCTTCCGGGCCGCTTTACGGAACCGCGTTCCTGCGCGCGGCAGGAGTAGCGCAGCTTCAGCCTGCGTTTACCCCGGAGCTTGCGGCCGATATGCTTTCCGCCGCGATCGGTGGAATCAAACAGCGGGGCAAAGCCGTTCGGGGAGAGAAAACCATGATCGATGCTCTGGAGCCGGCATACGAAACCCTTACAGAGGGACTCCGGGCACAAAAGGACTTTCTGCAATGCCTGCAGATGGCGTGCACCGCCGCGGAGGAGGGCGTTGAATACACCAAAACCATTATAGCCCGCAAGGGGAGGGCCAGTTACCTGGGCGAACGGAGCCTCGGCCATCAGGACCCGGGCGCCACATCGGCGCTGATGATATTGAAGGCGCTCACCGGTTATTACCGGCAGACGGTAAAGGAGTAGGCGATGGTTGGAATCGTGATCGTATCCCACAGCAGTAAAATCGCGCAGGGCATCGTGGATCTGGCGCGCCAGATGTCCGACCCGGAGCTGACGATGATTGCCGCGGGCGGCATGCGGGACGGAAGCATCGGTACGGATGCGGCAATGGTAGGCGAAGCGATTGAAAAGGCTAATACGGGAGACGGCGCCGTTATCCTGGCGGAATTCGGGAGCGCCGTCCTCAGCGCCGAGCTGGCGCTGGAACTGATTGACGAAAACCTGCGGAGCACGGTGAAGATCGCCGACGCGCCTATTGTGGAAGGGGCAATCGGCGCGGCGGTTTCCGCATCCGTCGGCGATTCCCTTGAGGATGTGATAGAAGCCGCGGAAGCGGCGCGAAACCTGAGTAAGCTTTCATAAACAAATTTTGAAAGAGAGGTTTTATGTATGAAAAAAATTATCAATGTCCCCGGTGATGTGGTCAATGAAATGCTCGATGGGTTTACTGCCGCGTTTCCGCAGTACGTGCGCCGTTTGGAAGGCTTTAATGTGGTCGTGCGCGCGGGAGAACCAAAGAAAAAAGTGGCCCTCGTGAGCGGCGGCGGCAGCGGGCATGAGCCTTCCCACGGCGGCTTTGTCGGAAAAGGAATGCTGGACGGCGCCGTTGCGGGGGCGGTTTTCACTTCGCCGACTCCCGACCAGGTGTACGAGGCCATTAAGGCGGTTGATACGGGCGAAGGCGTTCTGCTTGTCATTAAAAATTACACCGGCGACGTGCTCAATTTTGAGATGGCGGCGGAAATGGCGGAAGCCGACGGGATTCGGGTGGACAAAGTCGTCACCAACGACGATGTGGCGGTGGAAAACAGCACATGGACCACCGGCCGCAGGGGAATCGCCGGAACGCTGTTTGTACACAAGATTGCCGGAGCCATGGCGGAAAGCGGCGGCAGCCTGCCGGAGGTAAAACGGGTCGCGGAAAAAGTCATCGCAAATGTCCGCTCCATGGGTATGGCGCTTTCGCCGTGCACGGTGCCGGAAGCAGGCAAGCCGAGCTTTACGCTGGCTGACGACGAAGTGGAGATCGGCATGGGTATTCACGGTGAACCGGGTACGCACCGCGAAAAGCTCCGCACGGCGAATGAGATTACGGATGATCTTCTGGCAAAAATCTTTGCCGATATTTCACTCGACACCGGCGATGAGGTTGCGGTCATGATCAACGGACTGGGCGGTACGCCCCTGATGGAGCTTTTTTTGGTAAACCGCCGCGCTGCGGAAGTCTTTGCCTCCAAAGGCATTAAAGTTGCAAAAACCTTTATCGGAAACTATATGACCTCCATCGAGATGGCGGGCTTCTCCGTTTCCGTTCTCAAACTGGACAGCGAGCTGAAGGAGCTTCTTCTTGCATCGGCGGAAACGCCTGCGCTGGTCCAGGTTTAAACCTGGATTCGGGAAGACGAGATGTTGTACAGCTGATAAAATTGCACCGCAGATATTTACAGGCACATGGCTTCGGCCGTGTGCCTGTTTTTTATACTATTTTGGTCATTACGGCGTGATGGAAAAGGTCCGGCATGTAAAAAAATACGAAATAGCAGCGAAAAAAGTAGAAATAAACATATAAATATTTACATAAAAATTTATATAAACAAAAATCCAAATTATTTACAGTATATTTCAAAACAGAATAAAGTATATGCAATACGTACAATTAAATCAGAAATTGATGATTAAATATAAACAAATAATAAACTTTTTAGAGTTTTTTATTAAAATTTTATTGTAAATTTTAAATAACGATGTATAATGTAGTTACTCGAAGGGAAGTGGGGGAAAGGTTTTGAAGGCCAGCATAAAAAGTATCAGTGAATTGACTGGTTTATCCCCGGCGACTGTATCGAATGCGTTAAACCGCAAGCACGGGGTAAGCAAGGAAACCGTTGAGAAGGTTCTTCAGGCGGCGGAATCGCTTGGCTACAACAATAAAAGACATATTTCAAAAATCCGGTTCGTGATTTATAAAAAGAACGGGCTCATCATCAACGACAGTCCGTTTTTCCCGGCGGTGATCGAGGGCGTGGAGCGTCAGGCAAAAAGCCTGCAGTATGAAACGATGTTCTGCAACCTGAACTGCGATACCTCGGACTGCCACGAACAGATCAAGATGATACTGGAGGACACCAGCTCCGCAGTAATCCTTTTGGGAACCGAAATGCTGGAACCGGATTTCAAGCTTTTTGAAAATTCCAAATGCCCGTTGATCCTGCTGGACGGATGGAGCGATACCATTACATTTGACAGCGTACTGATCAGCAATACCGATTCGGCCTGCAAGGCGGTGGAATACCTGATTGAAAACGGCCATAAAAAAATCGGCTATCTCAAAGGGAAGTACCGCATCAAGGCGTTTACCTACCGGAACATCGGGTACAAACGGGCGATGAACCGCCACGGGCTTGCCGTGGAACCCGGTTACTGCATTACACTCGGCACAACCATTGACAGCGCCTACCACGATATGCTCGAACATCTGAAAAACACGCACGACCTGCCCACCGCTTTTTTTGCGGACAACGACGTAATCGCTCTGGGAGCCATGCGGGCTTTGCAGGAAAAGGGCTACAACGTGCCGCGCGACATTTCGATTATTGGGTTCGACGATATTCCGTTCGGTGAAATTTCGAGTCCCAGATTGACCACCATCCATGTGTTCAAACATGAAATGGGAGAAATCGCCGTAAGACGCCTGATCGACCACATCAAGCTGGGCAGCAAGGTCAAAACAAAAATACAGGTTTGCACGGAATTTGTCGTGCGCGACAGCGTACGCAATTTAAATTTGAAATAAATCGGGAGGAATGGGCATGGATAAAATCAAACTTGGGTTTGCCCCCACCAGAAGAAGCATTTTCAGTGCGCCGGACGCATTGAAGTACCGCAATCTTACCGCGGACCGTTTAAATGAGCTTGGAATCGACTTTGTCGACATCACCGATATAAACGAGGAAGGCCTGCTCTACAATGACGAGGACATGGTCCGGATCGCGGAGAAGTTCAAAAAAGAAAAGGTGGACGGACTTTTCCTTCCCCACTGCAATTTCGGCACCGAATACGTCTGCGCAAGGCTTGCCAAAGAGCTGAACGTGCCGGTGCTTCTCTGGGGCCCGCTGGATGAGCGCCCAGAACCAAACGGCGTCCGCCTGCGCGACACCCAGTGCGGCCTGTTCGCAACCGGCAAGGTGCTCCGGAGGTTCCGCGTACCGTTTACCTATATGACGAACTGCCGCCTGAGCGATCCGGTTTTTGAGCGCGGCCTGCGCGACTTTCTGGCGGTCTGCAACGTGGTGAAAACCTTCCGTCACACCCGGATCCTTCAAATCTCAACAAGACCCTTTGATTTCTGGACTACGATGTGCAACGAAGGGGAACTGCTGGAAAAGTTCAATATCCAGCTTTCTCCCATCCCCATGCCGGAAATGCTGCAGGAAGTCCGCGCAGCCAAGGCGGAGGGCACGGAGGTTGCCAAAGTAATTGATGATATCCGTTCCAGTTTTGAAGTTAAGATTCCGGAGGATGCTCTGGAGAATGTAGCCGCCCTGAAGGTGGCAATGGCAAATCTGGTGAAAAAATACGGCTGCAACGCGGTGGCTATCCAGTGCTGGAACAGCCTGCAGGCGGAACTCGGCATTATGCCCTGCGCCGCCAACTCCCTTTTGAATGAAGAGGGCATCCCGGTCGTGTGCGAAACCGATATCCACGGCGCGATTACGGCGCTGCTGGTGGAAGCCGCCGGAATGGGCGAGACCCGTTCCTTCTTCGCGGACTGGACCATCCGTCACCCGGATATCCCCAACGGGGAACTCCTGCAGCACTGCGGCCCGTGGCCCATCTCCGTTGCCAAGGAAAAACCGGTGCTCGGCTACCCGCTTGCATTCAAGCATCCCGGCAGCCTTACGGCGGAAGCAAAACACGGCAAAATTACCCTGTGCCGCTTCGACGGCGACAACGGCGAGTACTCCATGCTTCTCGGCAACGCCAAAGGTGTGGACGGCCCGAACTGCATGGGTACATACCTCTGGATTGAGGTTGACAACATCAAGCGGCTGGAAGATAAAATTGTCTGCGGGCCGTACATCCACCACTGCGTGGGTATCCACAAAGACATCGTCCCGGTACTGTACGAGGCCTGCAAATACATCGGCGTAAAACCCGACCTTTACGACCCGGTTGAGGAGGACGTAAAAGCTTATCTCAGAGGAGAGTGATACGATGGTAAATCTGAAAGAGAAATCGTGGCAGATTCGCGAGAATATTGTGACGCTGGTTCACAATGCCGGCTGCGGCCATATCGGAGGCGATATGAGCGTCACGGACATTCTGGTTACGCTGTATTACAAGCATATGAACTGCACGCCGGAAAATCAGAACGACCCGAACCGCGACCGGTTCATTTTAAGCAAGGGCCATTCCGTGGAGGCGCTCTACTGCATCCTGGCGGATAAGGGCTATTTCCCGAAATCCGATCTGGACAGCTATTCCGGCTTCAAATCAAAATATATCGGCCACCCGAGCCGCAAGGTCAACGGGATTGAAATGAGCTCCGGTTCGCTGGGGCACGGTCTTCCGGTCAGCGTGGGTATGGCGCTGGCGGGAAAGATGAACAAAGCGCCCTACCGGGTTTACACCGTGCTGGGCGACGGTGAGCTGGCGGAAGGCTCCGTGTGGGAAGGCGCAATGGCCGGAGCGCACTACAAGCTTGACAACCTCACCGCGTTTGTTGACCGCAACCGCCTGCAGATTTCCGGTTCCACAGAGGACGTGATGGCGCAGGATAGTCAGGAAGAACGCTGGGCCGCTTTCGGGTGGCACGTGATTTCCGTACCCGGAAACGACACGGACGCACTTGACCGCGCCGTACAGGAAGCAAAAAGCACGAAGGGAAAACCTACGGTCATTATCGCAAACACCACCAAGGGCTGCGGGGTATCCTTTATGGAGAATAAAGCGCCATGGCACCACAAGGTACCTACCGACGAAGAATACCGCCAGGCTATGAGCGAACTGGAGCAAAGGAGGGCGGCGGCACATGAATAAGGTTGCAAACAAGCAGGTCATCTGCGACGTGCTGGTTCAGGAAGCCGATTCGGACAAAGAAATCACCGTGCTCTGCTGTGACTCAAGAGGCTCCGGTTCCATGACCAATTTTGCGGATACTTACCCCGAACAGTTTGTAGAAATAGGCATCGCGGAGCAGAATCTGGTTTCCATCAGCGCCGGTCTTGCCCGGTGCGGAAAAAAAGCATATGCGGTTTCGCCCGCGTGCTTCCTTTCCACACGCAGCATGGAGCAGGCCAAGGTGGACGCAGCCTATAACAATGTCAATGTGAAGCTTATCGGCATCAGCGGCGGCGTCAGCTACGGCGCGCTGGGCATTACGCATCACTCTACAAACGATATCGCGACAATGGGTTCGCTTGCAAATATGAGGGTTTATCTTCCGAGCGACCGCTTCCAGACGGAAAAACTGATCCGCGCGCTTTTAAAGGATGAAAAACCCGCGTATATCCGGGTAGGGCGCAACGCGGTGGAGGATGTCTACGAAGAAAACAGCGTTCCCTTCGAGTTAGACCGCGCCACGCTGGTTTGTGACGGAAACGACGTCGCCATCATCGCCTGCGGCGAAATGGTGATCGCGGCAAAAAAGGCGGCGGCGCTTTTAAAGGAAAAGGGCGTATCCGCCCGCGTGCTCGATATGTACTGTGTCAAGCCGATTGACCGCGAAGCGGTTCTCAAGGCGGCGAGGGAAACCAAGGGAATCATTACGGTCGAGGAGCACACCGCGTTCGGCGGCATGGGTTCCATGGTGAGTCAGATTACAGCGCAGGAGTGTCCCACACGCGTAAGAAATCTTACCCTGCCGGATGAACCGGTGGTCACCGGCAAATCACAGGAAGTTTTTGACTATTACGGCCTGAATGCCGAGGGCATTGCAAAGGCGGCAATGGAGATGATATAGAATGCCGGATTTCTACATTCTCGGCATCGACCAGAGTACACAGGGAACAAAAGGAATTTTGTTTGACCGCGCGGGGAAACTGGTTGCGCGGTGTGACCGTTCCCACGAACAGATCATCAATGAAAAGGGCTGGGTGGAACACGACCCGGAGGAAATCTACCGCAATACCATCGCCGTGATCCGGGATGTTACGGAGAAAGCCGGCATTCAGAAAGATCAGATTTTCGCGATGGGCATCAGCAATCAGCGTGAAACCGCCGTGGTTTGGGAACGCGGAACCGGAAAAGCCGTTTACAACGCGGTTGTCTGGCAATGCGCCCGCGGCGAAGCGATCTGCGAACGGATACGGGAAGCAGGCCACGCGGAAGCGATTCAAAAAAGCACGGGCCTTCCGCTTTCCCCCTACTTTTCCGCCGCGAAAATCGCGTGGATTCTGGAAAATGTGGACGGCGCCCGCGAAAAAGCGGAGCAGGGGCAGCTTTGCTGCGGTACGGTGGACAGTTGGCTGGTTTACCGCCTGACCGGAGGAAAAAGCTTTAAAACAGATTATTCAAACGCGTCACGGACGCAGATGTTCAATATAAAAGAGTTAAAATGGGATTCCGGTGTGTGCGGCTTCTTCGGGATTCCGACCGGCTGCCTCGCAGAGGTCTGCGGCTCGGATGCGGATTACGGAGAAACCACGCTGGAGGGCTGGCTTGACCGCCCGATTCCGATCCACGCGGTGCTGGGCGATTCCCACGGCGCGCTGTTCGGCCAGGACTGCCGGAAGCCCGGAATGGTAAAAGCCACTTACGGAACAGGCTCCTCGGTAATGCTCAATACCGGCGACCGGCCCGTGTTCAGCAAAAAAGGACTGGTCACCTCGCTCGCTTGGAGCATCGGCGGAAAAATCAGTTACGTCATGGAAGGCAACATCAACAATACGGGCTCGGTGATCGGCTGGCTGAAAAAAGACCTCCACATTGTGGATACTATCCAGCAGGCCCACCAGCTTGCGGCAGAAGCCAATCCGCTTGACAAAACCTATTTTGTACCCGCTTTTACCGGTTTGAACGCTCCTTACTGGGACAGCGCCGCAACCGCCCTGTTCACCGGCATCACGCGCATGACCGGGCAGGCAGAGCTGGTAAAGGCCGCGGTGGACAGCATCGCCTACCAGATTGCCGATATCGTCAATCTGATGCGGGAAGAATCCGGGCTGCAGCTTCGGGATCTCCGTGTGGACGGAGGCCCTACGGAGAGCAGGTACCTGATGCAGTTCCAGAGCGACATTCTCGGGCTTCCGGTTCAGGTCCCGGATCTGCAGGAGCTTTCCGGCATGGGCGCGGCCTATGCGGCGGGAATCGCGACCGGATTGTATGACGCGGAGCATGTTTTTGACCATATCCGCAGGGAAAAATACGGGTGCACAATGGCACCGGAAAAAAGCGCGGAGTTGTACAAAGGATGGAAAAGTGCCGTCCGCAAAGCGCTGAATCACGAATAGCGAACTGAAAGGAAAGGTTCCTTACGGTTTCTATTATAAAACAAAATTTTATGGGAGGAATTTTGATGAACAAGTTCAAGAAATTAGCAGCAAGTATCCTGGCAGTATCCATGATCGGCAGTATGGCCGCATGCTCAAGCGGCACGGCCGCCAGCAGCCAGGCCCCGGCACAGTCCGCAGCGCCTGCATCTTCCGCAGCGGCGGAGCCCGCATCTTCCGCAGCCGCAGCGTCCGCAGCCGCAAAAGCGCTGACCGGCGGCGGCTCCAAGATTGTTTACATTATCACTCCGTCCCACTCCAATCCGTTCTTTAAGTGCGAAGCGGAAGCCGCTTCCAAGAAAGCCCAGGAACTCGGCTACACCGTAAAGGCCGTTTCCCACGATGACGACGCAACCAAGCAGTCCGAACTGTTTGACAACGCAATCGCCGACAAGGCCGCCGCAATTATCTGCGACAACGCCGGTGCCGACGCAACGGTTGCAGCCGTAAAGAAAGCAAGAGACAACAACATCCCCACCTTCCTCATCGACCGTGAAATCAACGAATCCGGCGTTGCAATTTCCCAGATCGTTGCCAACAACTATCAGGGCGCAAAGGCAATCGCTGAAAAATTTGTGGAAGCCATGGGTGAAAAGGGCACGTACGCAGAGCTCCTCGGCAAGGAATCCGACACCAACGCCGGAGTCCGTTCCAAGGCGTTCCACGAGATCATTGACCAGTATTCGGATATGAAGATGGTTGCCCAGCAGACAGCAAACTGGGAACAGACCGAAGCTTACAGCAAGATGGAAACCATTCTGCAGTCCCACCCCGACATTAAGGGTGTTATTTGTGGCAACGATACAATGGCAGTCGGCGCGGCAGCGGCAATTAAGGCAGCCGGACTGAAGAACATCGCCATCATCGGCGTAGACGGTTCCGACGAAGCGGCAGCCGAAATCAAAGCGGGCAGAATGGTCGGCACAGCGCTCCAGCAGGCAGCCAAGATTTCTGAAATGGCTGTTGAGCAGGCAGACGAGTACCTGAAGAAGGGCACAACCGGCAAAGATGAAAAACAGCTCGTAGACTGCGTCGCAATCACAAAAGACAATGTCAGCAAGCTCAAGACCTTTGTTTACAGCGAGTAATTTCTTCATGATAATCTCCTAAATGGATAAGGATAAGGAGGGAGTGAAAATACTCTCCCTTATCCTTCTCTAAATTAGCAGCAAATTTACAGCGGATTCCGGTATTGCAAATGATCTGCTC
>JAEWUH010000186.1 GCA_023397245.1 Bacillota bacterium | reverse complement strand
CCTTTACCGGGCTGATTTTTACCGTTGATGCCGCAGGAATCTTGGTACATGGACAACTCTACTGGGTTCTCTATGCCATTCATTATATTTACAGCTTAACCATGATTCTGGTAACTGAAATGAACCGGAAACTGCTGCCGAATGAGGTAAGACGCGTTATTCTCTTCTTTCCCTTGCTGGTTGCCCTGTTTGCTTCGGTACAGCAACTGGTGCCGCAGATTCTACTGGAAGGCTCCGGAGCGGTCTGCATCCTGCTGACCGGCTATCTGTATTTGCAGAACAAGCGCATATACGAAGATCAGCTTACGAGCCTGCCGAACCGGGCGGCGTATATAAAAACGCTCAAGGTGCTGACCGAAAAGAAGTCCCCGGTGATGATCCTTTCGATTTCGCTCAACGATTTTAAATTTATCAACGACAAATTCGGGCAGGAAAACGGCGACCTGCTTTTAAAAAGCGTTGCGGGCTTTCTGCAGAAAAATGCGTCTCTTTCAAAGGTGTACCGTTGCGGCGGCGACAAATTCGCGGTGATTTTTGAAGAAAAACGGTTCCAGTCTGCCGGCGCCGATATCTGCAAAATTTCGGACCGGTTTCAGCAGCCGTGGGATATCCCGGAATGTTCGTGCCATATCGGCGCGGCGATGGGCGTCGCCCACTTTCCCACTACGGCCGATAATATGCGGGAACTTGTAAGCACACTGGAATCCGCCGTGGACCGTGCAAAGGCTACCGGCAGCCAGCAGCCGGTGTTTTGCGACCGCGGCACCCTTCACCGCGTCAGGCGCAGATATCATATTAAGAACCTTCTGGCCGCCGCGCTGGAAAACGATGGTTTTGAAGTCTATTTTCAGCCTATTTATTCCATTAAGGATGACCGCTTTTTCGAAGCGGAGGCTCTTTTACGCCTGAGGGATGAAAACGGGGAATTTGTTCCGCCCGACGAATTTATCCCGATTGCCGAGGAGGGCGGGTTGATCGTGGATATCGGTTATCTGGTGGTAGACAAAGTCTGCAAATATATTCGCTCCCTGGTGCAGTCCGGGGTGGAAATCCATACCGTATCCGTTAACCTCTCCGTCGTACAGCTGATGAAAGCGGACATCGTGCCCCGCCTGCTGCAGATTATCCGCGGCAACGGAGTCTGCCCCAACCGGATTGTCTTTGAAATTACGGAAAGCATCCTCGTAAACAATTACGCTGCCATCACCGAAAAGATCAGGAGCCTCCACGAATACGGCATACGCTTTGCGCTGGATGATTTCGGGACGGGGTATTCCAATCTGACCTATGTGATTGACCTGCCGTTTCAGCTGATCAAAATTGATAAAAGTCTGATTACGGATTCCATGTCCAACAATAAATGCAACATACTGGTTCGCGACCTGACCAAGTCCTTCCGGAGCATGAATTTTGCGGTGATTGCGGAAGGCGTGGAGTCTCCGGAGCACGACGAGTTTGTGCGGCTCTGCGGTTTTGACCGGATTCAGGGCTACCGTTATGCGCGCCCAATGCCGGCTGCGGACGCGGTCCGCTATTTCGGCCGGAGTCCGGGGGAGCTGCAATAGGAAACGAATTTTACGCGGGTAAGCCCGGAAAAACGGATTGCGGTTTTTCCGGGCTGCTTTTTTGTTTCGCCCGGTTTCCCTTGCTATTTTCGGTTCCAAAAAGTATAATATTCATTATGTATGGTACCCTCCCGCCCGACAGCGTGCGGTGCCGCGAATTCTATTATGTTGGAGGCACGTATGAATACGGAAGAATTTTATCGGTATATCAAAGGGAAGACAGTTGCATTTTGCGGAATTGGCGGAAGCAATTTGCCGCTGGTTAAAATATTTGCGCAGCACGGAGCGTTTGTAACGGCGCGCGACCGGCGTTCCAGAGAAAAGCTGGGGGAAACCGCCGGCGAACTGGAGAGCCTCGGCGTGAAGCTCCGGCTCGGCGAGGATTATCTCGGCAAACTGAACGAAGATATTATTTTCCGTACACCGGGTATGAAATATTATCTGCCCGAGCTGAACGAGGCGCGCAGGCGCGGTTCGGCGGTCACCTCGGAGATGGAGGTTTTCTTTGACCTGTGCCCCTGCAAAATTGTTGCGGTGACCGGCAGCGACGGAAAAACCACCACCACCACCGTGATTTCCGAAATGCTTAAGGCGGCGGGAAAAACGGTGCACCTCGGCGGGAACATCGGCAACCCCCTGCTCCCTGAAATCGATTCCATCCGGCCCGACGATTTTGCGGTTGTGGAGCTTTCCAGCTTCCAGTTGATTTCCATGCGCCGCAGTCCGGACATTGCCGTGGTGACCAACGTCACGCCCAACCATCTGGATATGCATAAGGATATGCAGGAATATATCGATGCGAAGAAGAACATCCTCCTGCATCAGAGCGCATTCGGCCGGGCGGTGCTGAACGCCGATTATGACATCACCGCGGGCTTTGCGGAGGCGGTGCGCGGCCAGACCCTGCTGTTCAGCCGGAAAAAGAAATGCGAGTACGGCGCGTGGCTGAATGAAAAGAACGAAATTATTTATTCCGCCGGCGGCAGGGATACCTTCGTTATGAATGCCGGGGATATCAAAATTCCGGGCGGCCATAACATCGAAAATTACCTTGCGGCCGTTTCCGCCCTGTGGGGTTATGTGGATACGGAAATCATGGTTCAGGTGGCCAAAACGTTCAGCGGTGTGGAGCACCGCAACGAATTTGTCCGCGAACTGGACGGCGTAAAGTACTTTAACGATTCCATCGGAACCACGCCGAGCCGCACGGCGAACGGAACGCTGTCCCTTTATCCCCAGAAAATCATCCTGATTGCGGGCGGCTACGATAAGAAGATCCCGTTTGATTCCTTCGGCCCCGTTGTTGCGGAGAAGGTGAAAGTCCTTGTGCTTATCGGCGCAACGGCGAATCAAATCGAGGCGAGCGTCAAGGCGGTGCCCAATTACCGGGAAGGCTGCCCGAAGATTCTCCGCGCGGCATCTCTTGAGGAGGCGGTGAACGTCTGCCGCAGGGAAGCGGTACGCGGCGATATCGTTTCCCTTTCCCCGGCCTGCGCCAGCTTTGATATGTTCCCCAATTATGAAACAAGAGGGGAAATGTTCAAGGAGCTGGTGAATCGGCTTTAACGAGGAAAATCTCTCCACCGCTGCGGCGGTCCTACACCCTTTTGCCGCTGGCGCGGCATTTCCCCTGTCAGGGAATAACTCCTTAACAGGAGAGGCAGGGGTATTCCCTTTCCTTGTCTCCCTTGTTAAAGGGAGATGTCATCCGCAGATGACAGAGAGATTCTCCCGCCGCAGCGGTAGAAAAACTGACATTTGAACACTTAAAGTTTAAGATACATAAGGTAACGGAGTGAAAGAATTGAAGAATCTGGATGAACTGCGGGATTTGATATTCCGCCTGTGCACCGCGCCGGGAACGCCGGGCGATGAAGCTGCCGCGGCACAGACCGCGGCGGAGGAGCTTTCCAAATATGGAGAAGCTTCCATTGACAAAATGGGCAACGTGGTTGCCAAAATGGGAAAGCCGGGAGCAAAAATACATATTATGCTTGACGCGCATATGGATCAGATCGGCCTGATCGTAACGGGAATTGATGAAAACGGTTTTCTGCGGGTGGACCGGTGCGGCGGCGTTGACCGCCGCGTACTGCCGGGCAGCCCGGTTACCGTGTACGGCGCGGAGGTTCTTACCGGGATTGTCTGCTGCACGCCGCCCCATCTTTCCGACGGCAGCGAGGAGAAGGTGGACCCCATTGACAAAATGGCGGTCGACGTCGGGCTTACCAAAGAAGAAGCCGAAAAGCTGATTCAGCCGGGCGACCGTATCCTGATGCATTCCGAACCCAAAAACCTTGTGGGTACCCGTGTCAGCTCCGCCGCGCTGGACGACCGCTGCGGCGTGGCCTCGCTCATCCGCTGCGCGCAGATGCTCGCGGGCGCGAAGCTGAACTGCGAGCTGACCATCCTGTGCAGCGGGCGCGAGGAAGTCGGCGGGCAGGGAGCAAGAACCGGGGCCTATGCGGTGAACCCGACCCGGGCAATCATGGTTGACGTCGGCTTTGCCGAGCAGCCGGATGTCCCGCCCGCAAAGTGCGGAAAGCTGGGTGGCGGGCCGATGATCGGCATCGCGCCGCCGCTGGACCGTTCCATGAGCAGCCGGCTGATTGAACTGGCAAAGAAGAACGGCATCCCTTATAAGCTTGATATTATGGGCAACTCCACCGGAACCAATGCCGACGAGGTCGCCATGACAAGGGCGGGCGTGCCCTCCGCGCTTCTTTCCGTCCCGCTGCGCTACATGCACACGCCGGTCGAAGTGATCGACCTTGAGGACGTGGAGAACACCGCGTTCCTCATGGCGGAATACATCAAGGGGGTGGAATGATGGCGGATTTTACGCTGTTACAGCGCCTTTGCGCCGCGCGCGGGATTTCCGGGAACGAGGACGAAGTGCGCGCCATTATATTGGATGAAATCAGACCGTACGCAACCAGCGTGGAGGTTTCTCCGCTCGGGAATATCATCGCCTTTAAGAAGGGGGCAAAACGCCCCAAAACCCGGCTGATGCTCAACGCTCATATGGACGAGGTCGGCCTGATTGTAACGCATATTACCGATGACGGGCTGCTGAAGTTCACGCTGGTCGGCGGAATTGACCGCCGCGTGCTCTGCGGCAAAGCCGTAACGGTTGGGAACGGCGTGCACGGCGTGATTGGGGCAAAGCCGATCCATCTTCTGGAGGACGAGGAAAAAGAGAAGTCCGTTCCGGTCAAGAGCCTGTATATTGATATCGGTGCCGCGGACAAAGCCGAGGCGGAAACTTACGTTACTCCCGGCGACCCCGTCACCTTTGATTCCATATTCGATACGGCGCACGGCAGCATTAAGAGCCGCGCGCTGGACGACCGCGCGGGCTGCGCGATCCTTATCGGGATGATGAAACAGGATTTGGAATACGATATGGCGTTTGTATTTGCCGTGCAGGAGGAAATCGGCCTGCGCGGTTCCACAACCGCGGCCTACGCGGTTGACCCGCAGGCGGCCATTGTTGTGGAGACCACCACCGCCGCGGACGTGGCGGGCGTGGATAAGGAGAAGCAGGTCTGCCGTTTAGGGGACGGCGCGGTGCTTTCCTTTATGGACAGACGGACAATCTATGATAAAGGATATTATAAGATGGCGTTTCAGGCGGCGGAAAAGGCGGGCGTAAAATGTCAGGCGAAGCAGGCGGTCGCGGGCGGAAACGACGCGGGTGCCATCCACGTTTCGCGCGGCGGGGTACGCACCGTCGCGGTGTCCCTGCCCTGCCGCTATCTGCATTCCGCGGTCGGCATGATTGCGCAGGAGGATTACAGTTCCGCGCAGAAGCTGATTTTTGAACTTGCGGCGGCAATCGCAGGGGAAGAACAGCATGATTAAGAAAATCAATCTGACGGAAGAGCTTACGCCCTTCGGAGGCACCGTGTTCGGCTGCCGTATCCTTTCCACCGCCGAGGCCTACGGGCTGGAGGAGCCCTTTGCCCAGTTCTGGGTGCAGGAAAATCACGCGGCAATCTGCAAGCTGGACGATGCGGTGACATTGGAAGCGGACGATACGGCGGATTTCGAGGAGCTCCTGGACTTAATCCGCATGACGGGGGCAAAGCGCCTGCTCTGCGGGGCTGCTGCCGCACAACGTTTGGGGCTGCCGGAAGCTGTTTCCGGGGAGGTTATGGTTTACCGAAACAATAAGGAATTGATTCCCGGTGCAGACTATGAATTGAATCCGAGCCTGCGTGAGCTGTATGCCCTCCTTTGCGACTGCGCTACGGAAACGTTTATTCCGCCGGAGTTTGAGCCGTTCTATATGGATTTATCCCATCGGATAAGGCACAAAGCGGCGATGGCTGTCGGTGTACGCGCGGGTGGGATACTGATTTCCTGTGCTGTCTGCACTGCGCTGACAGCGGACAGGGCGGTCGTTTCGTCGGTTGCGGTGAAACCGGAAATTCAGCGCAAAGGATACGGACGGGCGGCCCTTGCCGCGCTGATTTTACAGCTCAGACAAAAAGAAATCTACATTCTCCGCGCCCGGAATGAAAACGAGGAGTTTTACCGCAGCCTTGGGTTTGAGCCTGTCGGCGGCTTTTCAGAACTGATACTATAAATCATATCATAATTTAGAGGAGGGCTATTCATGCAAGAGAAACGGTTTGAACGCGTCTATTCACAGGGCACTATGGATGTGGTGCGTATCCTTGTGGACAGGGAAACCGGCGTCCACTATCTGCAGACGCTGTCAGGTTATGCCGGAGGGCTGACCGTCCTGCTGGGCAAAGACGGAAAGCCTGTAATCAGTATGAGTGATATTGAAGAATAACGGAGAGTATTATGTTATATCCCTATTTTAAAATTGATGATCAGATAAGGGAAGCTGCCAAAAAGGCGGCGGACATGGCGGAACCGGCTTTAAAAAAGATTGATGAAACCGCGGACTACAACCAGCAGAAGATGCTGGCTGCGTTTATCGAGGCGGGCGTAAGCGAGAGCCATTTTGCGGCTTCCACCGGCTACGGCTACGGGGACCGCGGGCGCGATGCGCTGGATCAGGTCTACGCAAAGGCGCTCGGCGCGGAGGACGCGCTGGTCCGCCACAATTTTGTCAGCGGCACCCACGCGCTCACCGTGGCGCTTTTCGGCGTGCTGCGTCCGGGCGACACCATGCTCAGCGTAACCGGAATCCCATATGACACTTTGCGCGGCGTGATCGGTCTGACAGGAGACGGCAACGGTTCCTTAAAGGAATTTGGAATCAAATACGAGCAGATGGAGCTCAGGCCGGACGGCACGCCGGATTACGGCGAAATGGAAAACCGGATTCATCCCGGTATCCGAATGGTCTATGTTCAGCGTTCGCGCGGGTACAGCCTGCGTCCCTCACTCTTTGTAGAGGATATTGAGCGGATTGCGGAGATCGCGAAACGCCGGGCGCCGGGCTGTATCGTGATGGTTGACAACTGCTACGGCGAGTTTGTCCAGCGCGAGGAGCCGGTGAGCCGCGGCGCGGACCTGATGGCCGGTTCGCTCATCAAGAACCCGGGCGGCGGCGTCGCGCCTACCGGCGGATACATCGCCGGGCGCAGGGATTTGGTGGAAAGCTGTTCCTACCGCCTGACGACCCCTGGCACCGGCCGCGAGATTGGCGCAACGCTCGGGAATAACCGCGAGCTGTTCATGGGTGCCTTCCACGCGCCCCATGTGACGGGCGAAGCGCTGAAGACGGCGGTTTTTACCGCGGCGCTTTTCAGCCTGCTCGGCTATGATGTAACGCCGAAATATGACGAGCCCCGCGCGGATATTATTCAGGCCGTGCTGCTCCGCAGGGAAGAAGCGCTCATTGCGTTCTGCCGCGGCGTACAGAAGGGCGCGCCGGTGGATTCCTTTGTGACCCCGGAGCCGTGGGACATGCCCGGCTATGACTGCAAGGTAATCATGGCGGCCGGCGCATTCACGCTCGGCGCCTCCATCGAGCTTTCCGCGGACGCCCCGCTGCGCGAGCCCTACGCCGCGTGGATGCAGGGCGGCCTGAACTACCACAGCGGCCGCCTCGGCGCGATGCTTGCCGCCCAGTCCATGCTGGAGCAGGGCATCTTGGGCAAATAACCTTGACAGCAAAGCTGTTATTACGATATAATAGCTTTTGCACGCGGGTGTGGTGGAATTGGCAGACACGCAAGATTTAGGTTCTTGTGGCAAAACCGTGCAGGTTCAAGTCCTGTCACCCGCACCAGATTCGTAGGTTAGAAATGATAAAAACCTACACTAGCAAAAAAGTCCAGCTATGCTGGGCTTTTTTGCTGTTCAGAACAATAACGGACAAACCATTCGATTTGATTGGACAAACTGTCATTTTGGGAATAACATCCTTTCATTTCAGACTTTTGCTTTATAGTGTAACCACGAACCCTGTCGAAATCGGATTTATGCTTATATAGTGCGGACAGGCAGTGCCGGTTTTGTGTAATCGTTTGTGGGGTGTAACCGCCTGCAAGACGGGGTAAGAAAAAACGCAGTTCCTGTCGAACTGCGTTCGCTTTATTTTTGCGGGTTGACACGAATCTCCCTGCCGTCCCGAAATCTGACCGCTACAATGAACTTTGAGTATACCGTCATGCGATCAACCAGCGTTCGAAAGATGGCCTCATCGAAGTCCTGCAAGAGTCCGTCCTGCTCCCGCATGTTGTCAAGAAAGCTTTCGATCTTTTGCCGCCGGAGAAGGCGGCTTTTCTTTTCGGCCTGCAATTCTTCGAGCTTCGACTTGGAGGTTTCGTATTTGCTGACCAAAGCGGAGTAGCGCTCCTGATATGCCACCTGACTCTGCGCCTCACGGGAATTGTCTTTCACCATGGATTCGATCTCAGCATAATAGCCGGTGCAAAGGGTCTGAAGCTGCTCGCTTTCAAAATCAAACTTCGTGGTATCCGTAAGCGTTGCGATCATCGGCGCGTAGGAATCAAGGTAGGCGTCTTTCTCGGAAAGCACCTGATTTGCCGCAAGAAGGAAAGCCCGCTGCAGCTCTTCGTTTGTCATGTGAGGGGTCTCGCAGCTTATTTTGCCGCGCACTTTATATTTTTCGTTACACTGCCATATTTCCTTGTGATATTTGGTTTTCGACCCCCACGTCTTGGAGCCATAGATTCCTCCGCACTCCCCACAGTACACAATGCTGGAGAAAGGTTTTCCGGAGCTTCGGATTTTTCCTAGTTCGGCATTCTTTACAAGCTCTTCCTGCACAAGATTGAAAATCACAGGGTCGATAATGCCGGGATGCGAGCCCTCCACAAAATACTGAGGCACCTCGCCTTCATTTTTCTTGATTTCTTTGGTTAAGAAATCGCGTGTAAATGTCTTTTGTAAAAGCGCGTTCCCGGCATACTTTTCCTGCCGGAGAATTGAACGGATAATCTGAATCCCCCAGACGGTTTTGCCGCCTGGCGTGGGAATTCCCTGCTCGGTAAGGTAGTGAGAAATCCAGTTGATTGTCTTTCCCTGCAAATACAAATCAAAAATGAGCCGAACGATTTTTGCTTCACTTTCTACAATTTTTGGCTTGCCGTCCTCACCGCGTTCATAGCCAAGGAAATTCTTGTATGGCATGCTGACTTTTCCGTCTGCAAAGCCTTTTCTCTTGCCCCAAGTGACGTTTTGGCTGATTGACCTGGACTCTTCCTGCGCTATGGACGACATTATGGTTATCAGGAGCTCGCCCTTACCGTCGAACGTCCAAATATTTTCCTTTTCGAAAAAACATTCTACGCCGTGCTCCTTGAGTTTGCGTATTGTTTGGAGGCTGTCGACCGTATTGCGGGCAAAGCGGCTCACACTTTTTGTAATGATTAAATCAATCTTACCGGCAAGAGCATCCGCCACCATTTTTTTGAACCCTTCGCGGCGCTTTGTGTTGCATCCGGTTATACCCTCATCGGTATAAACATTTGCAAAATCCCAGTCGGGACGTTCCGTAATGTACTTCGTGTAATAATCCACCTGCGATTCATAGCTGTTAAGCTGCTCTTCACTGTCCGTGCTCACACGAGCATAGGCGGCAACCTTGCGCTTCGCGGATGGATTCACCGCGTTGTTTTGCATGAACGGGATACTTGCCGGTATCATGGTGATGTTGGCTTTTTTCTCAGCCATTGCTTGTTTCCTCCTCAGAGTGTTTTTTCGCAACCTGGCGCTGCCGTGCGGCCTCGCGCATTTCCGGCGACCATGAATTACGGCGGGAACTGTTTTCCCACTCGATTTCCTCTGTACTGCCACTGGCGAACACGAATACCAGCTTGTTGCGCTCCGGCACCCGGATTTCGCTTATCAGAGATTTCATCAGCGATGCGTCAAATTCATATGTGCCCAACAACTCGGTCACTTTGGCTTCCAGAATGTTTTCGGGTATTTGCTGACTGTCGCATTCTGATTTTCCATAGGTGTTGAAAGTGGCACAAATCCATACAGGCTTTTCGTATTTGGTACCAATGGCGGTAAGTTTGCGGCGGTAATTTGCTCCGCAAATTCCGCATTTTATCATTCCGGTAAATGGGTACGGCTTAGGCGCTTGCGGCTGTGCGGCGAAATATTTGGAACGGCGTTTAATTTCATCCTGCACGGCGGCGAATTTCTCGCGGCTGATAATTGCTTCGTGCGAATCGCGGACATAAAACTGCGGCATCTGCCCTTGGTTTTTTAGCTGCTTCTTAGAGATGTGGTCCAGTGTCAGCGTTTTTTGAAGCAGCATATCGCCAACATATTTTTCGTTTCGGAGTAGGTTCGAAATCGCCGTTTTTGTGAATTTCACGCCCTGTTCCCGCAGTTTCTTCTCGATTGCGGTAAAGCCCATACCGGAAATATAATCGTCAAAAATCTGCCGTACCAGTATGGCTTCTTCCGGGATAACCGTAAACACGCCGTTAACCTGTTTGTACCCCAGAAGATTGCCTCCGGTGGGTTTGCCTGCGGCAAATTGTTTACGGATGTGCCAGCGGCAGTTTTCGCTGCAAGACCGTGATTCTTCCTGCGCGTAGCTGGCTAAAATCGTCAGCATCAGCTCGCCGTCACCGCTCATGGAGTGGATATTCTGTTCTTCAAAATAAATGTCCACGCCGATTTCTTTCAGGGCGCGGACAGATTCCAGAACGGTTACCGTATTTCGCGCAAGGCGGGAGATGCTCTTTGTAATGACTAGATCAATCAGTCCCTGTTTACAGCTTGCAAGCATTGCCTGGAATTCGGGGCGGGTGTCTTTGGTTCCTGTCAGTGCCTCATCCGCATAGACGCGAACGAAAGTCCAGTCTTCATGCTTTTGAATATATTCACTGTAATAGCTGACCTGTGCCGAAAGACTATGCAGCATCGCGTCTTTTCCGTCAGATACGCGGGCGTAGGCGGCGACGCGCTTTTTCCCGGAAGTGGCCTGCGGAATCGCTTCAATTTTGCTTATTTGCATTTGCATTCACCTCGGTTACTGCGAATTCTATCTTTAAGGCTTTTTTGGGGGTTCAACGCCGATCAGTTTAATGGGCGGGTTATAGTGTTGAATCAGCGTTTTCTTAATGCAGCCGTATTCCTGCTTTGTAAGCAGGTTTTCAGCAAACATCCTGTTTGCTATGGAGAGTGCCGCACAGTAGTTGAACTGCGCCGAAAACTGTTCAGCCCTCGTCATCGATTGCCTCCGTTTCCTCCGCCATACCGCGCCGCAATATAGCACTCATGACTGCAGTACCGCTTCTTCTGGCTGGGGAAGGCATAAAACTCCGCGCCGCAGACCGCGCATTTGCGGTAGTTCTCCGATCTTTTCGTCATTGCATCCTTGTGGGCATTCCACCAGAGGTTCCGGCACTTGTCAGAGCAATAAACCAAAGGGCGCGACTTTGTTCTTTGGGTCAATTCCTTACCGCAGGTTTTGCAAAAGCCGCGAAAGCCTCGGTTCGGCAGACCTGCTGCCAGATCCGCGTCGGTCAGCCCGTTGCGCCAGCAAAAAGTTTTTATCGTATTGCGCGGCAGTCCCATCTCAGCGGCAATGTCCGCAAAACACATTCTTTCTCTGCGCAATATGTAGATCTGTTGTTTTTGTTCACCGGTCATAAAAAATCCCTCCGATAAATGCACTACCATTTACGCTCTTTTTCGGGCATTAGTCAAAACACTTTTGCCCGAATGGCGCTGGAAAGTTATGGATTGCAAATTTTATAGAACACAGCCGTAATGAAATATATGCGACGCACAAATTGTCCTATTCGCAATCTTAAAATACCGGCAGGGGATAGAACCCTGCGGACAATAAAAAATCCCGCCGAAGCGGGAAAATACTTTTAATGGTTATTCATTATAAAGGTCTATATCATAGTTATGTTCGCCACAAGCAATCATCCGCCATTTGTCCAAACCGAGTACAGTGACAATCGCCTCTATTCCGGCATTCGCAGTAAGCGCTATATTTTTAACATCATCTGTACTTTCAATAAGACTGAAATATCGTGCCGCTTCGAACAGCGAGGGAATGATATGAAGGAAAAAGATCGGACGCTCTAAACAAGCGGCGATATTCTTTTTAATGTATTCTACATCGGTAAGAACCTGTTTGCGAATGTGTTCGTAAACAGAGCGAGTATGTCTCTCTATCTTATTATCGCCGCCCTTGATTAGCCGATCTACTTCTTCCAATTCATAAATCAGCAGCATCATACGAGCGCCCAGCTGTTCATTCGTAAAACTGATAAGATCTTCGGTCATTGAAACGCCTCCCCGCAGGTTTTCCGCTCATAGCATTTATATGACCGAAAGACAAGAAAGATTCGGGCAGAATCAATCCTTCCAATTTCACCAGTTATGCTTTCCGTCCGGCAAAACGCCATCATGGTCGGCATAACAGACCGCAAGACGGTAGCAATAAAGCGCACAGCGATCTACGGTGCAGCCCTGCGCAATACAGTCTTTGGCGTAAACCTCATCAGGATCTGCGCCTTTCAGTGATTCAACTGTTTGGTAACCGGCGGCGATCAGGTGTTCTGCCATATTTTTACCGATGCCGGGAATGCGTTCAAGTTCGTGCTTCATTTCAAATCTCCCTTAAATCACTTTTTAGCTTAACAGTTCCATTTAATCTTCGCCGGATTCGGCTCGTTTTCCACGGCGACAGTTTTCAGCGCTGCTGTATAATCGGCACAAAGTTTCTCGGCGACTTCATCGTACTCCGCCGCAGCGGCGTTCAGACCCAAGCGGTCATATGCAACCGCCGCTGCAGCGTAGAAGTAGAGTCCGAGTGCGTGTGATAACGTATGAACCACCGCCGCACCCTGTCCGCAGGCACGCGCCGCCGCTTGCGCAGCCGGGTCACCGTCAAGTTCCCTTGCTGCGGCGTGGCATTCGTTCAATATAATGTTTTTGACTTCCGGAAACTTCACCTTGCCGTCAAGGTAATTCCGGGCGGCGAGGAGCGCTTTGCACGGGCGATTATCGTCGGGGCAGCGCTTTTCAAAAATCGGCAGGATAGTAACCTCAGCGTAATTCACACACCATTTGCAGATGGTTTCCTTGCTTTGGGTGTCGATCAGCCTCATAAGGGCAATGGTTGAAGGAGCATTCACATCGCCGAGTGTTTTGCGCAGTTTTGGCATATGCTAATCATCCCTTCCTCTTTTGTTTTCATATCTGTTCCAATCTCCATTTGACGATCTCTGTGATGAGCGCGTAGGGGATGGGTTTGCTGTATGGAAACTGAATCGCGCCCTTGCTGGTTCTGTATTCTGTGAGCTTGTCGGCGAAAACGGCCGTGGCCTCGCCGCCGGGATAAATGCCCAGATGATTTTTATTTGCGGCAAAATGGATGAGATTTTCCTTTTGCCAGAAGGTAGGCATCTGCCACGAAATTTTCTCAACAGCTTCCGGTGCGGCGGCTCGAATGACGGCGCGGGTCTGCTCCAATATTGCTTTTACGTCGCCGTTATATTGGGCGATGTATTCATCAATTGTTTTTACTTGCATGTTTCCTGCTCCTTTTCGATTAACGCCAGCGCAATTTTCAGTGCGACAATCCGCCGCTCAAGCAGTGTCTGCTGTGATTTTCCAAGCTTTGCACTGTCAATTTTCTCACACTTCCGAAGTGTGGAAAGCAGCGCACAGTGGGCTTCGTGCAATTCTTCGGTTGAAAAGGTCATTTTGAACACCTCGTTTTGCAAATATAGAGCTGAATTCGTTATCCAAAAATCTGTCCGGAACGCTTTTCCTTACCTTTCGGCGGAAACTGTTTGTCAAATGTATCAAGCTGGATTTGATCTACATCATAGCAGGAGTCAAATTCAAACATTCCTGAAATCCCGTTGAGAGCGCTTGGGTTTAGTCGTTTCACCATGAAAAAGTCCGCCTTATCATCAATCGGAACACCTTTTAAGTGAATTCCAAAGTTTGATGCCGTTTCAAAACCAAAACGGCCATAATAATCCGGGTTCCCCGTAATAAAAACAGAGGTGTATCCCATCTGCTCCGCAATCTGGAAAGTGTGATAAATCAGCGAAGAGCCAACCCTTTTGTTCTGAAAATCCGGATGTACGGAAATTGGTCCGAAAGCAATCAGTTCATTTTCTTTTCCGTTTAAGTCTGTAAGTTTGGATTTGCTGTATAGAATGCTGCCGACAATCTTTCCATCAACTTCGGCCACTATGTCAAGCTCTTTCATGAAACAAGGCAGACTGCGCATGTTATGAACAAGCAAATGCTCGTCACAGCCCGGTTTGTACACGTTCCAGAAAGCTTCTCTTGTAAGGCTTTCCACAGTAAAATAATCTTTTTCAGTTTCGTTTCTCAGAATAACATTCATTTCTTTTTCCCTTTCAACAATTTAATAAATTTAGATTGGACTAAGGAACAAGTAAACAGAGCCCCGAAACCGCAAAAAGACAGGGTAAACGATACCCTGTCTTGAAAACATATCCAAAGGTTTTCGGGTATCATTCTGCAAAAAATCACACAAACCTAAGCGTCCAACTTTATATCATTGGACGACAACGATTATCACGGTTTCGGTGTTCTTTACAGAACAATATCCAAACAAAAACCACCTTTTCAATCTTAATAACATTATTCTATCATAAAAAGCGGATTCGTCAATGAAAAGATAATGTGCCCTCACATTCTGAGGAAGAGTTAAGGTGAATCACCTATCATTTTAAATTGATCCACACCAAAAATCAAACTCAAAGACGAGCCGCAATCCCACCGGCACAGAATATTTCCTGCATCGTCCACGCCCAATACGGTGGCGCGTTCTCCCGCGTTCAGCTTCTCGTAGGGGTCTTGCATGGGTGCGGTGAGTTCCACGCGCGTACCGGGCGGGTATTGCGCCCGTAAGCGCAACACCTCAGCTTTGTTGGGAAAGGGATTCATCGCCCGCCACCTCCTTTGGTGAATTTTCATTGGCGGCAGGAGCGGCTTTTGGTTTGCCGTAGCGCCAGCCGGAATCTCCGCTGAGATTGCACATGAGCAGCTTTCGAGCTTCCTTGTATTCCGTTCCGATCAGTCCCAGCCCCATTAACCATACCCTCATCGCAAAGCGCTCATTTTCAAAGCCCGAATTCGGAGCTTTGGCGGTGATGCGCTTTTTCTCTTTTGCCGTTTCGCAAAGGGCGGCGATAAATTGCGTATATACCATAGCGTCACCTTCATCCCCGGAAAGTTTAAACCATGGGAAGCATATGCGGTCGTCTAAAACCTGAATGGGCAGTTCATTCTTGCCCAGAGCCTTTTTGAGCAGCGATTCTTTGGCAAGTACCATTCCGGTCAGATTATCGAGCATCCCCTGTGTGAAGCCCTCAAGAGGGTATTCAATCACAAGGCGGTTCGGTTCGGCGATTTCCTCTGCCGGGGTTTCCTGCACCGGCTCTGTAAGCGGTTCGCCGACAACCGCAAATTCCGTATGATGATTTTTATCACTTTTGCTCCAGACCTGTCGCCAGATTCCATCTGTCTCATGATCGAAATAATATCCGTATCCGGCGGCTCGCGCTTCATTTTCTGTAGTGAAACGGTCTTCGATGAGCAGCGTTCCGCGCGGGGTGACCAGGTGAAAAGCCTTGTTCTTTTCCGGCTCAAAGCCACGCTCCGCAAGCCCAACAAACAGGTTCAGGTTATACTCGCCGGTTACCGTTCCGGCTTTGCCGATACTGTAGCTTCCTACTTCATACGCCGCCGAGGGCATACCCAGGTATTTGACCGGTTGATTCAAAATTTCCGATATGGCCGATACCAGTTCTTTGCGGTGCTGGCCGCTGACATTAAAATTAAAATTTTGCATCATGTACCTCCGCATTTCTGTTTCCCCGCTTGGGGTATGTACATGTTCGCTCTGATTGGCGGAGGAAGCAAGGCACAGATAATGGG
>JAEWUH010000173.1 GCA_023397245.1 Bacillota bacterium | reverse complement strand
GTTTGCGATTCTGCTGGGGTGCCGGCTTGGAAACAGCTGCTTTGCAGACACGTTTGGAAAATATGCAACCGCCGTTTCCGGAATCATTATTATAGGACTGGGTTTCTATGAATTTTTCATATAAAAGTTTAAGCCTCACGGTACGGATTTTCCGTTCCATGAGGCTTCTTTACCGATTACAGCATTTTATTAAAATCATCTTCGGTAAGAATGGGTACGCCAAGCTGCTGCGCCTTGGTCAGTTTACTGCCGGCGTCTTCTCCGGCGAGTACATAGTCCGTTTTTTTCGAAACACTCCCGGATACCTTTCCGCCGAATTTTTCAATCACAGCCGTTGCTTCCGACCGGGTCAGCGTTGGGAGGGTACCGGTCAGCACGAAGGTTTTTCCTGCGAAGCGGCTGTCCTGCACCACTGTCTTGGAAAGCATATTCACCCCGGCGTCGCGCAGTTTCCCAATCATATGCGCCGTGTTTGCCAGCTGAAAGAAATGATAAACACTTTCCGCAATGATCTGGCCGAAGCCTTCAATCGTAGAAAGCTCCTCCGCGGAAGCGGCAAAGACTTCATCAATACTGCGGTAACGGGAGGTAAGCAGCTTTGCGGCTTTCAGCCCGACGTGCGGGATGCCGAGCGCAAAAATCAAACGGTAAAGGTCGTTCTCCTTTGATTTTTTAATGGCATCAATCAAGTTCTGGGAGGATTTTTCGCCCATGCGTTCCAAATCCATAAGCTGGCCCAGCGTAAGCTGGTACAAATCTGCAGGCGAGGCAAGCAGGTTCTCTTTTACCAGCTGTTCAATGACCGCCGGGCCAAGCCCGTCGATATCCATGGCGTCCCGGCTGGAGAAATGGATCAGGTGCCGCAGGAGCTGGGCGGGGCATTCAGGATTGGTGCACCGCGTGGCGGCCTCCCCCTCTTCCCTCGTGGCCTCCGCCCCGCAGGACGGGCATGTGCGCGGAATTACATATTTTTCTGAGCCTTCGGTATGAGAAACCACCGACACGACCTCCGGGATAATTTCTCCGGCTTTCCGCAGGATCACGGTATCGCCCACCCGGATATCCTTTTCCGCAATGAAATCCTGATTATGGAGCGTGGCGCGGCTGACCGTGGTCCCCGCAAGGCTTACCGGTTCAAAAATACCCGTCGGCGTTAAAACACCGGTACGCCCTACGTTGATTTCGATATTCAGCAGCCTGGTCTGTTTTTCCTCCGGTGGGTACTTGAACGCCTCCGCCCATTTGGGAAACTTGGCGGTACTGCCCAAAGCTTCGCGCTGGGCAAAGGAATTCACCTTGATAACCGCCCCGTCTATGGAATAACCGAGTGAACCGCGCAAATCTCCGATTCTGCGTACTTCATCGATCACTTCGGAAATTGTGGAGCAGCGTCTGTAAAAAGGAGGAACGGCAAAACCGAGCGTTTGCAAATAATCCAGCGATTCGCTGTGATAATGAAGCTCCGTTCCGTTCGCCTGCTGAACATTAAACACAAATATGTCCAGCACACGGGAAGCGGTTATTTTGGCATTCTTCTGCCGGAGTGAACCGGCGGCCGCATTACGCGGATTTTTAAACGGCTTTTCGTCGTTCAGCTCCTGCCGTTCGCAGAGCTTTGAAAAGCTCTCATGAGACATATAGACTTCTCCGCGCACCTCAAGAAACGGCAGCGGTTCGTTCAGCTTTTTCGGAACCGTTCGGATAGTGCGGAGATTCTCCGTAACGTCCTCGCCGACAAGGCCGTCGCCTCTGGTTGAACCGCGGAAGAAAACGCCGTCGCGGTACTCAAGGGAAACAGAGAGCCCGTCAAACTTCGGTTCTACAATATATTCCGGGTTCTCCGTCACCGAGCGCACACGGCGGTCAAAATCGATCAGTTCCTGTTCGGAAAATGAATCATGAAGGCTTTCCATCGGCACGCTGTGGACAACCGGTTCAAATTTGTTCAGCGCTTCCCCGCCGACATGCTGCGTAGGGGAATCCGGCGTAACAAGCTCCGGAAACTTTGCTTCAACCTGCTGCAGGCGTTTATAGAGCATATCGTATTCGTAATCGTCTATTTCCGGGGCATCTTCGATATAGTACTTTTTATTGTGATAGTTAATCTGTTCCGTTAACTGCTTTATTTGTTCTCTTGCTTCTTCAATGTCCATTTTTATCAGCCCTCTCATCTGCTATCATTATAATGGTAATAACAGATTATTTCAAGTTGGCAACCACCTGGGGAACTTCACCTACGATGATTGTCTCAGCGACCGGTATGTTTGTTTCCACATCGGTAGTCGTATTGAAACCCGGTATAAACGAATATACGCTGGTATGTATGTTCAGGTAAATCTGATGCTTCGTCTGGTTGATTCCGGCGGATTCAAAGGAGCTCTTGAAATCCGCGTTTACATTTCCGGATAAAGTAAGCCGCAGCGGAACATTCGGCCCGCGGCCGTGAAGAAGGTCATTGCCGAGCAGCGTTCCCAGAGGTACGCCGATATCCTTGTAATTGTCACTGAGCTGCTGCTGTACACTGCTGATCACAGAGGCTTTCAGCTCATTCATTTTTACCATATTGGTGGTTATGGCCAAGACTTCCCCGGATCCATTGCGTTCAACCGTTACCAGGTCATTATAGGAAACGCCGCGTATCTTTAATTCGTTTGTTACAGCTTGGTTGATGGTATCCACGGATTTGATGCGTGCTTCATTGGTCGTAATGGATTTGATTATGGGGCGCAGCTGGCCGTCCAGCATTATTATGATCGCAAAAAACAGAACTATGACAATTACGGCTTTCCAGCGTATCCGATACCCCCTGCCGTACCTCCGCCACCTTCTCATACAAAATCCTCCCATATTATAAGCAGTAATCCCGCTGCCGTAAGCAGCCGATCGTTTCTTACTTTATAATACTCGGAAAGAATAAATGTGTGAAAAGTCTCTTTTACTGTTATTCCGTTAAAAGGAAAGTACTTGCGAGGAGATTTTCGCCCTGCAATCAATATTACTTCTGCCCCTGAAAAGGAAGCGGCGCCCCAATATTGCAAAAAGGCACAAAGAGCAAAAGCCCTTTGCGCCGATTATTTGAATAAATGCTATCTTTATTCCGCAGTTTCTTCCTGAGCGGTTTCTTCAGAAGCTTCTTCCGCAGGCTCCAGAAGGGCGCGGATGGAAAGGCTGACACGTTTCTTGTCAAAATCAATTTCCGTAATCTTCGCCTTTACAACGTCATTGATTTTCAGGACATCATTCGGCTTTTCAATTCTGTGGTCGGCAATTTGAGAAATATGTATCAAACCGTCGATACCAGGAATAATTCTTGCAAATGCGCCGAAAGCGGTCATGCCTACGATGGTTACATCGGCAACCGTGCCAACCGGATAATCACGCTTGAGGACTTCCCACGGATTGTCTTCCGAGCGTTTGTAGCCAAGGGAAATCTTGCCCTTTTCCTGATCCAGTGCCTTAATATAAACCTTTACGGTGTCACCGACATTTACAACTTCGGAAGGATGCTTGATTCTGCCCCAGGAAAGCTCGGAAATATGAATCATGCCGTCGATGCCGCCAAGATCCACAAATGCGCCGTAAGAGGTCAGCGATTTGACAACGCCGGTATACTCCTTGCCCTCTTCCGCAGTTTCCCAGAATTTCTCCGCCTGTGCTTTTCTTTCATCCTTCAAAACGGAACGGATGGAACCGACAGCACGCCTGCGGCCGCGGTTTACTTCGATAATACGGAACTGAACATCCTTCTTCAGCAGGTCTTCCAGAGAATCACTGCGGGAAGCGGTTGCCTGTGAAGCAGGAATGAACACGCGAACGCCGTTAGATACGGCGATTACGCCACCCTTGATGACTTCGGTAACAACGCCGGTAAGGATTTCGCCGCTTTCTTCCGCTGCCGCTACGGTTTCCCAGCCTTTTGCAGCGTCAAGGCGCTTTTTGGAAAGCATAATGGTGCCTTCCTGATCGTTTGTACGCATGATCAGAAGATCCAGCTCGTCGCCGATTTTCACAATATCTTCCGGCTTTACGTTCGGATCTGCGGAAAGCTCGGAAGCGGAAATAAATCCGGCCTGCTTTCTTCCGACATCGACATAAACCTCGCTGGGAGTAATGCCGACAACTACACCGTGTACCTTTTCATCTGTATTTAAACTCTTTAGAGATTCTTCGAGCATCTCCTCAAAGTTACCCTCGGCATTATTCTCCGTTAAATTCTGGGCCGCGCCCTCAATGATTTCTGACATGGTATCTAGTACCTCCTTTATAATGCTTGCCGGCGTTGAAGCACCAGCAGTAATGCCAATGCACTCGGCTTTTCTGAAAGCCGAAAGCGGAAGCTCGTCCGCGCTTTCTATAAGGTAAGTGGCGCAGTTTTTCGCGCACACATCACGAAGTTTTGCGGTGTTAGAGCTTTGCCTGCCCCCGATTACAATCATTGCGTCGCACTTTTGCGACAAAAGCTCCGACTCTGATTGACGTTTTGCAGTAGCATTACATATTGTATCAAAAATAGTTGCATTTGTATATACCCTTTTTATTATTTTCAAACAATTTTCCCATTCTGCCACGCTGAAAGTCGTCTGGGCAACCACGCAAACCGGTTCATTATTCCCAAAATGAATATTTATAAGTTCTTCGGCGTTCCTGAATACATAGGATTTACCGGTACAGTGTCCTTTTATACCCTGTACCTCGGGATGGGCCGCATCCCCCGCGATCAGAACCGTCTCCCCGTTCGCCTTGGATACAATGCTGTGTATCTTCTCAACGAAGGGACAGGTTGCATCGGCATAATCCAGCCCAAGCGCCTGGATGCGGTCAAAGACAGCCCGCGGAATCCCGTGGGAACGGATCACGATGGTGCCGTTCTTCGGCACCTCGTCCGGCGAGGAAACTACCTGCACCCCGCGTGCTTCCAGCTCGGCGAGCGTCTGGGGGTTATGAATGATCGGTCCCAGCGTATATACCTTTTTCCCGCTTTCCAGCAGATCGTGTACCATTGTGACCGCACGGTTTACGCCAAAACAAAAGCCCGCGGACTTTGCCACTTGAATATTCAATATTTTTCCTCCAGCATTCCATTGATACTCTGTGCGATCAAATTGGACGCGTCACGCACAGCGGATGGGGAACCGTCCGAAATTTTGAGGTCATCATAGGGAATGATCCTGCCGAAACGTATTGCAACGCGGGAAAACGGTTTGATTACACCGTCGCAGTAAATAGAAACGGGCAAAACCGGCGCGCCGGTTTTTGAAGCAAGCAGCGCGGCCCCCGCCTTCGGCAGAAAGGGCGAATCGTCAAAAACACACTTGCCCTGCGGGAAAATTCCCACAACGCCGCCCTCGTTCAATATCTGAACCGCAGTCCGGATTGATTTTGCGTCCCCGCGGTCCCTTTTTACCGGAAAGGCTCCCAGCCCGAATAAAATGCGGGAAACCAGACGGCCGTGATCCCGGAACAGCTCCGATTTCGCCATATAACGTATCTGCCGCCGAAAGGGAATTGCAAGGAACAGCGGATCGACCACCGATTTATGGTTGCTGCAGACAATCAGTTTCCTGTCCTCGGGGATATGTTCCGTTCCGTAATAATCAATTTTATACACCAATCGGACAAGCAGGGATAAAACACGTAGGCAAAAAAAATAAAACATGAAAATCAGCCTTTTACTTGAATGCTTTTAAATCACGCTCACGCAGCTGAGAAATCCGGTTCATAATCTCACGCGACGCATTCCGGAACTCCGTGCCGGTTCCCTCCAAGATACCGAGTTCTTCCGGCTGAATCAATTCCCCGTAGGAAACGATGCATTTATGAAAGAGTTTCGGCAATCCGCCGCCCTTTGCCGTAATGCAGCACGGCAGAATCGGCGCATGATTTTTGTATGAGAGCATGACCGCACCCGCCTTCGGCTGAAGCAGCTCCCCGGTTTTTGAACGCGTACCCTCAATAAAAATGCCGAGCGCCTGATCTTTGGAAAGCAGTTCGCTTGCCTTATTGATTGCAGCCTTAGCCTCCCCTGTTCCGCGCTGAACCGGAAACGCACCCAGCGATGAGAGCAAAATTTTCAAAGCCTTGTTCTCAAAAAGCTCCGCCTTAGACATAAAAAATATCTGTCGGTGCTGGGTAAAAGCGAGCCGAATCGGATCGGAATTTCTGAGATGATTGCAGCAGACAATCACTTTTCCGTTTTTCGGCATATTATCCTTATTATTGACCGTGTACGGAATAAATACTCTCAGAAACCACTGGATAAAGATTTTTCCAAAGGCATAAAACAGCGTGCGTTTCATATTCTCACCATATTTCATTTGTTATTGGTTCATTTATAAACCGAGTTTCTCTTTGATGATACGGACAAGCTGTTCGGCGGACTGCTCCAAGGTGTTCTCCGTCGTATCGACGATCAGAGCGTTCTCCGCCGGTACCAGCGGCGCAACGGCACGGTGGGAATCGTTGTAATCGCGCGTACGCAGGTCGCTCAATACGGCGTTATAGTCGGCTTTCTGCCCCTTTTGCGTCATTTCTTCATAGCGTCTTTTTGCCCTTTCCTCGGGTGAAGCGGTCAAAAAAATCTTGACCTGCGCGTCCGGAAGGACAACCGTGCCGATATCCCGGCCGTCCATGATTACATTGTTTGTTTTGGCAATGTTTTTCTGAAGGGCAAACAAAAATTCGCGGACCTGCGGAATAGCCGACACATTGGAAGCAGCCATGGAGACCTCCGCGGTCCGTATTTTATCGGAAACGTCCTCACCGCAGAGGATTACCCTCTGTTCCCCGTTCTGAAAAGTAAGCGAAATCTCAACATCTTCCAGAAGGGGGCAGACCGACAGTGCGTCCGTTGTTTCCGTGTCATGCTGCAGCATAAAAAGCCCGACGGCGCGATACAGTGCGCCGGTATCCACATATACAAAACCGATTTGTTTGGCCGCGCGGCGCGCGATGGTGCTTTTCCCCGCTCCGGCGGGGCCGTCAATCGCAATAGCCAGCATAATCATTTTTCCTCATTTCGTAATGGAATCGGCCGCAAGACGGCCGGTGCAGAAGGCAATCTGAAGGTTAAAGCCCCCCGTATAGGCATCAACGTCAATGACCTCGCCCGCAAAATACAGGCCGCTTACGAGTTTGGACTCCATCGTTTTGGGATTGATTTCACTCACCCTGACCCCGCCGGAGGTTACAATTGCTTCCTCCACCGGGCGGAACCCGGCAATCTCCAGTTCAAACGCTTTCAGCAGTTCCCCAAAACTCCGGCGCATTTCCCGGGTGATCTGGTTACATTTTAAATCAGGCTCTATCCCCGACCGTTTTACAATCACCGGGATCATCTTGCGCGGCAGCAGCGCATTCAGTGAGTTCGCAAAATCCTTGTTATGGTTCAATTCCAGGTCGCGCTGCAGGCGGGCATCAAGCTGCTCCGGGCTGAGCGCGGGTTTCAGGTCGATCAATATGTGATAACGTCCCGGCGACATATTCCTCATGTGCGCGCTGGCGCTGAGAACGATCGGGCCGGAAACGCCGAAATGCGTAAACAGCATTTCCCCGAAATCCTCGTAGATATCCTTTTTCTTTTCCGTATCAAAAACTTTAAGCGATACGTTTTTTAAGGACAGTCCCATCATTTCGCCGCACTCATCACCGGAAACCACAAGAGGCACAAGGGACGGACGTATTTCCGTTACCGTGTGCCCGGCCTGCCGGGCAAGCCGATATCCGTCGCCGGTCGATCCGGTTCCGGGATAGGAGGCGCCGCCGCAGCAGACAATTACGGAATTCGCCGCAATCTGCTGTCCCCCCTGCAGCTCCGCTCCGAAAACGGTATGATCCTTCAGTAAAAGGCGTTTTACCTCGCCGGTAACGATATCTGCTCCCCCGTTTTTTACATAACGGGCAAGCGTATCCACTACGTCGGCGGCCTTGTCCGACTGCGGAAACACGCGGTTCCCGCGCTCTGTTTTGGTCAAAAGCCCCAGCCCTTCAAAAAAAGCGACCGTATCCTGCGGAGTAAACCGGGTAACCGCGCTGTAAAGGAAACGCCCGTTTGTGGGAACGGAAGCGATAAAAGCCGGTACGTCGCAGGCATTGGTCAGATTGCACCGGCCTTTGCCCGTGATTGAAAGCTTCCACCCGAGGCGCTTATTTTTTTCCGCCAGACAGACGCTTAACCCGTTTTGCGCGGCAGTGCCGGCAGCCATTAAGCCGGCTGCCCCGCCCCCGATCACCAATACATCATACGGACGGTTCAACTGAATGATCATCTACCTTTTCATATACTCCGTATTCATCCCAGATATCTTCAAGATGGTTGAACACCTGTTTTACTTCGCCAGATTTCTTAAGGGCCGTGGTCACAATCAGCGCATTGATCAGGCTAAGCGGCGCAACAAGCGAATCCACAATGGAGGCGATGTCGCTGCGGGCAAGCAGCAGATAGTCCGCCGGCTTTGCAAGCGGAGACACGGAACTGTCCGTAATGGCAATGACCGTTGCTCCCTGTTTGTGCGCAAAATCCATTGCATTCACCGCCTTGCGCGAATAGCGCGGAAAACTGATGCCGATTACCACATCCCGCTGATCGATACGGATCATCTGCTCAAAAATCTCGCCCTCGCTGGTAGACTGAACCAGAAGCACATTTTCAAAAAGCAGATTCAAATAATAATTCAAAAAGGTTGCCAGTGCGGAGGAACTTCTTGTTCCCAGAATGTAAATTTTGCGCGCGGAAACAATCGCGTCAACAGACCGGTAAAAGTTTTCGTGAGAGGTTTCTTCCATCGTCCTGCGGATGATATCGATATCCTGATTAAACACGGAATCAAGTACGTCGGAATCGCCGATGCGGTCTGCGGTAACCTCCATGCGCTGCACGGAGGTCAGCTTATTCCGGATCATTTCCTGCATGGCCTGCTGGAGCTGCGGGTAGCCCGCATAACCGATTTCCGTAGCGAAGCGTACCACGGTCGATTCGCTCACTCCTACGGTAGCCCCCAGTCTTGAAGCCGTCATAAAGGCAACCTTGTCGTAATGCTCTTCAATATATTTTGCAATCAACTTCTGGCCTTTTGAAAAGCCGGGCATTTTATTCTGAATCCGTAACGCTAATAAATTATTCATTCTACCAACTCCCGATATTCATATTAATTCCAAACCTCATAAAAAGTCAAGTCTATTCCCAGTAAAATGCAGGAACATTGTTTGCATAATTCAAATTAAGTAACCGATGATGTTCACGGGCGTATTGTTACAACAGATATAAAATTACAGAAAAAGAGCCCCTGCCAGGGGCTAAAGGGCTTACCGGAACTATTTCAGCCTCAATAATCTGCTCACCGCCGGATGGAATCTCTGGTAATAGGTTACCACTATTGCGGACACTGCGTAGTCGTAAAGGATAAACGCGATATTTCCGACGAGCAGGAAAACCCACGGGAGGTAAATCCCCCTGAATGTAAAGCTTTCCGCCGGAACGCCGAGTACCTTGATGCTCAGAAAATAACAGGCAATTATTGAGACATTAAAGATTATAAATTTTAAGACCAGTATCCAAAATTTCTTTCCTGTTTTTTCCAGAAGCGCTTTTATAATCGGGTAGTAGCCGAAAAACAGGATGTAAAGAACGGCAGCTTCCTTATCCGCCGCCAGAATCAACGACAGGACGGAAACCGCAATATACACGGGCCAGGCCCATGCCGTACCAAGCTCGATCACAACAGCGACAAGAAGGATGCCGGAAAGCGCCGGGAGCGCATAAGTACCAACCGAAATGAGACCGGTTAAAAACATCAGTATCGTGCACAAAGCCGTTAAAATCCCGCAAAAAGCCACACGAATGCTTTTGTTCAACGGTATTCCCTCCCCGGATTTTTTAGGAACGCTGCTTCCTTAGCAGCACGGAATCAGATCGCCGCCCATGCATTCGCAGCAGCAGTCCGCGCAAAGGAGCGAAGAGCAAACGTCGCAGGAGCTGCATCCGCCCGTATGGGGCATATTGGGGTTGTAACCGCCATAGACGCCGTTGCGCTGGTTGACAACCTGATTCATGGCCGCACGGTATTCCGCATTGCCCGGATCCATCTGGCAGGCCCTTGAATAGCTGTTATAGGCTTCTTCCAGCCAGCCGCGCTTATACAGCACGGTGCCTTTCAGAAAATACCACTCGGCATTTCTTCCCTCTGCCGGAACGCCGTTCAGAATCTGCTCCGCATCCGCAACCCTGCCCGCCATGATCAAACTTCGGACATCGTTGAAGCCGCTGCCGCCGTATCCGTACGGGGAACCGTAATCCGGATTTCCGGAATATCCATTGTATCCGGAATAAGGCGCGCCGCCCTCGCTTTTCTGCCTTTTCCTCTGGGCGACAACTTCGTCGTAGGCCTCGTTGATTTCTTTCATCTTCTCGCTTGCCAAATCGGCAATCGGGCTTCCGGAATAATTATCAGGGTGATATTTTTTTGCGAGTTCCCGGTATGCCATTTTGATTTCTTCATCGGTGGCATTTGGAGAAACACCTAATATTTTATAAGGATCTGACATTTGCGTTCTCCTTCTCAAACAAGATTTGTCTCTGCATGGCAGGAAGTCCCTTGTGTATCACATTCCCAAGTATCGGGCCGAAATGCTGAAATTCCAGCAGATTAAAAGCGGCCGTAAGCCGGGCAAGCGTCATATTAAGCGTTTGGTTTATCATTTCCCTGGCATTGCGGAGTTCTTCTTTCGTACTGTCTTTCCCTAAATTATACTGCGTTAAAAACGGGTTAAATGAGCCGGTTTTAATATCCTTTTCCATATCGTCGGCCGCGTCCGTCAGGTACACCCATCTGCCAAGAAAATACCCTGCCTGCTCGAAAACCCGCAAAGCCGATTCTTCCGTATCGGGATTTTCAGCCGTCATCCGAAAAATTTTCTGCAGCATGACGGCGGTCGGTTCTGCGCAAAAGTCGATACCCGGATTTTCGCTTTGTTCGGCTTCTCTTTGCATGGCCATTGCCTGGGAGACTACGGAATCCATTTGCGAGAAATCGCGCAGCGCCTTTTTGCGCGCACGCGCCGCAGCCGGAAGAAGCAGAAATCCGCGAAGTTTGCCCCAGAAATGCGAATCCTGAATATCATCCCTGATTTTGTAATAAGTCATGATGACCGAAAGAGCCGCGGCGGAATTCAGCCCGTTTTCGCCCTCATTACAGTATGTGCATTTTTTCAGAGGATTTACGACGCACCGTCCGCTTTTGAATCCGGGGCATTGAAGGTTCCGGGAAAGAACCAGCATCGCGTAGAAAGTACAGTCATAGCTCAAGGTAAGCCTTGCGGCCATTCCGTAATTTTTACCGAGCCGGCGGCAAAGGGAGCAGTAAATGCCCTTATACTCTTCATATTCTCGGACAAGCAGTTCTGACTTTTGCGGCCTTATATAACCAAACAAAAAAATCATCCTTAAAAACATTGAACTGCTGCAGTTTAAAGCCAGTTTCAACCTGCAGCTATGTTATTCATTTATTGTACTATATCCGGAAAGGATATTTATTTAACAATATGTAAATTTTCTGATGATCTTGTATGTTTCGCTTTTATTGACTCCTTTATTTGTCAGGCATGCGCCTGTTTTAAACATTGCAGCACCGCGCAAACTAATAAAAAATAAGCGTCGGAAAGGTCCGGCAGAAAGAGCGATAAAATGTTTGTATATCAAAAAACCGAACCGGGAACGTGGACGGTCGGATGTTTTACCGATTCCGGTGAATGGAAAGCGGAATGCAGCTGCAATACCGCCGCGGAAGCCGCACAGCGCGCCCATTGGCTCAACGGTGGCGAGGATACGAAGGATACCGAGCTTGGCGGATAGCAGGCAAGACTTTATGTTAATTGGTAATTTAAAACGGATGTATTCCACCTTGAAATGGACACGATAATAACGGAAAGGAGGAGTCATTCATGAAACAAAAATTAATAATACTATTTGCTTTATGCACTTTAATACTATTTGCCTTTGCGGGCTGCCGTAACTTAAACTACACCGCAAGCGGAACGGCGTCCGGTACAGCACTGAACAGTACGGTTTCCGGCGTAGTCTCCGGAGGTCAGGCGCTTGGAAGCGAAGTCGTTTCAAAAGTGGAGTCCAGCGGCAGGATGCTCGGGGGCCAGGTTTCAGGCGTTGTTTCCGGCGTGCAGTCCCAGTTAACTTCCAAATAATCACGTCACCCACAGTTTACGCTGTGGGTGATTTTCAATTCGATATCATCTGTTTGCTTTCGTAAACGGTTGATCGATGCTGATCAGCCGGACCGGCAGATTCGAACCAAGCTTCCAAAGTAAGTTTAGCCACGCCGGTATAATCTCATTAATAAACCGTGGCTCTTACGGTTATACTATGAAAAAGAAAGGGGATGCTTTATGAACGAGAATGATACGCCCTATTTAAGACTGAAAGACGAAGATTCTTTTTTTGACTCGGAATCCGTTGTATCCTCAACCGAATGTACCGGTCTGATGTATGCGCCGCCGGCGAGCCCGGAAGAAGCGGAATCCTACAGTCAAATTTACGAGGTTCCGCATTCAAAGGACAGAATCGATAACGGAATTCAGCATGAATGACCTCTGCCGCCCTGTACAGGGGCGGCTTTTCTGATTTTTGCCTGCAATGTGGTTCCTTGATTTTTACCAGTAATGATACATAATATTTTAACAATATTCTCCTAATATTTTAACTTTTGCACAACCTTTATCTATTGATTTTGTGCATTTTAAATGATATAATTACAGCGTAAACTGTAAAGGAGGTATACCATGAAACTGAACAACATTCGTGTGGGCGAGTTCATTGCTCTGCTCGAAAAAGCAAAAGGAAATGTCTATCTGGATACCGGCGATGGAGTTTACTTTAATCTGAGCAGCAAGCTTTCACAGCTCTACTGTATTAAAATGCTTCTGAGCGGTTCTAAAGACAACATCGTTTCGCCGGAAATAAAGGTTGAGGACGAGGGCGACAAATTGACATTTGAGAAGTTTTTAGTAAATCATTACAGAAAATGTAGAAATCAAGTAAGATAATTGTTGTAAATAATGGTTGTCCATGCTATAATAATTAAAAAGTACAGTTAAATTTTAGGAGGTAGATATTATGAAACTATATGACATTGATGTAGTAAAGCTTATAAACCTGTTAGACAAAGCCAAAGGGAATGTATATCTTGTTACCGAAGACGGCAATACCTTGAATCTTAAGAGCAAGCTCTGCCAGCTATATGGCGTAAGGGCGCTTCTGGAAAACGCAAAAAATTCCACCGTTTCCGCAGAGTTGAATGTGGAAAATCCGGAAGATGAATTAATGTTCATCAATTATATGATGAGTAAGTAAACAGTTTACAAAAGGCTCCGCCGGTTAGCGGAGCCTTTTGTCATGATCAGGCCCGAAAGATGCTTTTTCAGCATTCTTTCGGGCCTGATTTTTGTACGATGTTATTTTACGGAGATATTTAAAGCACTCTGCTGTACAAGATTTTTGAGTATCGGAATCCTATCAATATGCTGCGCTGAGCGGATTCAGCACGCCGTATCCCTTGTTTTCCATATCATCGATAAACTTAATTGCCTTGCCGGCTCCGAGCGCTACGCAAATCTGGGAATCCTTCGCAATATTTACCGGCATCTTGACTTTTTTGGAAATCAACGTGTCAAAGCCGTAAATATTCGCGGAACCGCCCGTAAGGATTATTCCGTCGCTGTAAACGTCACCCATCAATTCCGGAGGCGTTTTTTCCAGCATCTCCTGAATGGTACGGACAATCTGCATTGCCGGCTCAATCATCGCCTCCAGCATTTCGTCACAGGTTACGTCGGCCCACTGCGGCAAACCGGTCATCGCATTTCTGCCTTTGACCCGGTGTTTGATCATATCTTTTCTGGGATACACGCAGCCTATCGCGATTTTTGCTTCCTCCGCCATGCGCTCCCCGATAATCAGGTTGTATTTTCTGCGGATATATTTGATAATTGCTTCGTCCATCGTATTGCCAGCAACCTTAATGGAACGGGATATGGCAATACCGCTCAGTGAAAGAACCGCCATATCCGTCGTGCCGCCGCCGATGTCTACCACAAGGGTTCCGTGCGGGGTGGAAATATCCATCCCCGCTCCGAGCGCTGCGGCAACCGGCTCTTCAATCAGGCAGATTTTGCGCACGCCGGCCGCGCTGATCGCATCAACCACGGCGCGCTTTTCCACTTCCGTAATCTGGCAGGGTACGCTGACAACCACTCTCGGCATAAAGACCTTGCTGCTGTTTATTTTCTTCAGATATGCACTGATCAAATACTGCGCCATATCAAAATTTGAAATGACTCCGTTGGAAAGCGGATGGCAGACATTTATTTTATCAGAAGTACGGCCAACCATTGCATACGCTTCTTTCCCGATTGCCATGACTTCGTCTGTTTCTACATTAACGGCAACAATGGCCGGTTCGTTAAGTATAATTCCCTTGCCGTCAAGATAAATCTTTACAGCCGATGTACCAAGGTCCAAAGCGATATCCGTACCAAGCACATGATCACATCCATTCCTATAATGTAAATAATTATATTACAAATTCCGACATATTACAACCAAATATCATTCAACCTGCGCGATCGCGGCGCACGTCACCTCCGCCGCGCCGCTGCGGTACAGAACCGAAGCGCACTCACAGAGCGTGGCCCCGGTGGTAACGATATCGTCGATCAGGAGTATTCTCTTCCCTGCCGTTTCATCCGCGCAAAGCGGCTGATAAACGCCCCGGACATTCCGTCGGCGCTCCTTTTCGCTCAGCTTGTGCTGCTCCCTGTTGTCGGAAATCTTAACCAGAGATTCCCGATACGGCAGCACAAGGTATAATGCTGTCTCAGCGGCGATCAGCTCGGATTGATTGTAGCCCCTTGTTTTTCGCCTTTTTGCGGATATGGGAACGGAAGTTACCACATCGAATCGGATATCCGGATAACCGATTCTGATCTGTTCCGCAACCTTTTCCGCAAAAAAAGAAGCAAACTGTTTCTGATTCTGAAACTTAAAACGGATAATGGATTGGCGCACCTCACCGCTGTAAGAATACGGCACCGTACAGGTTATAGTTTTGCCCGTCTCCGGAATATTCATGTATTTCGTCGCGCGGGCATACGGGATTTTGCCTTCACAGGCTTTGCATATCGGAAGGCCCCCCGGAACAACCGCGCCGCAGAAAACACAGCGCGGAGGGAAAATAAGATCAATGAAAGCGCCGAACGCTTTTTTAAATCCCATTTGTCTCCCCTCCGGTCAAAAAATACCGTAATCCCGTATAACGATTTGTTTTCCGGTCATTCTCAACCATTGTCTGAACTGTTTTCTGCGTACCGGCAAGAATCAGCAGGGACTTTGCGCGCGTGATGGCGGTATAGAGCAGGTTCCGGTAGTAGAGCTGCGGCGCGCCCGGATACATGGGAATCACAACGGCAGGAAATTCGTTCCCCTGGCTTTTGTGTACTGTCATTGCATAGGCAAGCTCCAGCTCGGAAGCGGTTTCAAGCTCATACATTACGATGCGGTCGTCCATCAGAACCTTTAAAATGGAAGCGCGTCGATCAATCTCGAAAAGCACGCCCATATCGCCGTTGAATACGCCTTCCCCGCTTGTTCCGTCCTGCTTCTCCCACGGAAGGTCATAGTCGTTTTTGATCTGCATGACCTTATCGCCCTCGCGGAACAGCGAGCCGTTTATGGTGATTTCTTTTTTTTCTTTCTCCGGCGGATTGATAGCAGCCTGAAGCCTCCGGTTCAGTTCTCCGGTGCCGAGCACCCCTTTCCGGCCGGGCGTAAGCACCTGGATATCTGTAAGCGGCGAATAACCGTAGCTGGCGGGCAAGCGCGTGCGGCAAAGCTCCACAATTACATCGGTAATCTCCGCCGGGCTGCTGTACGGAAGGAAGAAAAAATCGCTTGTCCGGTTAGAAAGTTCCGGCAACCGGCCGCTAATAATTCGGTGGGCGTTCGTAACGATGAGGCTCTGCATGGACTGGCGAAAAATCTGATCCAGCTGTACAACGGGAAGCAGCCCGGTCGCAATCAGGTCGGCAAGCACGTTGCCCGGCCCGACTGACGGAAGCTGGTCGCAGTCCCCCACCATGATAAGACGGCATCCAAGCGGCAAAGCACGCAAAACTGCCTCAAAAACGGTGGTTTCCACCATGGAAAGCTCGTCTATGATCAGAGCGTCGCATTCCAGCAGGTTTTTTTCATTCTTTGAGAAAACCGGCTGATCGTTTTCATCCCACTCTACCTGCAGCATGCGATGGATGGTTTTTGCTTCCTTGCCGGTCAGCTCCGACATCCGCTTGGCGGCTCTTCCCGTAGGCGCGGCAAGCAGAACCTTCTCGCCCTTCATTTCCAGTATTTTTATGATCGCGTTGAGAGTAGTTGTTTTTCCGGTTCCCGGCCCGCCGGTCAGGATCAGAATCCCTTTTAAAAGCGCTTCGCGGATTGCCTGTTTCTGCCGTTCGGCGTATTCGATTCGAAAGGTTTCTTCAATATTGGTAATATAGTTTTCAATGCCGATAATGGACTGCGCGGGATAACGCACCAGCATCGCGACACGGCCCGCAATATAGACCTCCGACCGGTACAGCTTCTGTGTAAAGATAAATTCCTTGTCACCCAAGAACGTCGATACCACAGAAGCATCCGCTTTGAGTGCCTCAAGGGTTTCCACCGCCAGTTCACGCTCCACGCCGAGCATACGCGCAGAGGTATCGATCAGTTTTTTTGCCGGCAGGCAGGTATGGCCGTTATTGACATTGTGCTTCAGGACGTAGAGAATTCCCGCCCGGACTCTGCAGTTGTCATCCTGCGGGCGCTCCAGAGAAGCGGCAATCCCGTCCGCGCGTTCAAAACCGATTTCCAGGCTGTCTTCGCAAAGGCAGTACGGGTCTTCGCGGACGCGTTCCGCAGACTGGATGCCGAAAAGCTTCCAGACTCGGACGGCTTCTTCCGGGGAGATGCCGAAGCTGCCGAGATACAGCATAATCTCCTTAATGCCGTGCAGCGTTTTTATTTCATCGCTCATTTTACCGGCTCTGGATTTTGTGATGCCTTTGATCGCGCAAAGGCGGTCCGGCTCATTTTCAATTACATTCAGAGAATTTTCGCCGAACATGTCCACGATCTTTGCCGCCGTTCCCGGCCCGATCCCCTTGACCGCACCGGACGAAAGATATTTCAGCATAGCGGCTGAGGTCGCCGGTTTGGAGCGTTCGTAGGCTTCCACCTTGAACTGTGTTCCGTAATTCGGATTGTTGACCCAGCTGCCCACTACGTGGAGTTCTTCCCCCACACTGACAAACGGCATGGCTCCCACCGCCGTAATCAGTTCTTCCCCATTATTGATTTCCAGAATGGAATAGCCGTTCTTATCATTTTGAAAAATGACCTGCTCCACAGAGCCGGTCATTTCAAGAAGTTTCTCTTCCTGCATTCTGCTTCCCCAATGTTCACTGAATTTTATTTATTTATCTTTGAGTCTTTTTTGCCGTACATTCCGCCGGTTCTTCAAAGTTCTGATTCCAGTATAATACAATGATTATGTAATGTAAACCGGTCAGTTCAACAATTCCGCCAGTTCATCCGGCGTACAAATTTCAACGCCCGGATTCCGCGCGCTGATAATGTGGCATACCTTTCTCGTTTCTTCATCCATTCCGCAGTCTACGCAAATCACTTTTTTGTCCTCCCCGGTAATCCAGCTGAGCCTTTCGATTGCGCTGGCCAGCATGACTTCGGCTCCTTCCTCATGGCCCTGCAGGGTAAGGATAAGATAGAGCCTGCCGGAATTCTTTGTTTTGAGCAGCCGATAAATTACATACCGTACCAAATCGGCAGCCCCGACTACCGCAAGCAGTACAAAAGAAATCGTTGATACTGTTTCGAGCATAAAAATCACCTCATCACAGTTTATGTAATGAGGTGATAAATTGCTAAGAAATCATTTTAAAATAAAGCGCTAAAAAACCGGAAGATGCCGGCGCAAAAAACGGACATATGATTTTAGCAAAAACCTTTCCCGCTTACTTGCTCAGCGCCGCTTTCAGTGCGTCGGCTTTGTCGCGCTTTTCCCAGGAAACATTCAGATCCTCGCGGCCCATATGGCCATAATTGGAGATGGAACGGTAGATCGGTTTGCGGAGGTCAAGATTTTTGATAATCGCGGTCGGGCGCAGATCAAACACCTTGTTTACCGCGGCGGCAAGCTCCTCGTTGCTGTACGACGACGTTCCGAAGGTATCCACCATAACGGAAACCGGCCTTGCCACGCCGATTGCATAAGCGAGCTGAACCTCGCAGCGTTTTGCCAGCCCCGCAGCTACAATGTTTTTCGCTACGTAGCGGGCAGCGTATGCTGCGGAGCGGTCCACCTTGGTCGGGTCCTTACCGGAAAATGCGCCGCCGCCGTGCCTGCCGTAGCCGCCGTAAGTGTCCACGATAATCTTTCTTCCGGTCAGGCCGCTGTCGCTTACCGGGCCGCCGATAACAAACCGGCCGGTCGGGTTTACATAGTATTTTGTCTTTTCATCCAGCCATTTTGCAGGAATAACTTCCTTGATTACTTTCTCAATGATGTCGTTCCGAATCTGCTGCAGAGTAACATCCGGGTCGTGCTGGGCAGAAACAACCACCGTATCCACACGCACCGGCTCATCCCCGTCATACTCGACCGTAACCTGTGTTTTGCCATCCGGCCTTAAGTAAGAGAGCGTGCCGTCTTTTCTGACCGCGCTCAGACGTTTGGAAAGCCTATGGGCAAGGGAAATGGCAAGCGGCATCAGTTCGGGCGTTTCGTCGCAGGCGTAGCCGAACATCATGCCCTGGTCGCCCGCTCCGATGATGTCGTTTTCGTCGGTCGCCCCGTTCTTTGCTTCATAGGACTGATTGACCCCCATTGCGATGTCGGGGGACTGCACATCGATTGAAGTGATCACGCCGCAGGTATTCCCGTCAAAGGCGTAGGCCGGGTCATTGTATCCGATATCCTTCACCACTTCACGGGCAATGGACGCAATGTCAACGTAGCATTCCGTAGAAATTTCGCCCATTACATGGATCACCCCGGTGGTGGCGGTCACCTCGCAGGCAACGTGCGCCTGTGGGTCCTGTACGATTATTGCATCCAGCACGGCGTCAGCGATCTGGTCGCAGAGTTTGTCCGGATGTCCCTCCGTTACGGATTCCGATGTAAATAAATGTTTTGCCATAAAAATATCCTCCTAATCAGAAAAATTAAATTAAAAAACGTCACTCGGAAAACCCGAATGACGTTATTATTACCTCATCTATCGGCTTTACCGCAGGATTTGGCACCTTTCACATTTGCAGGTTGCCGGACATCATAGGGCCTGTTCCCTCCGTCACTCTTGATAAGGACATATTTAATTTTGATTTATTATAGCATGGATTCCAGCGCGAGTAAATATACAAAATCAGCAAAGTGTAGAAACGCTTTTGAAATAATCTGTAAAAATGTACAATTTCAGGATTATTTGTGTAAGATCGGGCTGACCTTCTTATAAATCAAAAGGGTCAGCACGGAAGCAAGCACACCTTTCAATAAATTGAACGGAGCAACCGCAAAAAGAATAAAGGCAGGCAGGCTTTTTATATTCGGGTTAATCGCCGTACCCATAGCCACCAAAGCGTCCATTGGCATATGAAAGACCTTGGCGTAAACCGGCAGAAGTACATAGGCGTTCAGCAGACTGCCGGCTAGAATCAAACAGACCGTTCCGGCAACCAACCCAATCACCGCGCCCTTTTTGGTTTTTTGCCGTTTATAGATCAACGCGCTTGGAAGAACGAGGGCACAGCCGATCACAAAATTGGACAGTTCCCCGATTCCCCCGGTTGTGGTTCCGTTAATCATAAGATTAAGCAGATTCTTAATCAACTCCATGATAAGTCCCGCAAGAGGCCCAATCGCAAAGCTGCCGATCAGAATCGGGACGTCGCTGAGGTCGATCTTATAAAAGCCCGGCGCAAACCAAAGAGGAAACTCAAACAGCATCAAAACGGTTGCAATGGCTGTTAAGACCCCGATTTGCGCAATTCCCTTCGCATCAAAAATATTGGTTTTCTGTTTTGTATCGGTTAATGTACTCATGATAACTCCTTTTCTTTCATCCGGACTATACCGTCGGCCGCGGAATCACACCACAGTCTGCGATTGACATTCGCCCGCGGGCTCGTCGGCTTTCGCCGCATTACCGCCGGTGGGGATTTTCGCCCCGTCCTGAAAACCGGCTGAATCAGGCCGGCTTTACGATATCCTTATGTTTGCTGATGAACGGCGTAAGGGCTTTGAAAAGCACGGACGCAATCACGCTGTTCAGCCCCGCCTTGATCAGATTGAACGGGATAATACCCGGAAGCATAATCGCATCCACTACCGATTTGGGCGTTCCGAAAAAGTTAACGGTAAAGATGTAGTTCATCGGGATCATGATTGCCGTCATTGCGAGCGTACCCAGAACCATGCCGATCACGGCATCCGTAAATTTATGCCGCCTTTGATAGAATACGCCTACCAGAACGGCCAGTGCACCGGAGGCGACAAAGTGCATCAGCAGGCCTACCCAGCCGTTTCCGCCGAATAAAAACGCCTGAATCACGGAATCAACCAGAAGAATTGCAAGCGCGGGGCCCGTTCCGAAAAGCAGCGCGGCGATCAGAACCGGAGCGTCCGCCATGTCGTACTCCAAAAACGGGGCGGCCGGAACAAGCGGAATGCGGACAAATGCCATCAGTACCACGGCAAGAGCTGCAAGCATTCCCATCTGCGTCAGCCGGATCAGGCTTTTCTGCGTGTTTGTTTTCATAAATCTTTCTCTCCTTTTGGAGCTGTCAACGAAAAAAATCCCACAGCAAATGCTGTGGGACGAAAATACGCGTTTACGCGTGTTCTTCTTCCATCCGGACTATACCGTCGGCTTTGGAATCTCACCAAAATCAGCTTATGCTCGCGGGCTAACGGCTATTCGCCGCATTACCGCCGGTGGGGAATTACACCCCGCCCCGAAGACAGCTATTTAATTTATCAATAATATATATAACATATTATTCTGTATTCGTCAATCTTTTGACTGATATTTTTGAGGAATATTCTTATCAATTATTTTTTGAATATAGCTGAGGTTAAAATTCGGGGTAAATCTACGTATGCCGTGAACGGCGGCAAGCGAATCCGAGTACTCGCTGAGAGGGTATATTGTAATATCGGTGCATCTTTTCCCGTACTGCGTAACGATCGGCTTGAATTTCATGCCGGTAAACGTTGTCTTGCCCGTTCCGAAATCCTTAGTCATGGTAACAGTCAAAAGGCCGCTGACCATATTGGGGCCGGACTGCTGGGCGGATACCAGATTGCCGAGCGAATAAACAACCGGGCACTCGGTACCGTCCTTCCGCTTCAAAACAGTTAACTGCTGCAGCACATGGGGATGGTCACCAAAAATGATATCCGCACCCCAGTCCACCATATTCTGTGAAAGGGTTTTCTGCTTGTCCGTTAATTCAGTCGTATTTTCCGTACCCCAGTGGGCGGTAACCACCACCACATCCGCTTCGGCCTTTGCCTTTTTGATCAGGCGCTCGATCAGCGCCGTGTTACCGGCATAAATAAGCCGGTAGTTTGAGTTCTTTGGCAGAGAAAGCCCGTTGGTCATTTCGGTAACGCCGATATAGGCCGTCTTTATCCCCTTTGCCTCGATGATTCGGATATTCTCCAGATCCGCGTCGTTCCGGTACGCCCCGATCACCTTAACGGACGGCTTCGTCGCCCAGTAATCGAGAGTAGCAGCCAGCCCTTTCTCATGCATATCCAGTACATGGTTATTGGCATGGTTGATTACATCAAAGCCCAAACTGACAAGCTCATCGCCCAGCTGAGTGGGTGAATTAAAGCGCGGATAGCCGGAAGGCGCCGCAATTTTGCCCGCAATCGGGGTTTCCTGATTGATGACTGCAATATCCGCGTTCTTTATGTCATTTTCAATACGCGCATACACGGGCTTGAAGTCATACCCCTTACCCCCCGCGCGCTGTTTTGCCTGCAGATAAATAACATCGTGAATCAGATTATCGCCGGTGCCTAAAATTGTAATAGAAGCCGTCTTCTGCTCCGGCTTGGATTCCGGCTGAGAAGAAGACGAAGCCTGCGGTTCCGAGGAAACGGCGGAGCTTGCTTTACTGACGGACGAACTAACGGCCTGTACGGTATTTTTACTGTTCAGCAAAACCGCTACGAGTCCAAAAACGCATACGCCGACAAGCAAAGCCGCCAGGGCGATACGGACTGCCGCACGCGGTTTCCGTGGAAATTCTGTGTTCATAAAGAATACTCCTGATTATTTTCAAAAATATGGGTTACATACAATAGGAGTATAACATATTATAGACCTGTATGTCCAATAAGCAATAAAAAAGGAGCTGAACAAACTCAGCTCCTTAAAATCACCGTCTGACGGAAATTCCTTTGCGCGCAAGATAATCTTTCAGTTCTGGGATACGTATCTCACCAAAATGGAAAAGGGAAGCCGCGAGCACCGCGTCGGCTTTTCCCTGCGTGAAAGCATCGTAAAAATGCTCCATTTTTCCCGCCCCGCCGGAGGCGATGACCGGGATATTCACACTCTCTGAAACCGCCGCGGTCAGCTCAAGGTCATAGCCGTTTTTCACACCGTCACAATCCATACTGGTCAGCAGGATTTCGCCTGCACCGAGCCTTGCCGCTTCCTTTGCCCACTCCACAGCGTCTTTGCCGGTATCGATACGCCCGCCGTTCAGGTACGCCGTCCAGCCACCCGAAGCCTTCCGCTTGGCGTCAATGGCGCAGACGACGCACTGGCTGCCAAATTTTTCCGCCGCCTCGCTGATCATCGCCGGATTTTTCAGCGCCGCCGAATTCACAGAAACCTTATCGGCTCCCGCGCGGAGCAGCGCGGTAAAATCCTCCACGGTACGGATTCCTCCGCCGACCGTAAACGGTATAAAAATTTGATCGGCAACCTTGCTTACAATATCCAGTATAATTCCGCGCGCCTGCGAGGAAGCGGTAATATCGAGCAGAACCAGTTCATCCGCGCCCTGTTTGTCATATTCAATGGCAGCCTCTACGGGGTCGCCCGCGTCGCGCAAATTCACAAAGGAAGTCCCTTTTACCACCCTGCCGTTATTTACATCCAGACACGGAATGATTCGCTTTGCATACATGTTCAATTCCTCCGCTCATTTCGATCAATCAGTGATACGAAATTCTTCAGCATCTGCAGCCCGGTTTTACCGCTTTTTTCGGGATGGAACTGCGTGGCAAACAGATTGCCCTTCTGAACCGAGGCATCGATCTGCACGCCATACTCTGTAGTGGATGACACCACCTGCGGATCAGTTGCTTTTAAATAATAGGAATGGACAAAATAAACGTAGGGATTCGGTTCCAGATTCCGGAACAAACCCTCCGGCTTTTTGATAGTAAGCGAATTCCAGCCGATATGAGGTATTTTAAGTCCTGTCTCAGCCGGTATGCGCGCGATTTTACCCTGCAGTACGCCAAGACCGTTCACGCCCGGAGATTCTTCGCTGCCCTCAAACAGCAGCTGAAGACCCAGACAGATTCCAAGAAACGGTTTACCGGACTCGATAAAATCGAGAGCCGGATTGACCATCCCGGAATTTTTCAGGCATCTCATAGAGTCCCCGAACGCGCCGACGCCCGGCAGAACAGCAGCCGAAGCGCTTTTCAGTTCGTCTTTATCGGCAGTAACCCGCACGTCACAGCCTATATAGTGAAACGCTTTTATCACGCTTTGCAGATTTCCGGCACCGTAATCTATGACAGCAATCATAGCATCGTATCCTTTTTCCTTTATATTTTGTATCTGTATTTTAGCACATTAGCACGGTAAAGT
>JAEWUH010000139.1 GCA_023397245.1 Bacillota bacterium | reverse complement strand
CCTCTTCCTTCTGAAAATTTTGCCGCGCGCGCAGGAAATCGAGCAGGACATTATGTATTTTATATTCTTTATCCCTCTCGTCGTAAAAAATGAAGGCGTTCTTCTTTTGCAGCTTTTCCAGTATTTTACCCGCCTGCTCATTCCCGGTGACAAATTCCGCCTGTTCGGCGGTAAAACTGTCCATGACCGAAAGCCGCAGCAGGAAGCGCTGGATTTCCGGATCATGCACACGGAACATGACCCGATCGATAATTTCATCGATGGTGTGGGTCAGGCCAACCGGGATACTTTCTTCCGCGCCGAGCAGCAGCATGTAGATCATGCTGATCCACCCGTCGGTGTATTCCGCAATCCTTTCAATTTCCTCATCGGTGGCGGTGCTGCCTGTCAGCAGACAGTAATCCCTGACCTCGTCCGCCGTAAATCTGATCTGCTGCTGGGAAATGACGCGGCACTTTTCATTCAGCAGCAGCGGGACGAAATCGAGAAAAGTTGTATCCCGGGTCAGAATAACGAGATGCAGGTTTTCAATTTCCTCCTCCGCGATTTGCAGAAGCAGCCGGCTCAGAAGCGGGTCTGTCACCAGTTCGCAGTTATCAAGCACCATTACGGTCGGGTCGGCAAACTCCAAGCCGTTGAGAATGGATAAAATTTTATCCCGCTGCGGTACGTTTGCCGGAAAGCCAAGGCTTTTCAGCGCGGCTCCTGCCGCCCCGTCCATTTTTGCGACTTCGCGGGATACCTTCTCCCAGAAAAATTCGGCACATCCGACCATAGGGCGAAAGGAAATCCAAAGCGATTTAAGATTCCGGGAATCCAGATATGCCTGCACGGCGGTCGTCTTGCCGTAGCCCGCCGGGGCCTCCAGAATCGTCAGCGGAAAATCAGCGACGGACGAAAGGAGCTGATTCATCCGTTCCCGGATCAAATGCCGCGGTCTGTTCATGGGTAAGCCTCCAAGTACATTGATATATCAATATTCTACCATATTTTTCACAATGCAGACATTTATTTTTTCTACAAAAGCTTTTTCCCCTTTTTGACAACCCGAGCGTAAAAAATCACATCGTTCGGGCAGTAAATCTGAACCGCCGCATGGCCGGCCGCATCCGCAGTTCTGTGTGATGTCATTTCGGCGCACTATTCGATTGTAAGGTTTCCAAATCCTCTTCAAAGTTATGGATGGCTTTGGCTATGAAAACAAGTTCAGGATTGTCTTCGCTTTTACCGGCCTGCAGTTTTCTTATCTTTAAATTTTTGAAGCTGTCCAGCATTTTTTCTGTCCTTCGTCTCATGTTCTGAGCCTGATCTGCAGATTCATTTTTTCTCTCCGGCTGCAAATTATAGCAGTATGTCATCTTCATCACCTCATTCTCATAGTAGACTGATTTTGTTCAGACGAGGTTATAAAAAAGTTAAAACGTACGGACAAATCAAAACCCGCTCCGTACTTGCATTGACACAATGATCATTCAGTATTCTCCCGGAAAGGCCAGACTTTTCGCGCCTTTGAGCCCCGTAAAACGTTGTAAAGCAAGGATCAGACAGACGTAATTTCCGGATTATTCCGGGAGAAATCAATATCCCCCCGGCTTTGGAATTTTCATCCGCCGCCGGGGGAATCCGTCTGTTTTAATTCAAGCTCCTCTGCTATTTGACACTGACCATATAAAGCCGGAACAGTACGCCGTCTACGGTAATGTACAAACCGGTGGTGCCGCTCTTTACCGCCCGGAAGCCAAGCAGATAGCTGTCGGCGCCGCTGCCGCCGCCGTCAAGCTTTTTAAGCATGGTAGCCGCAACGTAGCCGCTGCCAGCGCTATAAACAATTTTTGCGTTCCGCGGCACGGTAACCTTGGCCCAATAAACATCTCCGGCCTTCTTTGTCACGCCCGAAGTCGTATCGCTCTTGACCGGGCATGGGCCGAGCTTCACTGTGAACAGCAAAATCACGCGGCCGTTTACGGTTGCATAAATGCCGGTTGTACCGCCCTGCGAGCCGACAACGCCGCAAACCTGCAGTACGATTTCCTTTGTAACCGGATCCCAGTCTTTGACCAGGTTAACGATGGCAATGGCGCCGTTGCCCTGACTTATAATCGGCTTTTCGTCACAGGTAACCGTAAAATTCCGCATACTGCCTGCAGCCAGCGGAATGTTTTCGCCGCTAAGGGTCGAGGCCGGAACGTTTACGGGATGATTAACGGAGCTTGTGCCGGACGAGCTCTTTTGGCTGCCGCTGTCATCGCCGGTATCTCCCGTGGGGAGGGTGCTGTAGTTCACCTTATACGACGGGTCATACGCGGGCTTGAGCGCGCTGCGGTCGAAATCGGCCTTTTTAAAATGGTCGGCCAGAATTACGCCGCGGTACGCGGGAACGGTAATTTCCACACTCCCACCGCTGACCGCATACTTTTTGCCGGTAATCAGGTCTGTGAATTCTCCGTCTTTTACCGCGGAAGATACATCCAGCGTAACGGTTTTATCCGATTCGGTGCGGTTGGCGGCGATCACCATCTGATCGCTGCCGTCCTTGCGGGCATAGGAGATCATATCGTCGTCATTCGCATCCAGAGGTATGATTTCCCCGCGCTGCAGTGCATTGTACTGACGGCGGATCGCCGCCAGATTCGCATACCACTCCACCGTATCCCTGCTGCCTTCGCCCCACGCCATGGCACGGCGGCAGTCGGGGTCATCCGCGCCGACCATCTGCAGCTCGTCGCCGTAATAGATCGTAGGCGCACCCGGATATGTCATCTGCAGCAGCGATACCATGTATTGAAGCTGCTTGGCCTTTTCGGAAGTACCCGCCGCAGTAGGGAACGCTTTCTTGATATCAGAGCCGTCGTTCCGGTCTTCCGCGACGCCGTCAAGAGAGGATATCAGCCTGGGCGTATCGTGGGAACCGACCAAATTCATCATGGCCTGGAAAGCTTCATCCGGATATCTCTCACGCATTTTTTCAAGGCTCTTCATTGCGGTTGCCGAAGTACCGGTCCCGCGGGCATAGTTCAGTATCGCATTGCGGTACACGTAGTTCATTACGGAATCGTACATGTCGCCCAGCAAATATTTTGTGGAATCGCCCCACAGCTCGCCGATGATGACATTGTCGGAATTCAGGGCTTTGACCGAGGTGCGCAGATGCTGCCAGGTTTCGTCTGAAACGCCGTCCGCAACATCAAGGCGCCAACCGTTAATCCCCTTGGAAATCCAATAGCTTGCCGCACTGCCCGGGCCTTCTATGATTTTGCCTGCCCAGCCCGGAGTCTGGTACTCGGAATCGTTCGTGGATTTAATTTCCGGCATGCTGTTGTAACCGGCCCAGCAATCGTATTTGTAAACGCCCTTTCCCTGACGGTCTCCCATTTTGTCACCGGAAAGCACTTTGCCGTCCGAATCCACGCTCCAGGAAAAGTATTGATTTTGGATATTGAACCACTGGGTATAGGTATAATCTTTTACACCGAGCTTTCCGAAGTATGCTTTTGCCGCGGCTTCCGCCTGCGCCTGATCCAGCTTTTTCTCGTTCATCTGGTCATACACATACGCCCAGTAAGGATACGCGCCGATTTTATCGCTCTTGCCGATATAGCGGTAATAGCGGTCAAAATAAACCGAGTCGTCGGCAACATGATTATAAACGCCGTCCAGTATAATTTTCATTCCGTTTTGCTTTGCGGTCTGAACGAGCTTGGAGGAATCGCCCTCCGTACCGAGAATCGGGTCAATTTTGCCGTAATCGGAGGTATCGTAGCGATGGCTGGAAATCGAACTGAGGACGGGGTTGATATAAATGCAGTTTACGCCGAGCGCTTTCAGGTAGCCGATGCGCTGGGTAATGCCCTCCAGATCCCCGCCGTAGATTTCATCGCCGAATGTCCCGTTGCCTTTAATCGCCTGGGCGGGATAGTCCGGGTCTTTTTCACGGTCCGGATTTTCCGGATAGCTGTACCAGTCATAGCCCTTCATATCCTCAACAAATTCATAGTTTGCGTTTCCGCGCGCATGAACCTGCGCGTGGTCGTTCGACCGGTTTCCGTCGTTAAAGCGGTCGGGGAATATCTGATAAATTACCGCGCCCTTCATCCAATCCGGCGTTTTGAAATCCTTGCTGTAAATTACCAGATCGTAAGATTTCCCTTCCCCGAAGTTGGACACCCGGCCTTTTCCGTAAAAGCCGTCGTCGTCATTGTACAGCTGGATCTGCGAGCCGAAATGCAGAACGAAATAATAGGCATACTGGCCGATTTCGTTCCAGGACCTGGTCACAGTCCAGGTTACGGTGCCGTCGGAAGGAGTGCCGGAATTCATCGAAACCTTTTCGGATGCGGGCCCGCTTATCATCATGTCAACGCCGGTCACATCCGTGCCCGTCTGAATGCGGAAGGTGACGTTCTGGCCCGTCTTTACCGCGCCGTATACGCTCTTGCATTTCGTATCCTGCGTATTATAGTACACCTTTGAACTGTCGATCTTCGTATCGGAAGCATCACAGTAGCATAAACCGGTAGTGGTATCATAATAGAATGTGATTTCCTTTGGATTGTTCAGTTCAAATGCATCTAATATATATTTCCCTTTGCCGTCCACTGAAACCGTATAAGGTCCGTGCGTGCCATTTGCCAGCTTCAATGACGTGGTATAAACTCCGTTCAGGCCTAGGTCGTTCATTTTGACTTTATCGCCGCCGCTGCATAATTCGATGGTCTTGAATGAATAATTCAGCGAAGATTTCGACAGGTGGCTGAAATCGCTGTAATACAGATCAATTTCAGTCGTCCCCTTCGGTACGTTCAAAACGATATTGCTGCCGCCTGATTCACCGTTCGTACCGTAATTTTCGCCCCAGCCTTTCTCAATGGCAACCTTATAGGGATATTGCTTTGGGCTGAGATTGGCCATATGGAATGTATAAAGGCCGTCGCCCTTATATTCCATCCTGTCCCTGCCCGGGTTCCAGTTGTCGGAGGAAACCGTGTACCATTCGCCGGGGATATACAC
>JAEWUH010000117.1 GCA_023397245.1 Bacillota bacterium | reverse complement strand
CACTGCGGCATTTTCTGATCCGCCCTTCGAGCCCCTTTGAACATCGGCACCAAACAAAACAGCCACCCAAGGGTGGCTGTTTTCTTTGGTGGGGATGGAGGGGCTCGAACCCTCACGTCTAGTTATTTTCCCTGTTTTAGTCGTTATTGATATCTGAAGAAATGGCCTATTTTAGGGCGTTTTTCACACTTCGCTTGTCTAGCCGTACTGTTCTTCAAATCACATAAACAAATAAGAGTGGGTTACAAAGTGGGTTTTTGGATACGACAATACGGGAATCCAAACGACAACTCCGCTGCCTTGCTGGTGGCGTGTTGTATAATCGATATCGTATAGAGCTCCAGGACTGAATTGGGTGTTGGGGCTCTATAGGTCTCCTGCGACTTGACAAGAATGATACCGTAGCAAGCTTCTTTATCTCCCTACCACAACTCATTTCCAGCAAAGTATATTAAAAAATAAAATGTAATTATATGTAGAAATGGTATGATAATCTATATACTGCGTTCAATCAAGGACAAGTTATTAGCATAATGGGTAGTTCAGCGAAGGTCACGTGGTGACAATAATGCGAAGCTCGGCGATGAGATGATTTTGGTTATAATGTGTGATTGAGGCGCTTCATCATTTTGATAAAGCGCCTTCTGCACCTCCCGTAAAGACAAGAAGATGATTCCTTGCATCTGATTGATTTAATCTTTCATATGCTCGAATCATTATAGCGTATCGTCGGTTTATGTGTTATGTCTGAATACATGACACTTATCTTCCAGAGGCTGTCGAAAAATATCCATCATAGCTTTCGAGTTTTGTAAAAGTGAAACCCCTTTTTTTCAACTCAGGTATAGCGAGCTTTATTCCTTCAGCTGTATACTTTTCAGGATGATTCATATGTAAGATTATAATAGAGCCGGGTACGGCACTTAAACAAGCATTTGCTACCTGTTTAGTATTAAAATTTGCTCCTGCATCTCCAAGTACATTAAACCCAATGGGTTTCAAACCCAAATCATAGACAATTTTCACAGCAACCTCGTCGTAATAGGCGGTGCCAGAACGAAAATATCGAGGTTTTCTTCCGGTCAAGTTCTCTATTTTTTGCTCGTTCAGTAGTACCTCATCAATAACTTCACCAGCATTTAAAGTACCAGGTATGCCATAAGCCGATTTTCCATTTACGGAAAGAGGCTTATGCAAATATCCATGGTTTTCTATTTCAAACAATGGATTTCCTGCCAGTTTCATAAAAATATTATAATTAGCATCAATCCAGCGTGAATTTATGAATAATGTAGCAGGAACATTCTCCTTGATTAAAAAATCTATCAGATCCATATCATATCCATTACTTGCAACACTTCCCCCACATGCATCAAAAGTAAGAGCTACTACTTTGTTTCGCGTATTTATTTTTGTAATTACTCCTGGGACAGTTTCGCCCCAATGAACCGGTCTCATATATTGATATTTACTGATTATACTGTCAATTAATCGTTGAGAGATGGGTGTTAGTGCATACATACTTGACGGTTCTGTCTGTTGTTGCGACAACCGACCCAGGTTCTCTTTTTGAGAAAACATTTCTACGGTAACCAATGAAACTAATGACAAAATGACATATATTAATTTTCTGCTTTTCAACATAGGAAAACCTCATTATAAAATAATCATTGCCTAAATATTTTTCGCATTTTGTTTATATGACATACCCAAGCTCCAGGAGATAATTTAAAATATGTGAATGCATCATATTCCGGATTCCTAGATTCGTGTAGCTCCGCTGAGTATGTAGAAGAGAACTCCATCTCCTCTATGTGAGTATCTTCAATTTGTATCAAAACCTACGCCATTACAAAAAATGTGGCTCCGTGCAAAGTTGAAGATAATATTTTGATATTCAAACCACCATTGACATATAGTCGTACAATCGGTATACTTTTTTTAATTTGAACTTCAAACTAAATATCCTGTTTTTTTGAGGTAATGGTTTTGAACGATTATTATTTAGAGTTAAACCATTTTCTTGTAAGAGTGTTTAACGAAATTCTGCGCGTCGAAGAAACATCGTTAAAAAAAGGTGAATTTAAGAATCTATCCGTTCGGGAAATGCATGTCATTGAAGCTATTTGTGCCGCCAATGAAAGTGGAGCAGGTAATCGTGCTACCGATATCGCGCATGCATTAAGAATTTCGGCGGGGACACTGACGATCACGGTATCTCTACTAGAAAGAAAAGGTTATGTAGAAAGAATACAGGACGTAAAGGATAAGAGAATCGTCAGATTATCCGCAACGGAAAAAGGCATAAGCGCAAACCAGGCTCACCAGCGCTTTCATCATGAAATGGTAATGAACGTGATGAATACGCTTGATACTCAAGAGATTGATATTTTAATTAATGGCTTAAAAAGCTTAGAGACGTTTTTTAACAGCAATCAATAGTACTTCGGAGGATGGATTATGGCTATTAGAATCATTACGGACAGCACCAGTGATATCCCGATTGAGCAGCAAGAGCATCTTGGTATCGATATTGTACCACTTAGCGTTATCTTCGAAGGTAAGACGTTTACCGATGGTATCGAATTGAAGAATGAACAATTCTATGAAATGCTCAGTAAAAGCACAAGCCTGCCAACAACGTCACAAGTCAATCCGAATGAATTTGAACCGCTTTTTAAGAGCTATATTGATGCAGGAGATACCGTGGTCGGTATATTTATATCCAGTAAACTTAGCGGTACCTATCAATCCGCAATCATTGCAAAGGAAACGGTAGGGTCGGATCGAATCTTCATTGTTGACTCAAAAAGCGCGACTTTCGGTCTGGCGCTTTTAGTGTATGAGGCAATTAAGCTAAGAGATAATGGCATCAGCGCTGAGGACATATATAATACTTTGATACTGCTCAGTAGCCAAATCAAATTTTATGCGATCGTTAACACATTGAAGTATCTTAAAATGGGTGGCCGCTTGTCTTCTTCTGCCGCTATTCTTGGCGGCGTACTTCACATCAAACCGCTGGTCTCTATTATAGATGGTGAAGTTAAATCTGTCGCTAAAGAAAGAGGCCAAAAGGCGGCATTCTCCTGGATATTGGAGAAACTAAAAGAAGACGTACCAGATATGCAATACCCGTTTGTTTTAGGGCATTCGGATGCACCTGGATTAATGGAGGAGTTCATTACATATATCACCTCATCGATAGAAGTAAAGACCCCTGTTATCTGTGAAATAGGGTGCGTTATCGGAACTCATAGCGGGCCAGGTTGTGTGGGCCTAGCGTATATACCAAAAGTTTAACGTCGTGTTGCTGCCTTTGGCCGGGTCTTTAAGTTCCCGATGCATGGCAAGAAAATGCAACGTCCTGAGGTGTTGCCCTTTCCGTTGGTGTGGTCGATGGGATTGGATCTCATTGTTTTATGCCTAAATTAACAATTGAAAATGCCCTAATTTAGTGGCTTGGACTTATCAAGATGAGTGGACAGACCTTTTTTAATGTTTATCTGCTCATAATTTTTCTACTGGGCATTATTGAGTGTTTTTGACCTGAACTCGGAAATATTCGTCAATAGTAATGTTTGTCACGATATGATAAAATGACGAAAATGGAGCGATTGACTTGAAAACGAGATATACGCAAGAGCAGACCATCAGGATTAGTGCTATGTTTACACTCCGTCAAGTGCCTATTATTCATGCTAGGTAAGGCACTGTACCGGAAAACGAGCTTCGCAGTTTGTTTATCGGGTAAAATACTTTATTAGAAACGAACTTCGCATTGTGATATCATATAAGCCTTTTTTTACACTACGCACACAGCTTGGATGGCCATATATCCGGTTGCGTAGTTCACGGACGTTTGCCGGGAGTGTTTTCGTAGACGTATCTCAGCTTTTCCTTTTTACTTTCCGCCGCATTAATCTTGAGTTATGAGGAGAGGGACATAGCTTTTCTCTTGATCCTAAATCCGAGGTGAGTAGCTATGCAAAAGTATCCAGATATGTACGAGTTATTTAAAAACGATCCCTAGGCCAAGCAATACTTTGACAAGCTTCCGGATTACGTCCGAGACCAGATCAGCACCCGTGCCGGAAACGTCAATTCGCTTGAAAGTCTGAGTGATTACGCAGAAAATCTCCTGCGTGGGGACGACTAAGGAGCCTCGGCTCCTTTTTTTATGCTTTGTCGGGCTGCCATTATTGCTCTCATCGAATACTTATTTGCCGTGATAGAGCGCTGCAGCGTCATCTTCCCGCCCGGGCGCTTCACCTCGAAGAAATACGCCTTTGCCGCTTCACTGGAGGATTTTATAAAAAATCCTCCAGTGCCTAATATGACATTGGAGGTATACATGATTCCCGCAGTATCTAAGTCTATTTATATATCGAAGTATACCCCTCCATAGAATGGCTATGGTCATCGTTATATGTGGTTACTCCTCTATAGGAGTGGTTATGCCCACCATTTACGATGTTTTCGAACCCAGTGGTCAAGCCAAACTGGTGCAAATGGTTATCGCTAATTGCCGTTCGCCCATTCATGCGATGAGTATGTCCTTCAATATCAGGGCTTGCGGTTGTCTCACCTTCATAGTAATGAGAATGACCGTCATTAATGGATGTTTTACCTCTAAATGTATGCTTGTGCATTCTCATCGACATAATAATCACCTCTTATTGACTATTTTATGGGAAGATCTTTTTATTTGTGCCAATAAAACATCTTCTGACTCGACGTGGCTTGTCAATCGGAATTATCTGCTGACCTATTGTCATAGGGCATAAACCCACCAAAGGCATCACCAACGCGGACGGGTGCAAATAGTTCATTTAGCGTCACGATACGAGCGAGAAAGGTGAAAGGTTTCGGCCGGTAAAACTCCCCAAAATCGAATTGGACTTTTATAGTATTAATAATAGTCTTTATGATTCCGCCCTTTCCAGCATCAGCCGGATGCGGTTGATCTGGTTCACATAGCTTGCGCCCGGATCATAATCTACCGCGACGATATTTGCCCCTGGATGAAGCTCTTTGATCTTTTTAAGCATGCCCTCACCGGTGATATGGTTGGGCAGGCAGGTGAGGGCTGCATGCAGATGATGTTGTTGGCTCCTTCCTCGATCAATTCCAGCATTTCAGCCGTGAGCAGTAAGCCTTCCCCCGACTGGTTGCATAAAGAAAGAAGAGGTTTTACGCTGTCAGCCAGTTCATGGATCGTCTTGGGCGGAGAGAATTTGCTGTTCTCCAGCGCTTTTTCGCATATCGTCCCGGAATTTCTCAATCAGCCAAACGCAAAGCCGGCACAGCACGCTTTGTATAATCTACGACAGCAGAACATTCAGAGCATTGAAGATGTCCTTTACGTGGAATGGAATCAAACAGAGGGATTGTTCTTCGAAAAAATAATAGTGGGTGAAAATTGTGTGCTAGACCAAACCTATCTACGAGAGCGAAGCTCCCATTATATATCCCCAGTATTTACCCAAATATTATTGCACATCCCGATGCGAAGACTCCTACTATCCCGAAACTACGAAGCTAACTAGAAGGCTGAAGTGGATTATCCAGAGGTCGGCATTTACTTCGAGCGAACTTCGCATTTTGTTTAACTCCGGAAATGCACTTATCCATACTAGGTAAAGCACTGTACGGAAAACGAATTTCGCATTTTGTTTACACTCAAATGGGGATTATCCAGTATCGGGAGGAGAGAGAGCAGGAACTCGAGAGAATAGTCCAAGCACGGATAGCGGAAGTGGGGCCAGTGAAGTAGCAACTGATAAGGCTGCTACTTCTTCGTCTGGCCCGGTCGATCGACCTCATCAATGAACATGGCCGTAGCTTAACATTACCGGTTCACTGTGTTATGATTATAAACTGTAAAAGTACATTTTCAAATAATAACTGCTAAGTATTAATAAAGAAGACAATTGCGAAGCATTGGAGGATTAGAGTTGAGAAGTAAGAATGAAAGATTATCGTTATTGTTTGCCTTCCTGGGATATGCAATATTTGGTTTTAGCTTTATTTTTTCAAAACAGGCATTGGCTGTTGCGACCCCATTTGTTTTGTTGGCAGTCCGTTTTACGGTTGCGTTTTTAATACTGAATTGTCTTGTACTTACCGGAAAATTTAGAATCAACTTAAAAGGCAAGAACATCAAATTACTACTGCTTTTAGGTATTCTTCAACCGATCATTTATTTTATCTGTGAAAATTATGGTGTAAAGCTTTCAACAACATCATTTGTGGGAACTATTTTAGCGTTGGTGCCGGTAATTAGTATTGTTTTAGGAGTTATATTCTTAGGAGAGAAAGTCCGGCCTTTTCAGGTGCTTTGTGCCTTGATTTCTGTGGTGGGTGTGTTTCTTACGACACTTGGACAAGCTTCTGGAAGTTTTAGCTTGATTGGTTTTATTTTGCTTATAGGAGCAGTATGCGCAACATCAATGTTCAACATGCTGAGTAGGAAAATATCAGAGGAATTTACCGCCTTCGAGAGAACCTATGTCATGTTTGCTTTGGGATGTGTCGCATTTGTTGGCATGGCACTTATTGAAAGCAGGGGAAATATACTGGAAATGATCTTTATGCCGATGAGGAATGCTGGATTCTGGATATCCGTAATTTTCCTGGCGGGAGCATCTTCTGTAGGAGCCTTTTTGATGATTAATTATGCAATGACTTATCTTAATGTCGCAAAAGCATCTATATTTGCAAATATAACAACGATTATATCAATCTTGGCGGGTGTTCTTATTTTGAAAGAAAACTTCGGGTTTTATCAGGTGATTGGCTCTATCATAATAATAGCGAGTGTATATGGAGTAAATCAACTGGCAGGGAGCAGTAAGGTCTATGCAATATTTCGCAAATAACCAAATGTGCTCTTCATCTAGCAACAACCTTATCAAAATCCGGTGATTCAATTCGTTTCCGCCCTTATACTTACCTTGCTGCTTTGTAGGAAGGGGTAGAACCATGACCAATGAGGAGATCGTGGGGCGCATCGAGTTGCGCTTCAAGGACTACGGAATCTCCTGTTCCGCTTGGTGTTTTGTCCAGAACGCTAGGGGTCCGCTCGGTACCGCTATGAAGTTTCATCAATTGCGCATCGATCCAGCGGGTGCGTTTAACCATCCGCGTGCATTCCTGCATCCTCTCCATAATCACTGTCTTGCACCTCCTGAAACTTGTGTATTTTCCTGCCCAGATGTTCATATATCGCCCAAACCCAACCAAAAAACTTCAATAATCAAGCTGAATCATGATGAAGCATCAGCTGCCAGTTGGTTAGTAAGTTACCGTCTTAGCGGGAATCCGGTAATCGGCAAGCCTCATTACCGCCTTTGGGGGAGGGGGTCGTATAGGAAATTTCTCGCGTATGCCGGCGTGGGGGGTTCCCGGTTCCCGAAGGCCACTCCCCACTTTGTAGGGGTAGGGGGGGTGT
>JAEWUH010000099.1 GCA_023397245.1 Bacillota bacterium | reverse complement strand
GGCAACATTCTTATCCAGCGCGCTCGGAATGATGTAGTCGGCGGCGAGCTTGTCGTCGGTTACAAAGGAAGCGATTGCCTTTGCGGCCGCGATCTTCATCTCGTCGTTGATATCGCTTGCGCGTACGTCAAGCGCACCGCGGAAAATTCCGGGGAACGCGAGAACATTGTTAATCTGGTTCGGGAAGTCGCTGCGGCCTGTGCCTACGACTGCCGCGCCTGCGGCAAGGGCAACGTCCGGCATGATTTCCGGGGTCGGGTTGGCCATCGGGAACAGGATCGGATCCTTGTTCATGCTCTTGACCATCTCTGCGGTTACGCAGTTCGGAGCGGAAACGCCGATGAACACATCCGCGCCCTTGAGCATATCGGCAAGGCTGCCGCTGCGCTTCTCGTGGTTGGTGATGGCGGCCATTTCCTTCTTCTCCTGGTTCAGTCCTTCACGGCCTTCATAAATAGCGCCGCTGCGGTCGCACATTACGACGTTCTTTAAGCCGAGGGCAATCAGCAGCTTGATGATGGCGATACCGGCAGCGCCTGCGCCGCTGGTGACCACTTTGATGTCTTCAATCTTTTTGCCGGTCAGCTTCAGCGCGTTGAACATTGCAGCGAGTGTAACAACGGCGGTACCGTGCTGGTCGTCATGAAAAATCGGAATATCGCAGCATGCCTTTAACTTGCGCTCAATTTCAAAGCAGCGCGGAGCGGCAATATCCTCGAGGTTTACGCCGCCGAAGCTGCCCGCGAGCAGGCGGACGGTGTTGACGATGTCATCAACTTCCTTGGAACGGACGCAGAGCGGAATGGCGTCTACGCCGCCGAAGGACTTAAAGAGTACGCATTTGCCTTCCATAACCGGCATACCGGCCTCCGGGCCGATGTCGCCAAGGCCGAGGACTGCGGTGCCGTCGGTGACGACTGCAACCAGGTTGCCGCGGCGTGTATAGTCGTAGCTCTTGTTTACATCTTTCTGAATTTCCAGGCAGGGCTGTGCAACGCCCGGAGTGTAGGCCAGAGACAAATCATCGCGTGTGTTCAGCGGTGCGCGGCAGGTAATTTCGAATTTACCTTTCCATTCGCCGTGCAGCTTCAGGGATTCTTTTGCGTAATCCATTTGGTACATCCTTTCTTATTGCGGCTGTTTATTTGAATTGATTTCATTTGTTAATAAAATAACACATTTTCAATTAAATATCAAGTGCTGCAATGGTGTCCTTTAAATACTGTGCGCTCTTAACCAGCTTAGCCTGCTCTTCCGGAAGCATCGGGGGAGCAACAACATTGCTGATGCCGTGGCGGCCGAGCGTAAACGGAAGGCTCATGCAGATATTGTCAAAGCCGTATTCGCCGTGCAGCATACCGGAAAGGGAGAGCACGGTGTTGGTGTCGCGCAGGATGCACTCGCAGATGCGGCGTGTGGAAAGCGCGATGGCATAGAAGGTTGCGCCCTTAAGGCTGATTACTTTGCCGCCGGACTTGTGTACGTCTTCCAGAATTGCGTCGTAGTCAAGCTCCTTGTAATCCGGGTTCTTGGTACGTACGCAGTCCAGATAGGTCTTCATCGGCATGCCGCCGATGCTGGTGAGGGACCACGGGATCATTGCGGAATCGCCGTGCTCGCCCATGACATAGGCGTGTACATTCTTCGGGCTTACGCCGACGTTGCTGGCGATCATTTCGCGCAGGCGGGCTGTATCAAGAAGCGTACCGGAGCCGAACACGCGGGATTCCGGAAGGCCGGTTGTTTTCAGGATTGTGTAGGTAATAATATCTACGGGGTTGCTTACGGTAACATAAATTGCGTCCGGAGCATACTTCAGAGCCTGAGGCATAACGCTCTTGATGATGTTTACGTTGCCCTGAGCAAGGTCGATTCTGGTTTGGCCGGGTTTGCGCGCGCTGCCGAGCGTAATGATGACGATGTCGGAATCCTCGATGTCCGGATAGTCGCCGGCGTAAATGTTTACCGGCGGGCAGAGAGCGGTGCCCTGAATGATATCCATTGCTTCTCCCTTTGCTTTGTTCGTGTTGATATCAACAAGAACAATCTCAGAGGCCATTCCGTCCAGGGTGAGGGTATAGGCGATTGTTGCGCCTACATTGCCTGCGCCGAGGATACTAATTTTTGTCCCTTTTTCCATGACTGATCACTTCTCCTATAATTTGTTCTATAGTGAATTTTGCGTGCCCCTTACATTTTTAAGAAGGAGTCTCTGTGCGGCGGCAGCGGTTGCTGCGGCGCTGCGCCGCCAAAGATGGTTCATAGGAATGTGAAGCACGAAAGCAAAATTGCCCAAAGGAATGCGGAGCTACTCTTCGTCCGCCATACGGTAGCCAACCCCGACTTCCGTCAGGATATATCTTGGCTCCGCGGGGTTCTTTTCGATTTTCCGCCGAATATTCGCCATGTTTACCCGAAGAATCTGGTGATCCTCCTGTGCGTAGTTTCCCCATACCTGGTTCAGGATATAAGCGTAGGTTAAAACATGGCCCGCGTGCATACAGATCAGCGATACGATTTTGAATTCGATCTGCGTAAGGTGCACGTCCCGCCCGTCCACCGTGACGATGCGCTTTTCCATGTCAAGCGTAAGCCCGCCGCGGGTAAAGGCTGCGCCGGTAATATTTTCCCCCGTTTCCATTTTAATGCTGTGGCGTACGGCGGTGCGGATGCGTGCCAACAGCTCGGAGGAACCGAACGGTTTGGTGATGTAATCGTCCGCGCCAAGATCGAGCGCTTCCACTTTATCGCTTTCGTTTCCGCGGGCGGAAACCACGATAATCGGCCCCTTAAACCATTCGCGGGTCTTTTTCAGGACCTCCAGTCCGTCCGAATCCGGCAGACCGAGGTCAAGCAGGATGATGTCCGGGCAGTGGGAGGAAATCATGGATACGGCCGACGCGCAGGTTGGCGCCTTTAAGGTGCGGTAGCCGTTTGCGGTTAATATGGTGGAGATGAAGTTGCTGATCGCGGCTTCATCCTCAACAATCAGGATGGACGCTTTATTGACCATTTGATTCCGCCTCCTCCAACGGCAGCGTAAAGGTGAATACCGCGCCCGGGCCGTCTTCCCGGTTTTCCGCGGTCATCTGCCCCTGGTGCGCCTTGACGATCGACATACAGATGGAAAGTCCGATCCCGGCCCCTCTGGAGGAATCGCTGCTCTTTGACTTTTCGGCGGGGTATCCGTCGAAAATATTGCGCAGCTGCTCTTTGGGGATTCCCGGCCCGCGGTCGCTTACACAGAAGACCGCGCGGCGGTCCTGTACGGTGACTTTCAGGTCGATGGGGATGTCCCTGCCGGCGTGGTAAATTGCGTTTTCCAGCAGGTTGATAATGACCTGCTCAATCAGGGTCGCGTCCATGGGTACCATCAGGAATTCCTCCGGTACGGAAACATGGATCACAACATCCGGGAAACGGCTCCGTATCCGGCTGACCGCTTCGGCCACGATCTCCTCCGCCGCTTCCGGCTGCTTTTTCACCTTGGCGGGGCCGTCGCTGATGCGGGTAACGGTAAGGAGGTTTTCCACCATGCGGATCAGCCATCCGGCTTCCTCGTGGATATCGCCGATGAGCTTGTCGTGGGTTTCCGGACTGATGAGGTCTTTATTTTCCAAAATGGCGGAGCTTGCGCCGATAATGCTGGTGAGCGGCGTGCGGAGGTCGTGGGAAACCGAGCGGAGCAGATTGGTGCGCATTTTTTCTTTTTCCGCCTTGACGACGATTTCCTGCTGTTCATCCGAAAGCCGCTGGCGTTCCAGAGCCAGCGCCGCCTGAGAAATAATCATATTAATAAAGGTAAGCCTGTCTTCCGGGGGCTGCTCGTCCTTTTCATAAAACAGGCCGGCCACCCCGAGCATCTGCCCCTGCGCGATGACGGGGAGATACAACCCGTTTGCGCCGGTGCTGCCGGGCGTTCCCGCTCCGGCGCGCTTCTGCGTTACAAATACCTGGTGCGCCACGGCTTTTTCATCTCTGGACTGCAGCATGTATTCGTGGCGGCTGGTAGCGCTTCTAAAAATCCCAATTCCGCCTTCCTGCGGGTCCTCGGTGTAAAAAACGACGGTTCTCTGGGAAAATTCGTAAAGATATTCCAGCGTAAGGTACACGATTTTCTTTACGCCGCTTGCCGCAAGCAGTCTCTGGTTAAATTCGTAAAGGCTTTTCGTCCGCTTTTCGCGCTGCGCGGAAAGCCGCGCCTGCTCCTTGATCTGAACGGTCAGGGTGCTTGTGAGGAACGAAACGACCAGCATTCCCAGAAAAGAAAGCGGATAGCCGGAAACGCTCACCTGAAACGAGCGGTAAGGATAGGTAAAAAAGAAATTCTGAACGAATACGCTTGCCGCCGAAGAGACTACGCCCCAGAAGTATCCGGCGGTATTGCGCGAAATAAGCACGACCGCCAAAACATAAATTACGCCGACATTGTCAAAACTCCCCGTATAGTGTACAATAAGGGAAGACGCTGCGGTTGCGGCCGCCAGTATCAAAATGGCATACAGTAAATCTTTGACGGCTTGGTGCCTGCCTGTATTCCGTTTTTTCGGCTTGATAGTACCACATCCAATCATACGGCGCTTTTTGACCGCAAATAAAGTTTCAGACGGACGGCAAAGCCGCACAGCCGCAGAATTGCGATACCGTTTGTGCAGTCTGAAAATCATATTTCCATACAAAATGCGAAAAATAAGAAAGCAGGATGGGTTTTTCCCGAAAAAGATATCGGAGGGCAGATTTTCAATCTGGAACATTAAGTGACAAATATTTAACAAGAAAATCAAAAATTTACCCATTCTAATACTTTAGGATGTATTATAGCACGGAACCCCAAAAATGAAAAGTATTTTAACCCTTTTTCAGGCAAAAAATAAAAATTTTCTCAGTTTTCTGAATTTTTTAATGTCCCGGCCGCGCCCCTGCGTTCCGCCTGGGGGGACGGAAGGCTTTGCTCCCCGTGTCTTTACAGCCTGCGCCGTCCGGGATCCCGGGTGATATGCCGGAGGAGCAAAACGGAAAAAAGCAGAGAAAAACAGAGGATTTTCAAATATTTCCGCAAGCCGTTTAAATTAACGCAGGAATATTCAGAATTAACGCAAATAACATTGACATTTCAGAGAATTTATCGTAATATTGAGTTCGTTCCAATAACAAGAAGGGTCGTGATGATAAGGTTGGAAAATAAGCTGAAATTATACGGCTTTAACAACCTCACAAAAACACTTAGCTTCAACATCTACGATGTTTGCTATGCGAAGAGTGAGCGGGAACAGAAGGATTATATTGCCTACGTGGACGAGCAGTACAATTCCGAGCGTCTGACGAATATCCTGTGCGACGTCACGGAGATCATCGGCGCGCATGTGCTGAATGTGAGCAAGCAGGATTACGAGCCGCAGGGCGCAAGTGTTACCGTTCTGATTACCGAAGAATCGATGCCGGTTGCCGTGATCGACTCCTCCTGCAACAAAGGGGAGATTGATATCCTCAAAACGCGCAAGACCGTGGTCGGCCATCTGGACAAGAGCCATGTAACGGTGCACACCTATCCGGAGTACCACCCGGACAACGCGATTGCCACCTTCCGGGTTGATATCGACGTTGCCACCTGCGGCCAGATTTCGCCGCTGAACGCGCTGAACTATTTAATTTCCAGCTTTGATTCGGACATTATCACGGCGGATTACCGCGTGCGCGGCTTTACGCGCGATGTGGACGGAAAAAAGCTGTTTATCGACCATAAAATAACATCCATACAGGATTATATCGACGACGCCACATTAAAGAAGTACGACGCCATCGATGTGAACGTGTATCAGGCGAATTTGTTCCATACCAAGATGCTGATCAAGGAAATCAAGCTGCAGAACTATCTTTTCAATACCGACGTGTACGAGCTTCCCCCCAAGGAGCGGCTCCGCATTTCGGACAGCCTGCGCCGCGAAATGATCGAGATTTTCAGCGGGACAAATATTTACGACGGTGAAGGATAAGCGATGAAGGAATTACTGCAGGAAAGGGCGCCTATTTACGAGGCGCTGGAAAGATATAAGGAAATGCGCGTGGTTCCGTTTGACGTACCGGGCCACAAAAGAGGAAAGGGCAACCCGGAGCTTACGGAGTTTTTAGGGCACTCCTGCCTTACGGTGGACGTCAATTCCATGAAGCCGCTCGATAACCTCTGCCACCCGGTTTCGGTAATCCGCGAGGCGGAAGAGCTTGCCGCCGCCGCGTTCGGCGCGCAGAACGCGTTTTTTATGGTAAACGGCACCACCTCGGCGGTGCAGAGCATGGTGATGAGCGTCTGCAAGGCGGGCGACAAGATTATTATGCCCCGAAATGTTCACCGCAGCGCAATCAACGCGCTGATTCTCTGCGGAGCGGTTCCGGTCTACGTCAACCCCGGCATCAACAAGCGGCTGGGTATTCCGCTCGGGATGTCCGTGGCGGACGTGGAGCGCGCGATTCAGGAAAACCCGGACGCGAAAGCGGTTCTGGTGAACAACCCCACCTATTACGGAATCTGTTCCGACCTGCGCGCCATCGTGGAACTGGCGCACCGCCACAATATGGCGGTGCTGGCGGATGAAGCGCACGGCACGCATTTTTATTTTGATAAGGAACTCCCGGTTTCCGCCATGGAAGCAGGCGCGGATTTCGCGGCGGTCAGCATGCACAAGACCGGCGGCTCCCTCACGCAGAGCTCGCTGCTCCTTTCCGGCGGGCGCATCGGTGAGGGACGTATCCGCCAGATCATCAACCTGACCCAGACCACCAGCGCTTCGTACCTTCTGCTTTCGTCGCTCGATATTTCGCGGCGGAACCTCGCGCTGCGCGGCGGCGAGATTTTTGGCAAGGTGCGCCGCCTTGCGGAATACGCGCGGGAGGAAATCAACAAAATCGGCGGCTACTACGCCTTTTCAAAAGAGCTGGCGGACGGGGACGCGGTCTATGACTTTGACGTCACCAAGCTTTCGGTTCACACGCTGGACATCGGGCGCGCGGGCATCGAGGTCTACGACCTGCTGCGCGACAAATACAATATCCAGATCGAATTCGGCGATATCGGAAATATTCTTGCGATTATTTCAGTCGGCGACAGCGGCCTTGCCATTGAGCGGCTGATTTCTTCGCTGAGCGAGATTCGGCGTATTTACGCAAAGGACAAAACCGGAATGCTCGACCACGAGTATATCAATCCGCAGGTGATGCTTGCGCCGCAGAAGGCGTTTTACGCCCAAAAGCGCTCCGTGCCCCTGCGGGAAAGCGAAGGACAAGTCTGCAGCGAATTTGTCATGTGCTATCCGCCCGGAATCCCCATCCTCGCCCCGGGCGAGCTGATTACCCGGGAAATTTTGGATTATATTGTCTATGCGAAGGAAAAAGGCTGCTCTCTGACGGGAACCGAGGATATAAACATCGAAAGAATCAATATCGTGGCGGAGTGACGAATCTCTCTGCTTTCTTAAAAGTTTAGCCCTTTCCGCTGCGGCGGGGGAATCTCTCTGTCATCTGCGGATGACATCTCCCTTTAACAAGGGAGATAAGGAAAAGCACAAAGATAAATGTTTCTCGTCAATGAAAAGATTATAGAAAATTGATACAACAAAGGTACATGAGGATACCTCGGGGATGCAAGGGGGATTGGATGGAGCCCTCTCGCCGGGAATTACCAATCCCCCTTGCCCGCACTTTGCATACTTTCGGGCGGGACCGAAAGTACGGGCCTGCCCGGCCTAAGGGCGGCTAAAAACCGCACTCAGTTAGCTAAGTGTAAATTTTGTGCAGACTCAGACCGCCCTAAAAAGCTGATCGATAAATAGTTTTGATTGAATGAGCAGATAACAGTAGAAAGGAGCAACGCATATGGAATTGTGGTACACGGAAAAGCATTCCGAAAACGTGCGGTTTTCAATAAAGGTGAACCGGCAGCTTTACTCGGAGCAGAGCCCGTTCCAGCGGATCGATATCATGGAGGCGACGGAGTTCGGCCGCTTTCTTACGCTGGACGGCCTCATGATGGTAACGGAAAAGGATGAGTTCATCTATCACGATATGATCGTGCACGTGCCAATGGCGACCAACCCGAATATTAAAAAAGTGCTGCTGATCGGCGCGGGCGACGGGGGAGCCGTGCGCGAGCTGACCCGTTACGCCGGGATTGAACACATCGACATGGTGGAGATCGACGAAATGGTGGTCAGGGCGTGCCGTGAATACCTGCCGCAGACCGCCTGCCGTCTGGACGACCCGCGCGTGACTATCCATTATGAGGACGGTCTGCGGTTCGTGCGCTCAAAAGAAAACGAATACGACCTGATTGTTGTGGATTCCACCGATCCGTTCGGGCCGGGCGAAGGGCTTTTTACCCGTGAGTTTTACGGCAACTGTTACAAGGCGCTCAACGCGGAGGGCATCCTCGTCAACCAGCACGAAAGCCCCTATTATGAGCAGTACGCCAAATCCATGAAGCGCGCGCACAGCCGCATCACGGAGTTTTTCCCCATCTGCAGGGTGTATCAGGCTCATATTCCCACCTATCCCTCCGGGCACTGGCTGTTCGGGTTCGCCTCCAAAAAGTACGACCCGCTTTCGTTTGACGCCGACGCGTGGAACCGCCTCAACTTAAAGACGAAATATTATAATACCGATATTCATACCGGCAGCTTTGCGCTTCCCACTTATGTGCGGGAGCTGCTGGAAAGCGGGAGCGACGACGATGAATAGGAATGTGGAAACCTTTCTGGGCTGCGACAGCGAATTTGAGCCCGCGCACATCGTGATTTTCGGCGCGCCGTTCGATTCCACCACTTCGTTCCGCCCCGGCACGCGCTTTGCGAGCCGTACCATGCGGAGCGAATCCTTTGGAATTGAGACCTACAGCCCGTATCAGGACAAAGACCTTGAAGATATTGCGGTGTTTGACGGAGGCGACCTGGAGCTGTGCTTCGGCAACTCCAAGCGTGCGCTGGAGCAGATTGAGGAATTCGCCGGCACTGTGCTGGACGCCGGAAAGCTGCCCTGTATGATCGGCGGAGAGCACCTTGTCACGCTGGGCGCGGTGCGCGCGGCGGTGAAGCGCCATCCCGATTTGCACATTCTGCATTTTGACGCGCATGCCGACCTGCGGGAGGATTACCTCGGCGAAACGCTCTCCCACGCCACGGTGATGCGCCGCTGCTGGGAGCTGACGGGCGACCGTAAGATTTTTCAGTTCGGCATCCGTTCCGGCGAACGCGCGGAGCTTCAATGGGCAAAGGAGCACGTTTTCACCAATAAATTCAACTTTAACGGGCTGGAGCAGGTGACGGAAAGCCTGCGCGGCAAACCGGTCTACCTCTCCATTGACCTTGACGTGCTCGATCCCTCCGAGTTCCCCGGCACCGGAACGCCGGAGGCGGGCGGCGTGACCTTTCCCTCGCTGCTGAACGCGGTGCTGACGGTATCTGGCCTCAACATCGTTGCCTGCGATGTAAACGAGCTTTCACCCGTTTACGACCACAGCGGTGCCTCCACCGCGCTTGCCTGCAAGCTGCTGCGGGAGCTGCTGCTGAGCCTTTCAAAATAATAATATTATCAATAATAGAAAAGCACCTCCGCGCAGCCGGCCGTTTAGGCGGGAAACGCGGAGGTGCTTAATTTTAGAAAATATTTATCACACTGATTTTGCGCAATTTCAAATGCCTGGAATTTATAAAGTTTGGATAAAAATAATGTCACGAATCCTTGCGCTTCTGGAAATGGTATGCGGCCTTCAGAATCAGCCGGTCGGGAAGCAGCCTTACGGAGAAATGCGTCAGCTTCATTACGATTCCCGGCACAATGACGAGCTTGCCCGCAAACATCTTTTTCAGCGCGTAGGCGGCCACGTCGCGGCTTTCCAGCCCTCTCAGGCTGAATTTCACCCCCGCCACCGAGTTGAATTCGGTATTCACCGGACCGGGGCAAAGCGCGGAAACATGAACCCTGCTTCCTGCCCTGCGCAGCTCTTCATAGAGCGCCTGCGTCAGCCTTAACACGTATGCCTTTGAAGCGTAATAGCCTGAAAGCAGCGGCCCCGGCTGGAACGCCGCGGAGGAAGCCACATTCAGGATATAGCCGGAATCCCGCGCCTTCATATCCTTGAAAAACAGCTTGGTGAGGATATGTACCGCCTTGATATTGGTATCGATCATGCGCAGCTCGGATTCCAGATCGGTCTTGTCAAACGCACCGAACACGCCGAAGCCCGCGTTGTTGATAAGGATGTCGATCTTTTCGTCCTTCACCTCATTATAAAGGCTGATACAGGCCTGCGCGTCCGAAAGGTCCGCCGTGATAATTTTGCAGTCTGTTTTCAGCTTGCTTTTAAGCTCCTCCAGCCTGTCGCGCCTTCTTGCCACAAGAATCAGGCTGTACCCTTTTTCGCTTAAAATCTCCGCCATGTTCCGCCCGATACCCGAGCTTGCGCCGGTAATAAGCGCCGTCATTCCAAACCGCCTCCGTTTTTTCTTTTTCCCATCATAAGGCAGTTTCCATAAAAATGCAAGCGGCGGATTTCTTTTCCTCTGTCTCCCTTGCGAAAGGGAGATGTCATCCGCAGAGGACAGAGGGATTCTCTCGCCGAAAGCACTTTGTTTTAAGAAAAATGGATAAAGCATTTAGCCGCCCTCAGGCCGGGCGGGCCCATACTTTCGGTCCCGCCCGAAAGTATGCAAAGCGCGGGCAAGGGGGATTGGTAATTCCCGGCGGGAGGGCTCCATCCAATCCCCCTTGCATTCCCCGGGGTATCTCCATTCAACTCGATTATGTCAATTTTCTGTAAGGTTTTCATTGACAGTTTAACAGTTAACTTTTCACATTCCACGTTCCCCCTAGGACAAGGAGGTACCGATCGCAGTCGCACAGAAAATTCCCACCGTGTAAAATAATTATAAGGTCAATTCATCATACTTTTTCAAAAAGCTTTTGAACGCCGCGGGGAGCGGGTAAGTTTCGGCGAAATCACTTTGGCTCGCCCAGGCAAGGCCGCTTTGCGGAGGTTCCGTTTCCACACGCACAAGATAGCCGGTCATGTGCCACTCGATATGGGAAAAAATGTGTTTTGCCTTCGGCAGGGATTCGACGGAGAGCGTTGCGAAGCCCCATGTTTTCAACAGTTTCTCCGCTTCCCGTGGAGAAAGCGCGCCGTCCGCGGAGGGAAATTCCCACAGCCCGGCAAGAAGACCGTTTGCGGAGCGCTGCCGGATGGCTGCCCTGCCGCCGCAGAGAATCAGGAACACGGTGCGCTTTTCAATTTTACGCTGTTTTTTCTCTGCCTTTACCGGGTAATCTTCCTCCGTTCCCGCACGGTGTGCGGCGCAGAGGGCGTTCAGGGGACAGTCCGCGCATTTCGGCGCCCCGTTGGGCAGGCAGACCAGCGCGCCCAGCTCCATAAGCGCCTGCGTGAAATCGCCGGCGCGTCCGGCGGGATAGATTTCCCGCAGGCTTTGTCCAAAGGCGCGTTTTACCGCGGTTTCACTGACATTTTCCCGGCTTGTGGTCACGCGGGCGATCACGCGCAGGACGTTGCCGTCCACCGCGGGGGCGGGCTTTCCGTAAGCGATGGAGGCGATCGCCCCCGCGGTGTACGCGCCGATTCCCGGCAGCTTTTGCAGCTCCTCGGGCTCTTGCGGAAGCACGCCGCCGTATTTTTCCATGACGATACACGCGGCCTTATGCAGGTTGCGCACGCGGCTGTAATAGCCCAGACCCTCCCAGAGCTTTAAAAGCTGCTGCTCCTGCGCCGCGGCAAGCGCGGGAATGTCCGGCAGCTCGGCCGTAAAGCGCTCAAAATAGGGCAGAACCGCTTCCACCCTTGTCTGCTGCAGCATGATTTCGGAAACCCAGACAAAATAGGGAACCGGCCGGCTCCGCCAGGGCAGGATGCGTGCATTTGCAGTGTACCATTCCAGCAGGGGGCGGACGATTCCGCTGAGCTTACATTCCATTGGACTGCGCCATGCTCTTCATCACGTCAATGCCGCGGGGCTCGACCGGAGTGGAGAAAACGATCTGCGTGGAGGTATTGCCGAATTTCTGCAGCTGGCCGATGAAGCTGTCCAGCTCCATCGTGCTGTGGTATGCGACCTTGATCAGCATGGAGTAGCTGCCGGTTACGCAGTTGCACTCGATTACGTTCGGGCAGGACGCGATGAACGGATAGAAATCCGGCTTTTGGTTGGGGGTCATCTCCAAATTGATAAATGCGGAAATATGGTATCCGAGTTTGATCGGATTTACCACCGCGTGGTATCCGCTGATGATTCCCTGCTTTTCAAGTTTCTCAATTCTGGCGGAGATCGCCGGGGAAGAAAGGAAAACCTTTTTGGTCAGCAGCTTGATGGGGACACGTGCGTTTTCCTGCAAAGCGGAAACAAGCGTGGCGTCTATTTTATCCATTTTGTTCACCTCTGTAT
>JAEWUH010000098.1 GCA_023397245.1 Bacillota bacterium | reverse complement strand
GATTTATACCCCTCCTGTAAATTACTCCTGCTTTATTGTGATAATAGACTATTTTATTATATCGGAAAAGCAAAAAATTTACAAGAAAAAATCGCCCCCGGCGAAGCGGGGACGATACAAACCGGCGGCGAAGCCTGAAGGTTTACAGGCAAAGTATATTCCCGGTTGGAAGAACATTGTCATTCAATCTGAAAAATATAGAATTTTAAGTAATTTGTTTCCGGTACGTTCCACAAAATCGGATGATCCGGGGCCTGCTGGCGGGCTTCCACCTGCCGCAGCATCACCTGCGCGTCAAAAGCCGCTGCGCGCAGCATCCCGCAGAACAGCTCCTCGGTCATAAAATGGGAGCAGGAGCAGGTGGCAAGGTAACCGCCGCGGGGAAGAAGTTTCATTGCGCGCAGATTGATTTCCTTGTAACCCCTTGTGGCGCTTTCCACCGTGCTGCGCGATTTGGTAAAGGCAGGCGGGTCAAGGATGACCAGATCGTAGTCGCTTTTTGCGCCGCAGGGCAGCTCCGGCAGCAGGTCAAATACGTTTGCGGTCTGGAAGCTCATGTTTCCCTCAAGATGGTTCCGCTTTGCGTTTTCCTGCGCCATTTCGATTGCCTCGGCGGAGATATCCACGGCGTGGACGTGCTCCGCCCCGCCTTTTGCCGCGTTCAGCGCGAACGATCCGGTGTGCGTAAAGCAGTCCAGCACGCGTTTTCCGCGGCTGATTTTCGCCACGGCCTGCCGGTTGTATTTCTGGTCGAGAAAGAATCCGGTTTTCTGTCCGTTTTCAAAATCCACGCCGTATTCGATGCCGTTTTCCGTAATGGTTGTTACGGTGGATTCCGGTTCAGGCTGCCCTTCGACGGGGAAGAAGCCCTTGCCCTGCTTCATGCCCTCCAGCTCGCGGATCGCTACGTCGTTGCGTTCATAGATTCCGTCGATCTGCTGCCCGTCCTCTTTCAGAATGCGGTAAAGCAGATTGAAAAGCAGGGGCTTTCTCTGCTCAATGCCGAGTGAAAGGGTCTGCGCCACAAGAATATTGTTGAACCGGTCGACCGTCAGGCCGGGGAAGATATCCGATTCGCCGAAGATGATGCGGCAGCAGGAAATGTCGTTTCCCATTACGGTTTTCCTGTAATTCCAGGCGTGGCGCAGGCGGCGCTCAAAAAAGGCCTCATCAAAGGTATCGTTCGCGTTGCGGGAGATGACGCGCACCCGGATTTTTGAATTGCCGTTGTAAAAGCCCGTCCCCAGATATTTTCCGCGCGGGCTTACCAGATCGATCAGGTCGCCGTTTTTGCAGTCGCCCTCCACCTTAACGACCTCGGTGTTGTAAACCCACGGATGACCGGACTGAATGCTGTTTTCCGCTTTTCGCGTAACCGCGGCGACGGGGTATCCTCTGTTCTGTTTCATAAAAGTTCCTCACATATTCTGAATTTAATGCAGCTTATTGGTAAATTCCCGGATTACCGAAACGGAATTTTTGAATTGCTTCAGTTCCTCCTCCTCCATGCGTACCTCCACAACTTCCTTTACGCCGCTGCGGTTCAGCACCGCCGGTACGCCGGCAAACACGCCGGATTCGCCGTATTCCCCGCAGAGCAGGGTGGATACCGGGATGATCTTGTTTTCGTCCTGCAGGATCGCTTTAATAATGCCTGCCGCGCTTGTGGCAATGCCGCAGTTCGTATTGCCTTTCCGGTGCATAATTTCCCAGCCGGCTTCCGCGGTCTCCTTTACCAGTTCATCCAGCCGGGTTCCCTCCAGACGGTCTTTGTTGTCCGCGATGATATTAAAGAAGTCCTTGCCGCCCACGGTCACGCGGCTCCAGGGCACCATCTGGGAATCGCCGTGTTCCCCCATCACGGTGCAGTGTACGCTCCGCGGGTCCACGTCGATTTTTTTCGCAATCAGGCATTTCAGCCTTGCGGTATCCAGCGCCGTGCCCGTACCGATGATCTGGTTCTTCGGCAGGCCGGACAGCTTGTAGACATAATAGGAAATTACGTCTACCGGGTTGGAAATCACAACAAAATGGCCGTCGAATCCGCTCTTCATGATCGGTTCCACGATGCTTTTTACAATTTTTTCGCTGGTCTCCAGCATATCCAGTCGGTTCTGGCCCTTAATATACGGGGCGGAAGCGGTAATCACAACGATGTCCGCATCGGAACAGTCCTCATAGCTTCCGGCGTTTACTTTTACGTTGCGGTTGAGATATTCGATACAGTGCTGCAGGTCCATGACTTCGCCGACCGCCTTTTCGGCGTTGATATCGGTAAGGACCACCTCGTCGCAGACACCCTGCGTTACCAGGCTGAAGGCAGTTGCGGAACCGACCGCACCGGCGCCGATAATTACCACTTTATTTTTATTGACGATCATAATCAGGCTTCTTTCTTCATAAAATGTTATGCTGTTTGTTATTATACCACGATTTGGCCGGCGGGATAACCTGCCGGAACTGCTTTTTCTGCGTTTACAGTTTTGTAGCAACCGCTTACAGTTCTGTTGCTTTTCTTGTATTTACCCGCCCGCCAGGATATCATAAAAGCAGAACAAAACGAATGGGGGCTTTGCAATGAAAAAAATAAGGATTTGGGTTTTGCTGTGCTTCATGGCGGCTGTTGCGCTGTTCACCGCGTGCAGTCAGGCCGCTGCAGTGAAAACCGCGGCAACCGCAAAGCTTTCACAGCCTGTTCAAGCGGTAAAATCCGTACAGAATATCAGCCTTGATGAAGCTCTGAACACAGTGAAGCATACCATCCTTCTGGATTACAGTAAATACCGCATCGATCTGATTGATGAAAATTTAATCTGTAACGGAAAGGAATATTACCAGTTCCTGATTTCAGACAGTCAAATTTCCCTGGAGCCTTCCGTTATCGTGAGCAAGGATAACGGCGAAATCCTGTGTTATTATCCCGACAAATCCGTCACCGAGGTGGATCGGGATGATGTGTTCAAATCAAAATGTTAAACGGCAGTGCCGTCAATTCGGAGCGGGGAGAAATCCCCGCTTTTTTTCTTTGTGACGTTATCACATACAAACGGTAAAAATGTGATATAATAGAATCAATCGAACAGGAAAGGAGTATTCAAAATGTCGGTCGTAACAATCACAAATGATAATTTTCAAAATGAGGTTATAAATTCAGAAAAACCGGTTCTGGTGGATTTCTGGGCTTCCTGGTGCGGCCCCTGCCGCATGGTTTCTCCGGTTGTGGATGAAATTGCGGAAGAGTCCGCCGGAAAATATAAGGTAGGAAAAATCAATGTTGACGAGCAGCCCGAGCTGGCCGCGCAGTTCAATGTAATGAGCATTCCCACGCTGATCGTCTTCAAGGGCGGCGCCGCTGCGAAAACCTCCGTCGGCGTGCGCAGCAAGGCAGATATTCTCTCCATGCTTGAATAACATGCGATTTGTTCTCCTGATAGAAGAGCCGGGCCGCAGTGTATCGTACACAGCGGCCCGGTTTCTTTATCTCTCAATTCTTACTTTATCCGGCGTAATATCCTTTAAGGAGGCGCAGCCGGTCATCTTCATTGCGTCCTGCAGCTCGGAAATGATCTTCTTCGTGTAAACCGCAACGCCTTCCTCTCCGCCGCCGCAGGCAGCCACCACATACGGCCTGCCGATGAGCACCGCGTCCGCGCCCAGCGCCAGCGCCTTAAACACGTCGTAGCCCGTGCGGATGCCGCCGTCCACGAATAGCTTCAGTTTGTTTCCCAGCACCGCGCGGATTTCCGGCAAAACCTCCGCGGTTGCGGGCGTATTGTCGATCACCCTGCCGCCGTGGTTGGAAACGACGATGCCGTAAGCGCCGCTTTGCGCGGCCTTTTCCGCGCCTGCGGCTGTCATAATGCCCTTGAGCAGGAACGGTACGGGACAGCGGGAGACGATTTCCGCCAGCTCCTCTACACTCTTGGAGCAGACCGGCTTTCCGGCGGCGGCCAGCAGCGGAAGTCCCGCGGCGTCAATGTCCATCGCGATTGCCATTGCGTTTGCCTGAACGGCAAGCTCCATTTTCCGGAATACGGTTTCCGCAGCCCACGGTTTGATGGTCGGCACAGCCGCACCCTTGGCGGCTTTGACCGAATCCAGCGGGTCGACAAAGTAATTGTCCGGCGCCCCGTCTCCCGTAAACGCCGCGCATCCGGCTTTTTCGCAGCCCGCCACAAGCGCTTCGGCGTAAGTCTTTTCCGTAAGATACCCGTTGTAGTTGTTTCCCAGCCCGCTGATCGGGGCGGCAAATACGGGGGCGGCAAAGGTTCTTCCAAAAAGGGAGACGGAGGAATCCTGCCCTTTGTTTTCATAAATGGTATCCATGTTGATTTTTATCCGAGATAAAAACGCGTAGTTGGAAACAAAGGAATTCCCCGTTCCCTTGCCGCCTACCCCCGGAATTTCTCCGCGGCAGGCCTGCCCGTTGCATTCCTTGCAAACGCGGCATTTCGGAGCCATATTTTTTCTTGCTTCCGTTAAAATTTCCTCATATGTCATGATAAATCGCCCCTTTTTCAATCCTTCGTTTTAACTGTTATGGTTAAAGAGCACATTCGCGTAGCGAACCGCGCCCATTGCGTCCTTGGAATAAATGTCCGCATGAATCATTTCCGCGTATTCGGGCGTAAGCACCGCGCCGCCCACCATGGCCTTGCAGTCCGGCGCGTTTTGCCGGAGCAGCCGGATGGTTTCTTCCATGCTGGCGACCGTGGTCGTCATCAGCGCGCTCAGCCCTACCAGCTTCACTTTGTTTTTTACCGCTTCGGCCGCGATTGCCTCGGGAGGAACATCCTTCCCCAGATCGATCACGTCATAGCCGTAGTTTTCGAGCAGCACCTTCACGATGTTTTTGCCGATATCGTGGATATCGCCCTTCACGGTCGCCAGGATGATCTTTTCTTTTTTCATCTGTCCGTCCGAACCCGAAATACTGCCGCGAATTGCTTCAAACGCGGCTTTTGCCGCTTCGGCGCTCATCAGCAGCTGGGGCAGGAACAGGGTGCCGCGTTCAAAGCCGCGCCCTACCGCGTCCAGCGCGGGAATCAGCTGGCTGTCGATAATCTCCAGCGGCGGCGTATCGCCAAGAAGCTTTTCCGCCGCGGAGCGCGCGCTGTCCTTCAGACCCTTTACAATGGAGGAATGCAGGGAAAGCTCCTCCGATACCGGAGCCGCCTCTGTTTTCTGCGCGGAATATTTCGCAATATAATCCATGCATTTTGCGTCGCAGCCGCTCAGTGCGCAGTAGGCGTAATAGGCGTTCATCATCGCCTGCGAATTCGGGTTGACGATGGCGGCGCTCAGGCCGCTCTGCAGCGCCATGGTAAAGAATGCCGCGTTGATGTTTTCGCGCTGCGGCAGGCCGAACGAAATATTGGAAACGCCGAGCGAGGTGTGTACGCCCAGCTGTTCCCGAATCATGCGGAGCGCCTTTAAGGTTACCGCCGCGTTTTCCTGCCCCGCGCTGATCGTCATAGCCAGCGTGTCCACAATGATGTCTTTTTTATCGATGCCGTATTCCGCCGCCCGCGCGACGATCTTTTCCGCAATGGCAAAGCGTCCCTCGGCGGTTTCCGGAATCCCGCTTTCATCCAGCGTAAGCGCGATGACCGCGCCGCCGTACTTTTTCACCAGCGGGAAAATCGCGCGCATGGATTCTTCCTTGCCGTTTACCGAATTGATGAGCGGCTTGCCGTTATACAGCCGCATGGCGCTTTCCATCGCCCCGGGACTGGAGGTGTCGATCTGCAGCGGAAGATTGATTACCCCCTGAAGCTCGGTTACCGCGCGGCACATCATTGCCGTCTCGTCGATTTCCGGAAGGCCGACGTTTACGTCCAGAATATCCGCGCCGTTCTGCTGCTGGGTGATCCCTTCGCGCAGGATATAGTCCATATCGTTTTCGCGCAGCGCCTGCTTCAGCCGGGATTTCCCGGTCGGGTTGATGCGTTCGCCGATGAGAACCGGCTTTTCGCCGAACACGACGGCCTTTGCGTAAGAGGAAACCACCGTAATCTCCTTGCGTTTCAGCGGGAGGGGCGCAATCTGCCGGCAGCGGGCGGTCATGGCCGCAATATGCCTGGGCGTGGTTCCGCAGCAGCCGCCGATCATCCACGCGCCGCCGTTTGCGACTTTTTCCATTGCTTGGGCGAACTCTTCCGGGTGCACTTCAAAAACCGTTTCGCCGTTCACGTTCCGGGGCAGCCCGGCGTTCGGGTTTACGATTACCGGGATGGAGCAGCATTCCGTCAGCTGGGGGAGAAGCTTCAGCATCTGGGCGGGGCCGAGGCCGCAGTTAAAGCCCAGGCCGTCTACCCCAAGGCCCTCCAGCAGGGCGACCATGGCGGGAATATCCCCGCTGGTCAGGAGCTTTCCCTTTTCGTCAAAAATCATCGTGACAAATACGGGCAGAGAGGTGTTTTCCTTTGCCGCCAGAACCGCTGCCTTGCACTCATAGGTGTCGCTCAGCGTTTCGATCAAAATCATATCCGCGCCGGCCTTTTCGCCGGCGGCGGCCATTTCCTTAAAAATGTCGTAGGCCTGTTCAAAGCCGAGGTCGCCCAGCGGCTTCATCAGCTTTCCGGTGGGGCCGATATCCATTGCCACAAGCTGCGGGCCGTCCCCCACGGCTTCCTTTGCCAGCTTTACGGCCGCGGTGACGATTTCCTCCACCGTATATTCGCAGCCGCGCAGCTTCGCGCCGTTTGCGCCAAAGGTGTTCGTAATAAGGATATCCGCCCCCGCGTCCAGATACTGCCGGTGGATATCCGTAATGACGCGCGGATGCGTCAGGTTCCAGAGCTCGGGCAGTTCGCCGGCGGCAAGACCGTTTTCCTGCAGCATAGTACCCATTGCGCCGTCAAAGAAGAGGAGACGTTTGCCGAGGTCGTTTAAAATATTCATGAGTTATCCCTTTCTGAACGGACAGTCCGTCGCTTTGCATTCCATACACTTTGCGATGTGGCAGCTTTGCTCCCGGTCGGTCAGCCCGATGACGGCCGTAACCGACTTTGACGGAACCAGCATGGAGCTGTCCGTCATGGTCAGGCCGATTCTTTTCGGGCAGTCAAGAATATTTAAAAAATCCGCCTGATGCGAAATGGAAAAATCCCCGTATCCCGGGCTGAAGCGCGGCCTTAAATAAAGTCCCCGCTTTGCCGCTTCCGCCGCCATTTGCAGCCCGCATTCGTCGCAGTAGCTTTCCGTCAGCGCTGCGGCGCACGCCTGCAGAATCACCGCGCGGGTCATATCCGTCTTTGAATACCGCAGCATAAGAAGATCTGTCTGCGCGCCGAGCGTTGCGGCAAAAAGGATCGCTTCCCCGCAGCCGGAGATGTGCCTGCGCAGGTCATTGCTCTGTATTTCAAGGCCGCCGATCGAAACGCCCCGCTCCCGGAACGTGACAGGGAAAATCCGGCTTACGCTGCGCGGAGAAACGGTGCCGTCCAGTTCCGCAAGGCAGGCTTCCACCTGCTCCAGAACCTCCCGGCCGGCAGGCTTTCCGTGATATCCGAGGTAACGCAGTACCTCGCTTCGGTCAACATTCATCACCGTATGATCTCCGAGAGGTTGTCCATGATTTTTGCGGCGATCTCCGGTTTGTTCATGGTATACAGATGAATGGCTTTTACGCCGTTGGAAATCAAGTCGATGATCTGTTCCGTCGCGTAGGCGATGCCGGCCTGGTTCATCGCCGCGGGATTGTCGGCAAATTTGTCCGCAATCGCTTTAAAGCGCGGCGGCAGCGCCGTGCCGGAGAGCGAAACAATCCGTTTGATCTGTCCTGCGTTTGTTACCGGCATAATTCCGGCCACAACGGGGATATGGATGCCTTTTGCCATAATTCGGAACAAAAAATTGTAAAGGATGTTATTATCAAAAAACATCTGGGTGGTCAGAAAGTCACAGCCGCTGTCCGCCTTCTGCTTTAAGTAGTCGATATCGTCTTCCTTGTGCTCGCATTCCACGTGCCCTTCCGGGTAGCAGGCCGCCCCGATGCAGAAATCGCCCTGTGCGCGGATGTCTTTAATCAACTCGCTGGCGTACCGGTAATGGGCGGGGGAGGGGAAATCCGAATTCCGGGGGATATCGCCGCGCAGTGCCAGAATATTCTCAATACCGCTGTCTTTCAATTCCCGCAGACTCTCGGCCACCTGCTCTTTTGTGGAAGAAACGCAGGTCAGGTGCGCAAGGGCGGGGACTCCGTGCTTTTGCACGTCGGCCGCAATCTGCACGGTGTTTTTTGAGGTACTGCCTCCGGCACCGTAGGTCACGCTCATAAAATCCGGTTTGAGCGCGGAAATATCGCGCACCACCGTCTGCACCTGTTCAAGGCCCGCACCCTGCTTGGGCGGAAACAGCTCGCAGGAAAACGTAACCCTGCCGCTGTTTAAGAGTTGGCTGATTTTCATAATAACCCGTCCTTTGTTCCTGCCGCACGGCATGCTCTTTTTCGGATTATTATAACAAAATAATCCGATGTTGAAAAGGATAAATTCCATTTAATCCTACTGTATTTATCAATTTTATAGGAATACCCCAAAATATGCAGC
>JAEWUH010000066.1 GCA_023397245.1 Bacillota bacterium | reverse complement strand
TATGATTCCGCAGCTGGGGCTGCCACTCCCGGAATTTATGGGTTCCCACAGCTTCCCGCTTGTGTTTGCGCTGGTGCAGTTTCTTCTGACCGTTCCCGTTATCGTGGCGGGTGACTATTTCTTCCGCATCGGTTTTAAATCGCTGCTGAAAGGCGCGCCGAATATGGACACGCTCGTCGCCATCGGCACGGGGGCCGCGTTCCTGTACAGTACGTTCGCCATGGTCATGATTTATTACGGCGATTTTTCCTACGCGACGTCGCTTTACTTTGAATCCGCCACCGTTGTCATTACGCTGGTGATGCTCGGAAAATATCTGGAAGCGGTCAGCAAGGGCAAGACCTCGGAGGCTATTAAAAAGCTGATGAACCTTGCGCCCAAGACCGCGACGGTGATTCGAGACGGCGCGGAAGCGGAAGTGCCGGTGGAAGAAGTCGAGGTCGGCGATATCGTTTTAGTTCGCCCGGGCTCATCCATCCCGGTGGACGGCATTGTTACGGAGGGAATTTCTTCCGTGGACGAATCTATGCTGACCGGCGAAAGCCTGCCCGTGGAAAAACAGCCGGATTCTACGGTCACGGGCGGCAGTATCAACGGCGAGGGACTTATTCGTTTTCGGGTTACAAAAACCGGCGCGGACACCGCCCTTTCCAAGATTATCCGTCTGGTGGAAGACGCGCAGAGCAAAAAAGCGCCGATTGCCAAGCTTGCGGATATCGTATCCGGCTATTTTGTGCCGGTAGTCATCGGCATCGCGGTTATTACGGCAATCGGATGGGCATTGGCGGGCAAGGAATTCAACTTTGTACTCACAAGCTTTGTTTCCGTGCTGGTCATCGCCTGCCCGTGCGCGCTGGGCCTTGCGACCCCGACCGCAATCATGGTGGGCACCGGCAAGGGTGCGGAGCTCGGTATCCTGATCAAGGGCGGAGAAGCGCTGGAAACGGCGCATAAAATCGATACGGTCGTTCTGGACAAGACCGGCACGATTACCGAAGGGAAGCCGGAGCTGACCGACGTGAAAGTATATTCCAATCTTACGGAAAATGAGATTTTGGCTCTCGGCGCTTCCGCCGAACGCGGTTCGGAGCATCCTATTGCGCGCGCCATCGTGGAAGGAGCCGAAAAGCGCGGGATTTCCCTGCGTGAGCCGGAGCAGTTCAAAGCGGTTCCCGGCAGGGGAATCGACGCGGCGGTCGGCGGAAAACGCGTTTTGGCAGGCAGCGTCAAACTCATGAAGGAAAACGGAATTGACGTATCCCGCGCGGAACAGGATACAAAGGACCTTTCCGCGGGCGGCCGCACGCTGATGTATCTTTCCGTGGACGGAACGCTTGCCGGATTAATGGCCGCCGCCGACACGGTAAAGCCCACCAGCCGCGAGGCAATTAAAAAGCTCAGAAATTACGGCATTGAAGTCGTCATGATTACCGGGGATAACGCCGGGACGGCGGCCTCCATTGCGAAGGAAGTCGGCATTGACCGCGTGCTTTCCGACGTATTGCCGCAGGACAAGGCGGGCGAGGTGCAGAAGCTCCAGCAGAGCGGCAGAAAGGTGGCCATGGTCGGCGACGGCATCAACGACGCGCCCGCGCTGGTTCAGGCGGATGTCGGTATGGCAATCGGCACCGGCACGGACGTGGCGGTGGAATCCGCGGATATCGTCCTGATGCGCGGCGACCTGAACGAGGTGCCCGCGGCGATCGGACTCAGCCGCGCCGTTATCCGGAATATCCGGCAGAATCTTTTCTGGGCGTTCATTTACAACCTTGCGGGCATCCCGCTTGCGGCAGGCGTGTTCTACCTGTTCGGCGGGCCTCTGCTGAACCCGATCTTCGCGGGCGCGGCCATGGCGCTCAGCTCCGTTTCGGTTGTATCCAACGCGCTGCGTTTAAGATATTTTAAAGTGAAATCAGCAAAGGAGAAGAAGTGATGAAAAAAATATTGACAGCGTTTGCCGCCGTTGCTGCTGCCGCCGTGCTTTTTGCGGGGTGTGCCTCAACCGATGTTGTTCAGAAATACAGCAAGCAGTCGTTTTCAGAGATATTGAAAGCCGCTCCGTCCCTTGTGACGGAGGGCAAAAACAACGATTATATTCTTACGGTTGACGGAAAGACTTTCTTAACGGTCAGCCGCGATTATTCCCAGTCGGAAGAGGATATCGTGCTTTCCACACCGGTTCAGCCGTTTATTAACGCCGGACTGGATGTGACAAAGCTTGGCAAGGGCTATAAGGCGGACGGAACGAACCTGTACCTTATAACGGATTTCGGCAAGGGAACCGGGAAAAAAGACACGCCCGAGCAGGCGCTGTTTGAAAGCGTGACCGCCGACCGGAAAGCGCTTACCTACCATCAGGCGCTGGACCATTATGGCATCGTGCTGAACGGCGGCAAGTTTGAATTTGCCAAGGATTATACGAAGAACGATAAGGACATCGTATTCGCCATTGCGGCAAAGCCGCTCCGCGATCTTGGCGTGGACGTTCAGAAGGTGGAAGGCTGGACATTCAAAACCATGCAGGATGAATCCGGAAAAGATGTGGATTTGCTTTTAAAACCGTACAATTTGAAGTAAAATAAAGGTATCATAATTAAGAGCGGTGAAAACGAATGACAGATAAAACCATCCTTGTGGTGGATGACGAACCGAAAATAACGGAAGTGGTCAAATCCTATCTGGAAAAAAGCGGGTACAGGGCCGTCTGCGCCTATGACGGGCGCGAGGCCCTAGACCTGTTTGACCGCAGCCGCCCGGCCCTTGTGGTGCTCGACCTCATGCTCCCCGGATTATCCGGGGAGCATGTCTGCCGTGAAATCCGCGCCAGATCCAGAGTGCCGGTAATCATGCTGACCGCCAAAACAGCCGAGGAGGATATGCTCAAAGGGCTCAATATCGGCGCGGATGATTACATCACAAAACCGTTCAGCCCGCGGCTGCTGATGGCGAAGATCGAAGCAGTTCTGCGCCGCGCCTCCAGCGAGGTGGTTCCGCTTTCCAGAGAGCTGACTTTTGACGCCGGCCGGCTGGTCATTGACAGCGAGCGGCACGAGGTGCGTAAGGACGGGGAGCCGGTTTCCCTTACGCCGAACGAATACAGCATCCTGTTTACGATGGCAAGCTTCCCCACAAGGGCTTTTTCCAGAGATGAACTCATTACGCACGCGCTCGGCGACTCCTTTGACGGCTATGACCGCGTGATTGATACGCATATCAAAAATATCCGGCAAAAAATAGAAGACGATTCAAAAAATCCGAAGTATATTCTCACGGTGCACGGCGTGGGTTACTCTTTTGGCGGCAGAATGTAAAATACTGAAATACGGGCGGCGGGGGATCGGTCATGAAGAAATTTTCGTTAAAATACAAGCTTTCCATGTCATACGCGGTGCTGGCGCTGCTGCTGGTCGCGTCCGTCAGTCTGATTTCCAACCTGCTTCTGCGCAGCCAGTTTGAGCAGTATATGATGCGGCAGCAGGAGACGAAGAACCGGGAAATCGTGAGCCAGATTTCGCAGCAGATGATCCAGAGCCATTCGGAAATAAGCAGGGAACAGGCGCTGGAAACCGTAGGGGTCAGCGCGCTGGAACGCGGCGTGATCGTAAAAGTCAGCGACCTTTCCGGCACGGTGCTGTGGAACGCAATGGTGCACAACGGCGGATTCTGCCAGCAGATGCTGAAAAATATGGCGGAGGAAATGCAGAGCCGTTCCCCGAATTTCAAGGGACAGTATGAAGAAAGGACCTATACGCTGTATTCCGGAACAACAAAAATCGGGACGGCGCAAATCGGCTACTACGGCCCGTTTTACTACAGCTCCAGCGACGCCGAGTTTATTAATACTCTGAATCAGGTGCTGGTGATCATAGGAATCTGTTCCCTTTTTCTTGCCGTACTGCTCGGCTTTTATATGGCAGGCCGTATCAGCAGCCCCATCGCGCAGGCCATTGGCGCGGCGGAGAACATCGCGAAAGGAAATTATAAAGAAAAGATACCCACAGATTCCGGCACCAAAGAGCTGAACCGGCTTACGGCGTCCATCAACCGGCTGTCCGACGAGCTGCAGAATCAGGAGACGCTGCGAAAACGCCTTACCACCGATATCGCCCATGAGCTGCGCACTCCTCTGGCTGCCCTGCAGGGAAATATGGAGGCGCTGATCGACGGCGTATGGGAACCGGATAAAGAACGCTTTGAAAGCTGCCTGGAAGAGATACTTCGTTTAAGCCGGCTTGTTTCCGATCTGGAGCGTCTGGCTCAGTTGGAAGACCAGAATTCCTCCCTGAACCTTTCCGATACCGATTTAAAAGAGCTTGCGGAAAAGACGGTCGCCAGCTTTCAGGCAGAGGCCCTGAAAAAACGGATTGCGGTTGCAGTCACAGGCCCGTCGGTTACGGTTCAGGCGGATTCCGACAAAATCAGCCGAGTGTTTGTCAACCTGCTTTCCAACGCCGTCAAGTACACGCCGGACGGCGGCCGCGTTCAAATCGGGCTTTCAAGGGAAGACGGACATGCGCGCATCCGGGTGGAGGATACCGGCACGGGAATTGCGGCGGAAGACCTGCCCTATATTTTCGAGCGCTTTTACCGAACCGACTTATCAAGAAGCAGCCGCTCCGGCGGGGCGGGCATCGGTCTTACGATCGTCAAGGCCATCGTTGAACTGCATCACGGGGAAATAACGGTTCACAGCGAACCCGGCAAAGGCACCGCGTTTGAAGTCCTGCTGCCGCTGCGACAGCCTGAGAATACAATATCATAAAAAACGGATGCCGTTCCGGTCAATTCCCCGGACGCATATAAGCCTTAAAATAGTAATTGACAATTAAGATATCAACTGATAAAATAGAAGCGCTTGAGGGAGTAGTTTACATACGCTGCTGCGTATGTGCCAAGTCAACATACATGGCCTTAAAGGTCTGGCTTGTCTTAGTGAACGAGACTCATGCATAGCTGAATTAGCTATGCATGAGTCTTTTATTTTTTTATATACTAATATTTAGGTTCAAAGAAAGGACAACAGGAATGAAATTTTATTTGGAGAGTAAGGATACGGTTTTTCAGCAGGTAAAAAGCAGTGAAAACGGCCTTACAGAATCACAGGCGCAGGCCCGTCTGCTGGAAAACGGGAAAAACAAGCTTGCGGAAGGGAAGAAGGACTCCCTGCTCAAGCGTTTTCTGCAGCAGCTCGGCGAACCGATGACGGTGATCCTGATTGTTGCTGCGGTAATTTCCGCGTTCACCTCTGCTTATGCGAACGAATCCTATGCGGACGTATTTATCATTATGATCGTTGTGCTGATCAACGCGGTGCTTGGCGTTTATCAGGAAAGCAAAGCGGAAAAGGCGATTGAATCCCTGCAGGAAATGGCGGCCGCCACATCAAAGGTTCTGCGCGGCGGTTCGGTGGTCAGCGTCAAAAGCGAGGACCTTGTAACAGGAGACGTGGTCATTCTGGAAGCCGGCGACGCGGTGCCCGCGGACTGCAGAATCATTGAGAGCGCCAGCATGAAGATCGAGGAAGCCGCTTTAACGGGCGAATCCATTCCGGTGAATAAAATTTCGGAACTGCTTTTGCTGAACAATGAAAAGGAAATCCCGCTTGGCGACCGCAAAAATATGGCCTACATGGGCAGCACGGTGGTTTATGGCCGGGGGAAAGCCGTCGTGGCCGCAACCGGTATGGATACCGAAATGGGAAAAATTGCGGACGCGCTCGCGAACGCCAGCCAGGGCCTGACGCCGCTGCAAATCAAGCTGAACCAGCTCAGTAAAATTCTGACCTGGCTGGTGGTCGGCATCTGCGTTTTCATGTTTGCATTCAGCCTGATCAAAGAAGGAAATTTCAGCGGGCAGGTGATTTTAAATACGTTTATGGTAGCGGTCAGTCTTGCTGTGGCGGCAATTCCGGAGGGACTGGCCACCGTTGTGACGATTGTGCTTTCCATCGGTGTAACAAATATGTCAAAGCGCAATGCGGTAATTCGGAAGCTGACCGCGGTGGAAACCCTTGGCTGCGCTCAGATCATCTGTTCCGATAAAACCGGCACGCTTACCCAGAACAAAATGACCGTGGTGGAGCATTACGGTGAAAACGAGAATTTATTGGCGACTGCTCTGGCGCTGTGCAGTGATTCCGTATTGGACCGAAACGGGGAAGTGACCGGCGAACCCACGGAAAACGCGTTGGTAAACTACGCAGCTTCTCTGTCCCTTAAAAAATACGAGCTGAGCGAAAAAGCGCCCCGCATCGGCGAAGCGCCGTTCGATTCCATGCGCAAAATGATGTCGACCGTCCATGCGGCAAAAAACGGCTATATTCAGTACACAAAGGGCGCGCCGGACGAAATCCTGAAACGGTGCACCCACATTCTTCTTAACGGTGACGCGGTTCCTCTTACAGACGTGCTTCGTTCTCAGGTGCTTTCCGAAAACAAGCGCATGGCAGACAAAGCGCTCCGCGTTTTAGGTGCGGCTTATAAAAAGCTGGATAAAATTCCGCATACCTTTGAACCGGATAAATTGGAGCACGAGCTCACCTTTCTCGGTCTGGTCGGCATGATTGACCCCATCCGCCCGGAGGTGCTGGAAGCAGTCAAAGAATGCAAAGCGGCAGGCATCCGGGTTATCATGATCACGGGCGACCATAAAGACACCGCCGCGGCGATTGCTTCGGATCTGGGAATCATCACGGACGTTTTACAGGCGGTTACCGGCTCACAGCTGGACGATTTGAGCGACGAAGAATTAAACCGCGATATTGAGAAGTATTCCGTTTATGCCAGAGTACAGCCGGAACATAAGGTGCGCATCGTCAACGCGTGGAAAAGCAGGGGAATGGTTACGGCCATGACCGGAGACGGCGTAAACGACGCCCCGTCCATCAAGAATGCGGATATCGGTATCGGCATGGGCATCACCGGAACCGACGTAACGAAAAACGTTGCGGATATGGTCTTGGCGGACGACAATTTTGCAACCATTGTGTCGGCGGTAGAGGAGGGGCGCCGGATTTATGACAATATCCGCAAGACGATTCAATTCCTGCTGGCCTCCAATCTGAGCGAAGTGATTTCCGTGTTTACCGCCACCCTTCTGGGGTTTATCATATTAAAGCCGGTCCACCTTTTGTGGATCAACCTGATTACGGACTGCTTCCCCGCGCTGGCGCTGGGCATGGAACGGCAGGAAGCAAATCTGATGTCCCGCAGGCCGAGAGACCCGAAGGACGGGATTTTCTCCGGCGGGCTGGGAACGGATGTGGCGTATCAGGGAATACTGGTTTCGCTGGTGACGCTGGCGGCTTACTTTATCGGTCATTTTATGGAATCCGGCAGATGGGAAATCACAACCAGCTCCGACGGCATGACAATGGCGTTCCTCACTATGTCTATGGCAGAAATTTTCCACTCGTTCAATATGCGCTCCCAGCGCGGTTCCATCTTTAAGATCAAATATCAGAATCTATTCCTGATCGGCGCAATGGTCGGCTCGCTTCTGTTAACGTCGGCCGTCATCTATATTCCCGCACTTTCCGTTGCCTTCGGGTTTGAAGAAATCTCCGCGGCGGAGTATATCACCGCGCTCGCGCTTGCCTTCTCCGTGATTCCGATTGTTGAAATTGTGAAGCTTGTGCAGAGAAACGCCTCAAAAAAGGAATAGAGAAACCGGATTGCAGATAAAAAGGGAGCCTGACGCCATGCGTCAGGCTCCCTTTGCAGCGAAGAACTCTAAAATTATTCCAGAACAAGCGCTCGCATAGGACAGAAGTTTGCGCATTTGCCGCATTTGATGCATTTATTCAAATCGACGGCAGGGGCTTTAAATCCTTCCTGCGAAAGAGCGCCGACCGGACATACCCGAACAGAAGGACAGGGGTGATTCTGCGGGCAGCGGTCTGTTTTTACGGTAAGAGATCTCATAGGAACATCCTCCTTATTTGTAACCGAAAGATGTCCTGATTATAGCGGATAAAGGGTTTCTGCGCGGTGATTAAGTCACAGTGAGGTTTAGAAACTGAAACAAAAACTCCGTTCCCTAATTGACTTCACTTCGAACGGATACCTGAATATTATGCCGGTCGGCAATCTGCTTTGCGATAGCGAGCCCAAGGCCCGTGCCGTTTTTATTTTTCTCCGACTTCACCTTGTAAAACCGGTCAAAAATATAGGGAAGATCCTCCGGGGCGATTCCGATGCCATAATCCCGGAGCGACACCGTATTTCCTCTCATCGTTACCGTAACGGTACTGCCCTGGGGAGAAAATTTTACGGCGTTGTCCAGAATAATCAGGAACATCTGCCGCAGCCGCCCGTAGTCTCCCGTCACGGAGCACGCCGGGGCTTCCTGTTCCGGCCGGATTTCAATGTCCTTTTTCTGCGCCATATGCTGTGCGCTGCGAATCACATCGCTCAGAACGTCGCAAAGGCTGATCTTTTGCATCTCTATCTTAAAATCGGTATTCTGCAGCCGGGACAAATCCAGTAAATCGTTGACTAGCCGCTGCAGAAACAGACTTTCGTTTAACATTTGCCGGTAATAGCTTTTTACAAGTTCCGAGTCGGTCACGACTTCGTCGCAAAGCGCCTCCAGGGAGCCGCGGATAACCGTGACGGGGGTCCTCAGCTCGTGAGAAATGTTCGCGATGAAATCACGCCGGAGCTGGTTCAGCTTTTCGCTTTCCCGGCCGGCCGCGTCAAGCCGTTCGCTTAAAATATCAATCGCGGCGGCAAGTTCGCCGATTTCATCACTTTGCCGCACTCCGGTTTTCGCGGTGTAACTGCCTGCCGCCAGCAGCATGGCGGAATCCTTCATTTTTTTCAGCGGTTTTGTAAAGCTTACCGCAAGGATGCTCGAAAGCACAAGGGCTAAAAACAGAGCGGTCAGGATACTGACGAGCAGGATGACAAATCCCTGAAAATTAGCTTCATTGATTCCTTCCACCGGCGAATGAAGCAGAAGCGCGCCGACGACCTTTCCGCCGGACTGAATCGGTGTTCCGACCGTTAAAGTAGGCTTGTTTAAAAGCCCGCTGAATCCTTCGCTGAACGTGGTTTTATTTTGAAAGACCTCTTTTACTACTTTCTCCGCGTCCTGCGGCAGGTCGGAATACTGATATTGATTGCCCGCCATTGTACCGCCCGTAATCAGCTCCAGATTTTCATCGACAATCCAGACGTCGGTCATGGCGATATCGTTCAGGAAGCGCAGATAGGCACCGTAGCCCATTCTTCCGCTTCCCATCATCCCGCTGCCGGTGCCGGATCCGTTCATAAAACCCGAAATGGTACCGGCCATTGTCTCCGCACGCTTTTGCAGCTCCGCTTTTTGCAGTTCCATAGTATGGTTTTTGAAAAGTACCATGAACACGCTGCCGATGAGTACGGAAAAAAGCAGGAGAACCGCCGAAAAATAAAGGGTAAGCTTCCACGTAATTTTATTTTTCATTTATTTGCCCTCAAATTTATAACCGACGCCCCAGATGGTTTTGATTTCCCAGCCGGCGTGGTCAAACAAATCCAGCTTTGCTCGGAGCCGCTTGATATGGGAATCCACGGTTCTGCTGTCGCCGTAATAATCATAGCCCCAAAGGCTGTTTAACAGGTTGTCCCTTGAAAACACCTTGTTCCGGTTCACAGCCAGCGTCCATAAAAGCTCGGTTTCCTTTTTTGTCAGGGCTACATTCTGTCCGCCGATTGTAACGGTATAGTCGTCAAGATCAATATTCAGATTGCCAAATGAGTAAATCTGCCGTTTTCGGCTGTCATCGCGGGAGATTCTCCGCATGATTGCGCGTACCCTTGCCATAACCTCTCCGGGGGAGAACGGCTTTACAATGTAATCGTCCGCGCCGATGTCCAGCCCCATGATTTTTTCAAAATCCTCGCCTCGGGCCGTAATCATAATGACCGGCACGTTTGATGTTTTGCGTATTTCACGGCAGGCTTCAAACCCGTCCATTTCGGGCATCATGACGTCGAGGAGAACAATATCCGGCTGGAGCGTTCGGAACAGTTCAACGGCTTCGTTTCCGCCCGACGCGGTCTTTGGCGTAAAGCCCTCTTTTTTTGCGTATTCCTCCAGAATGGACGTAATCTGTCGGTTGTCATCCGCAATTAATATGGTCGGCATAAAGTCACCTCATTCTTTATGTTGGCTTTGTTTATCATATGATAGAAAAAAGCTGTGACGAAAGTATGTCTTTTTCGGGCTGCTTTGCCACGAAATCAGAAAATGAAAAACACACTTTTGCCATAAATTCCGGATATTCTTTAATCATAGCAGGCAACACAATGCAGGCAGTAAAATAACAAAAGGAGGTCATTCAAATGACGAAAATGAAAAAAATTACAGCGATTGGCGCAATGGTACTGGTTATCGGTGCAACTTCAATTACCGCCTTTGCCGCTTCCAGGTACAGCTCTCCGGCGGAAGCCGTGGCGGGGCTGACCGGAAAAACCACGGAAAGCGTAATTCAGGAAAAACAGGATACCGGCAAAAGCTACGGCGCCATTGCAGAGGAAGCCGGCAAGCTGGAGGAATTCAAAAAGGAAAGACTGCAGATCGTCAAAGATAATCTGGCAAAACGCGTCGCGGACGGCACCATTACGCAGGCAAGAGCCGACGAGATCATAAAAGCCGTTGAAGAACGGCAGACTGTCTGTGATGGGACGGGCACCGGAGCCGGCTGCGGAGTGGGAGCAGGGCTCGGCCGCGGGAATGGCAGAGGCTGCGGCGGTGCCGGGTGCGGTCTGGGCAATTAGGGGACATAAGGGAATTCTCTCGGTTTTATCTTAACCGGTTTATCGAAAAAAAGCCGCGCAGTGCCGGATTCGGTGCTGCGCGACTTTTCCGTTTGGGAACGTATCTATAAAGCCTTTTGGCATTTACCGGTATTTGCTGATATATAAATATTATACGGGTTTTCTTCGTGCATCCGTAACTTTATCACATTAAGCCTGTAACTTACCGGCAAAATGGAATAGCATTACGTAGTAACACCGGCAAAGCCAGACCATAAAGGTCAGTTTTGCCGGTGCTTTATTTTATACGGACTTTCTGAGCCAATGAAAATTTCGTCCGCGGTAATCCAGAATTCCTTCGGTTTTCATATGAGAGAGCTCGCGGCTCATGGCGCTCCGGTCGATGCAGAGATAATCCGCCAGCTCAGTAAGGCTGAACGGAATGGAAAAATCATACGAGCCGGTTTGCTGTATTGTGCCGGTAAAATAAGCCTCCAGCCTGCTGCGGATTGTTTTGTGGGAGAGAAAAGACATTTTCTGGCTTAGAAAGATATTCTTTTTCGCGATGATGCGGAGCAGGTTTGCGACCAGCTGCCGGTGAAAAGCACAGGCCGACTGGCAGGTGCCGATGATTTTCGAGACATCCATAAGCAGAACCTCGCATTTCCCCAAAGCCCTTACGGAAACGGGAAGAACCTTTAACCCCATGCAGGCATAGGTTTCCCCGAATAAATCCCCGGTCTTCAGGGTGCCGACAATCATGGAGTCTCCTTCCAGGTTTTCTTTGATTACCTGCGCGTTTCCGGAAAGCAGAATTCCAAGCGCGGGCTGTGTTTCTCCCGCCAGAAAGATAAAATCGCCTTTCTCAATGCTCCGCCTGCGGCAGCCGAGGCACTGGAGCATGGAGGAAATGTCCTGCTCCTTGATATTCGCAAAAAGCTCGTTATTTTTCAAAATTTGAATCATAAAAAATTCCTTCTTCGTGTTGCAGGCGCAACAGATTATGTGTTGAAATTATACTATATTATAAACGTAAAGT
>JAEWUH010000061.1 GCA_023397245.1 Bacillota bacterium | reverse complement strand
ATCCTGACCGGGCGCGGCTCAAAGGTGGGCAGCTGGCTCTGCGAAAATCCCGACGTACACGCCATTACGCTCACCGGTTCCACCGAAGTCGGAATCGAGACCGCCAAAACGGCGGCAGACCACCTTGCGCATATCTCGCTGGAACTTGGCGGAAACGATGCCTTTCTTGTTCTGGAAGACGGCGACGTTGACTTGGCCGTCGAGGAACTCATCTGGGGCAGAATGTATAACTGCGGCCAGGTCTGCTGCGCTTCCAAGCGTTTTCTGATCCATAACAGCAGAAAGACCGAGTTCACCGAAAAGGCAATCGCCCGGATTAAGAAGCTGAAATGCGGTGAGCCTTCCGACGAGACTACTCAAATTGCCTGCCTGATCAGCGAAGATGCTGCAAAGAAGGTGGAAAATGAGGTAAATCTCACGGTAAAGCAGGGCGGCAGAATTCTGCTCGGCGGAAAACGAAACGGCGCTTACTACGAACCGACCGTCATCGTGGATGTTCCAAAAACGGCGGACGTGGCAAAGGATATGGAAATCTTCGGGCCGGTCGTTCCGATTATCGGCTTTGATACGGTCGAAGAGGCGGTTGAAATTGCCAACCAGTCCAAGTTCGGGCTCTGCGGGTGCGTGTTTACCCGCGATATGAAGACTGCGTTCCGGGTTGCCGGTGAGCTTGAGTGCGGCGGCGCGGTGATCAACGGCGCAAGCTTCTTCCGCAGCTTTGAAATGCCGTTTGGCGGCTACAAGTATTCCGGAATCGGAACAGAGGGCGTTTCGTCCACTTTTGACGAGGTAACCCGTAAGAAAACCATCGTACTCAAAAACATAATTTCATAATTTCGCCCCTGCAGCGGCGGGGCGCTGTAAGCAGCTGTAAAAACATCAGCCTGAAAGAACACGGAAAAGCGTTCTTTCGGGCTGTTTTCATATCTATAGACAAACGGGCATACCGCGGGAAAAAAAGCAGGTTATGTAAGATAGCCCAGTCTTCTTGATATCCGGGAAGCGGTCCTTTTGACCTCGCGTATTACAGCCGGGAGATTTGTCTCCGTTATTTTTGCCGTGGTTCCGCTCGCGCTCACGGCTGCGATGATTTCGCCGCGATAGTCGTACACAGGCGCGCCCACACATAAATGGTCGACAACATATTCCTGATTGTCCATTGCCCAACCCTGACTGCGAACCTGCCGAAGGTGTTTTTTCAGCTCCTCCATATTCGGGATGGTGTTTTTTGTAAACCGCTCAAATCGGCAGGAAGCCATGACCTCCTCCAGTTCCGCGCCGGACAGGGAAGCCAGCAGGCACTTGCCCAGAGAAGAACAGTAAGCCGGCACACGGTAGCCGATCTGCGAATAAAGCTGCTTTGTCGGGATGGTATCCAGTTTTTCGATATAAATAACCTCCGCGCCATCCTGAATTCCAAGATGCACGGTCAGATTCAGATCCATTGCCAGCGCGGAAAGATACGGACGCGCTTCCGTCTGCAGCTCCAGACTGCCGATATGGCTGCTCACCACTTCGATCAGTTTGGGACCCAGCGTATAGGTGCCGTCTTCCTCGTTTTTCTCTACGTAGTTCCGGCGCAGCAGGGTTGCAAGCAGACGGTGAACCGTGCTTTTGTTCAGCCCTGTGTTCTCCGCGATTTTTGTCGGCCCCATCGATTTGGATGACTCTGAAAGCTGCTCAATGATATCAAGCGCGCGGTCAATCACCTGCACATTCTGATCCATCTTTCACACCCGGTTTCTTATAAAACAGTAGGTTATATTTACCACTATAGTAACACTTATATTTTGAATTCGCAATCAAAATTAATCAGCCTTTCCGCTTTGAGTGCATTGACAAAACCGGCTCGGCATGTTATAGTGTTCCTAAACAGAAACACGTAATTGTTTTGAGGTGAAACGGTTGGATTTTATCGAATTGCTTACACACTTTGGCCTGACAAAACAGGAAGCAAACATCTATATGATGCTGATTGCCGAGGGACAGCTCACCGGATACGAAGCCGCGAAGCTGACGGGAATTTCGCGCTCCAATACGTACACCGCACTTGCCGGTCTGGCGGAAAAAGGGGCTGCTTATCTCATCGAGGGCGCGGTTACGCGCTACACTCCCGTCCCGCCGGAAGAATTCTGCAGCAATAAAATCGCCCGGCTTACTCAGCACAAGCAGGAGCTCCTTCAAAGCGCCCCCGTCCCCAAAGGTGACGTCGACGGTTATATCACAATTAAAGGCGAGGAGCACATTTTAAATAAAATCCGGAATATGCTCAGCGAATCCGGAAAGCGGGCGTACCTTTCCATGTCTCTGGATACCATCGAACGGATTCTGCCGGAACTGGCGGACGGTGTTTCCCGTGGGCTGAAAATCGTGATTATCACCAACCGGCCTTTCCTGCTGGAGGGAGCAACGGTTTACCACGCGGAAAAAACGCAGAGGCAAATCCGGCTGATTGCGGATTCCTCCAGCGTCCTTACCGGCGATCTCTGCGACGGAAAAGATTCCACCTGCCTTTACTCCAAAAAGAAAAACCTGGTGGATTTATTTAAAGAGTCATTGAAAAATGAAATAAAGCTGATTGAACTGACGAAAGGAAAACAGGACTCATGAAGACGACATTTGTTGATCTGGAAAAGCTGAAGGAAATTACAAAAGAGTACCCCACCCCGTTCCATTTGTACGATGAAAAGGGAATTCGGGAAAACGCCCGCAGACTTTATAAAGCGTTTGCGTGGAACAAGGGCTACCGGGAATTTTTCGCGGTAAAGGCCACACCCAATCCCTTTATTCTTAAGATACTGCAGGAAGAAGGCTGCGGCGTAGACTGTTCCTCCTATACGGAGCTCATGCTGTCCGACGCGTGCGGCTTTTCCGGCAATCAGATTATGTTTTCCTCCAACGTAACGCCGGACGAGGATTTTGAGCTGGCAAGCAAACTGAACGCAACCATCAATCTTGACGATATCACCCATATCGACGTACTGGAAAAGCTCACCGGAATTCCGGAGACAATCTGCTGCCGGTATAACCCCGGCGGCGTTTTCCAGATCAGCAACGCGATCATGGATAACCCCGGCGAAGCGAAATACGGCTTTACCCGCGAACAGCTCACCGAGGGCTTTAAAAGGCTGAAAGAGCTCGGCGCAAAGCACTTTGGCCTGCACGCATTTCTGGCAAGCAATACGGCGGGCAACGCGTATTATCCGGAGCTTGCGCGTATTCTGTTCTGCACCGCGGTGGAGCTGAGCCGTGAAACCGGCGCGCATATCTCGTTTATTAACCTTTCCGGCGGAGTCGGCATTCCGTACCGTCCGGAGCAGGAGCCTGCCGACATCATGAAAATCGGTGAAGGCGTAAGGAAAGCCTACGAGGAAGTTCTGGTTCCGGCGGGCATGGACGACGTGGCGATTTACACCGAGCTTGGGCGGTATATGCTGGGGCCTTACGGCTGTCTGGTTGCCACCGCCGCCCGCGAAAAGCACACCCACAAGGAGTACATCGGGCTGGATGCCTGTGCGGTGAACCTGATGCGCCCCGCCATGTACGGCGCTTACCACCACATTACGGTAATGGGTAAGGAAAACCTGCCCCGCGACCATAAATATGACATTACGGGCGGCCTGTGCGAAAACAACGACAAGTTCGCCATCGACCGCATGCTTCCCAAAATCGATATCGGCGACCTGATCGTAATCCATGACACCGGGGCGCATGGTCATTCCATGGGATACAACTACAACGGCAAGCTGCGTTCCGCCGAAATTCTGCTGAAAGAGGACGGAACTACCCAGCTGATCCGCCGCGCGGAAACTCCCGCCGATTATTTTGCAACGCTCGACTTTACCGGAATTTTCAAAAAGTAATATGCTGACCTTTCAGAACGGTTCCGATACAGCCATCATCGTCCTGCACGAGATTTACGGAATCAACCGGCATATGCGGGAGGTATGCGAAGAATATGCCGCGGCGGGCTATGACGTTTACTGCCCGGATTTGCTGGCAGGCCGCTGCTTTGATTACGCACAACAGCAGGACGCATACGAATTCTTTATGAAAGCCGTCGGCTTTGAAGTTTATAGCAGCATCAATGATCTCATCCGCCAGCTGCGCCCAAAATACCGGAAGATTATTCTTCTGGGTTTCAGTGCCGGGGCTACCGTTGCGTGGCGCTGCGCGGAAAGCGGCCTTTGCGACGGCATAATCGGCCGCTATGGCTCCCGGATACGGGATTATACAATGCTTGCGCCGAAGTGCCCCGCGCTGCTGATTTTCGCCGACCGGGAAGAATCCTTTGACCCGGCATCGCTTGCGGCAGAGCTGAAAAGCAAGCCGAATGTTACCGCTGTTCTGCTGAACGGAAGCCACGGATTCTGCGACCCGTTCTCGGCCGGTTATAATCCGGCTTCGGCAGCGCAAGCAGAGGAACGGATGAAAAAGTTTCTGCATGACGTCCGCAGCGTTTAATTCTCTGATTTAGAGCTTGGGTTCCCGGCTCAGCCGTGGGCTCGTACAGCAACCGAAAACGGCTGCCCAAAATGCGTTTGCATTTCGGACAGCCGTTCTTTGTTTGTTTATTCGTTTGTTATTCGTTAATGATGTACGGAATGGTAATCACCGCAAGGTTGCGCCGCTTCAGCAAAGAGGATTTTAAAACCAGAGAGGTTTGGTTGTGCAGCAGATTATGCCACCACTTTGTAATGACGAACTGCGGCAGAACCACGGTAAGCATTTCGTGCTTGCCCAGCGTGGCGTGTTTCTTATCCACATGGTTTAAAATCATTTCGTTCACATTCCGGTAAGGCGCCTCTTCAATCGTCAAAGGGATATCCAAAGTCAGCTCCGCATATTGCTCTTTGAGTTTTTCCGTTTTGACCGGATCCGTGCTTACGTGGTATACCTCAATGGTCCCGCCAAGCGTCATGCTGTAATTCAAAGCCTTCAAAAAGGATTTGTTTACGGACTGGATCGGCAGAATAATATAATTATTGACCGGTTCGTCGATAATGAGATCGTTGGGGTCTTCATCAATAACGAGGTTATCGCGGACATTGTTGTAATGATTGCGGATAAACAGCATCAGGAATACCAGTGTGGGGATGCAGATCAATACGATCCACGCGCCGGCCAGGAATTTGCTTGCCGCGATGATAATGCAGGTGACGGCGGTTACGACCGCGCCCAGCCCGTTGATCAGCGCTTTATGCCTCCAGTTGCCCTGCTTGTGCGTAATCCACTTTTTAAACATGCCGGACTGCGAGAGCGTAAAGGAAAGGAACACGCCCACCGCATACAGTGGGAGCAGAAGATGGGTTTCCGCCTTGAAGACGATTACAAGGATGGAGGAAAGCGCAAACAGCAGCATGATTCCGTTGGAAAAGCTCAGCCTTGTTCCGCGGCTGCTGAACATCCTTGCCACGTAGCCGTCCTTCCCCAAAAGCGAAAGCAGGAGCGGAAGATCCGCAAAAGCGGTATTTGCTGCCATAATCAGAATCACCGCCGTGGTAGCCTGAACCACATAGAACATGACGCTTCCCTGCCCGAATACCTGCGTTGCAATCTGGGCAACAACCGTGACGTTCTGCTGCGGAGCAATCTTATAGATGGAAGCCAGGTAGCAGACGCCGGCAAAGATAACAAGAACCAGACCGGCAAGCATGGCAAGAACGGTCTTCGCGTGCTTCTGGGAAGGAGTCTTGAAATTCGGAATACCGTTGCTCACGGCTTCCACGCCGGTCAGTGCGGTGCATCCGCCGGAAAACGCCTTTAAGAACAGCAGGATGGTCAGGTCCTGCATGGGCTGCTGCAGAGCGGCCGCGGCCGCTGCCTGCGGAACCTGCCCGAGAAAAACAACCTTGACCACGCCGGTAATAATCATCGCGATGATCGTAAAAATAAACAGGTAGGTAGGAACGCCGAAAAGGATGGAGGATTCCCGGATTCCCCGGAGGTTGCCCAGTGTGAGCAGAATGATGATCAGAAGCGTTATTTCCACCCGGAACGGCAATGCTTCCGGAAAGGCGGAAATAATTGCGGCCGTACCGGAGCAGGTGCTGACGGCCACCGTAAGCACATAGTCAATGGAAAGGGACGCCGCGGCGATCAGGCCGGGGATTTTTCCAAGGTTGTCGCTTGCCACGCTGTAGGAGCCGCCGCCGTGCGGGTAGCAGTCGATGGTCTGCCGGTAGGAAAAGACCAGAATGCAGAGCAGCCCGATGATTGCCATGGCGGCTCCCATCAGAGGCTTGTACGAGGCAATGCCCAGCACCGGAATGAGCACCATCAAAATCTCTTCGCAGGCGTAAGCCACGGAGGAAATCGCGTCGCTCGACAGAATCGGAAGACCCCAGATTACGCTGAATTTTTCGGATTCCGCTTCCGTACTCTTAATCGCTTTTCCGATTAATACGGATTTTATCTTTTTAAACATGGAAAAAAGCACCCCTTAAGTTATTTCGCCGCAGGTTTTAAACATTAAACGCCCGCCGTCCGGGAAAAACAGCGGTTCACGCTGAAAAATGCAGGATGACAGAAATTCATTATACATTAATATTACATAAAATTACAGCCTTCGCGTATAAAGAAAGCATAAAGAAACCAAGCTCTATTTTAATATGTAGAAATATATTATCCTGCGTTTTCCGATTTTTTATTCCCGCGTATCGCGCTCCCTTTTTCGCCGGGGAGGCTGAGAAAGGCTTTATAACCAAACAGACAGTCCGAATCATTCGATAAACGGGCTGTCTGTTCTTTTCGCAGGGATTATTTCATTTCACATCGGCAGAACGTTCCATCAGCCGGTACAGCCGCTGTACTTCGGAGTCGGAGCACTCCGCGTAATCGTGCAGTGGAAATTCAATGCCGAGCGCCCGGTATTTTGTCTCGCATATTTTACGGAACGGCAGAAGCTCCAGCTTTTGCAGGTTCCGGTACTGCCCGGCGACGGACGCAATCCTTAAGATATCTTCTTCCGCGTCGTTCAGCCCCGGGACAACCACGTGGCGTATCCAAAGCGGAACGCACATCTGCCCCGTGAGCTCTAAAAACGCGGCCACCTGACCCATATTTCCCCTGCACCAGCGCAGGTAGTCCTCCGCACGCGAAAACTTCAGGTCACAGAGAACGAGGTCGGTATGCCGCAGCACCTCGCGCGCGCCCTCCAAATCCCCGATTCCGGCGGTATCCAGCGCGGTGCGGATTCCCTCGGCGTGCAGTTTCTGGAACAGCTCCGCTACGAACCTCCACTGCAGCAGCGGCTCCCCGCCGGAAACGGTGACGCCGCCGTCTTTGCCGAAATACGGCTTGTACCGCAGGATTTTGCGCACAATTTCGTCCGCTTCGTATTCCTCGCCGGAGGCGGCATTCCACGTATCGGGATTATGGCAGTACGCGCAGCGCAGAGTGCAGCCCTGCAAAAAGACCACATAGCGCAAACCCGGGCCATCCACCGCACCGAGGCTCTGAAAGGAATGAACCCTCCCTTTCATTACATCACCTCGTGGAATGTTCTGGAAATGACCTCCCGCTGCTGCTGTTTGGAAAGCTTGTGGAAATTTACGGCGTAGCCCGAAACACGGATGGTGAGGTTCGGGTACTTCTCCGGATTTTCATAGGCCTCCATCAAGGTTTCGCGGTTCAGCACGTTCACATTGATATGGTGCGCATTCTGGGCAAAATAGCCGTCCAGAATGGAAACAAGGTTGCGGCAGCGCTCCCCGCTGTCATGCCCCAGCGCCTGCGGAACAATGGAGAACGTGTTGGAGATTCCGTCCTTGCAGATATCATAGGAAAGCTTGGCCACCGAGTTCAGCGAGGCGAGCGCACCGTTCTTCTCGCGGTTGTGCATCGGGTTCGCGCCGGGCGCGAAAGGTTCTCCGGCTTTTCTGCCGTCCGGCGTTGCGCCGGTCTTTTTGCCGTAAACCACGTTGGAGGTGATCGTGAGGATGGAAAGCGTATGCTCCGCGCCGCGGTAAGCCGGATTTTTCTTCAGCTCTTCATAAAAGAGCTTCACCTGCTCCTGTGCAATGGAGTCCACGCGGTCGTCGTCGTTCCCGAATGCGGGGTAGCTGCCCGTAATTTCAAAATCCGTGATCAGCCCGGTATCGTCGCGGATACATTTTACCTTTGCGTATTTTATCGCGGAAAGGGAATCCGCCACCACGGACATTCCCGCGATGCCGAACGCCATAAAACGGTGGACGTCGGTGTCATGCAGCGCCATTTGTGTCTTTTCATACGCGTATTTGTCGTGCATATAGTGGATGATGTTCATGGCGCTCACATAGGTTTTCGCAAGCCAGGAGCGGTAAAAGTCCAGGCCTTCCAGAACTTTTCCGTACTCCAGGTATTCGCCCGCGTAGGGAGCGCGCACCGGGGCGACCTGCTGGCCGCTCTTTTCGTCACGGCCGCCGTTCAGGCTCATCAGGAGCAGCTTGGCGAGATTTGCCCGCGCCCCGAAGAACTGCATATCCTTGCCGACGCGCATGGCGGAAACGCAGCAGGCAATGGCGTAATCGTCGCCGAACTTCGGGCGCATAACGTCGTCGTTTTCATACTGGATGGCGTCCGTGTCGCAGGAAACCTTTGCAGCAAAGCGCTTAAAGCTTTCCGGCAGACGGTCCGACCACAGAACGGTAAGGTTCGGCTCCGCCGCGGAACCGAGGTTGTAGAGCGTATTCAGAATACGGTAGGAGCTTTTGGTAACGAGTGTCCGGCCGTCCTCTCCCATTCCGCCGACGGATTCCGTAATCCACATGGGGTCGCCCGCGAAAAGCTCGTTGTATTCCGGCGTACGCAGGTGCCTTGCCATGCGCAGCTTCATGACAAAGTCGTCGAAAAGCTCCTGCGCCTGCCGCTCGGTGAGCGTTCCGTTCTTCAAGTCGCGCTCCATGTAAATATCTAAGAATGTGCTCACGCGCCCCAAGCTCATGGCCGCGCCGTTCTGCTCCTTGATGGCGCCCAGATAGCCGAAATACAGCCACTGAACCGCTTCCCTCGCGTTTGCCGCCGGTTTTGAAATATCAAAGCCGTATAGAGCCGCCATTTCCTTCAGGTATCCCAAAAACGTGATCTGCTGGTACAGCTCCTCCAGCAGGCGGATGTTGTCGGCATCCATGAGCTTCGTACCGACAAGCGCCTTGTCCTTTTTCTTCTCCTCGATCAGCCGGTCGATGCCGTAGAGGGCAACCCTGCGGTAATCGCCGATAATACGTCCCCTGCCGTAAGCGTCCGGCAAGCCGGTGATCACTCCGCAGTGGCGGAGGGCCCGGATTTCATCCGTATAAGCGCGGAATACGCCTTCGTTGTGCGTCGTGCGGTACCGGAACTCCTGTTCCACCTTTTCAGAAAGCTTGTAGCCGTAAGCCTCGCACGCCTTGCGCGTCATGTTCAGGCCGCCGAAGGGATTTACTCCCCTTTTCAGCGGGCTGGATGTCTGCAGGCCGACAATAATTTCGTTTTCCTTGTCCAGATAGCCGGGGGCGTAGTTTTTAAGCGAGCTGACCGTTTCAGTGTCCACGTCCAGCACGCCTCCCGCCTTCCGTTCCGAATCCAAAAGGCCGTTCAGCTTTTCCATCAGCGTAACCGTGCGCTCCGTCGCACCCGAAAGGAATCCCTCGTCCCCCTCGTAGGGCGTGTAGTTGGACTGGATAAAGTTCCGCACATCGATCTGCTTTTGCCAGTTTCCGCCGTTAAAATTTTGCCATTCTGATTCGTCCATAACTGTCTCCCTCTGTTCCATCAGGCATTTGGGTTGCTCTTTTTTTGAAATAAAAAAGAGCAACATTCGGTGTCATCCAAATGCTGCCCAGACGGTCGGCTGATTGCCGGCTTTTATTCCCCTGTGGTTGCCCACAATTATCCGTCAGTAATAAAAGCCCATATTTTCCTGTATTTTGATTATAATATAACCGTGCAGCTTCTGTCAATATGGGAATCGCAACAAGCCGTTAATCGATTATTCAAATATTATTGACAGAATCGCTATTCATTTAATTTTCCCCAGTGTATAATAGTAGTTGTCGGCGTTGCGCCGGACAAAGCGTATTTTGAACAATATTGAGG